>JBQGDG010000111.1:0-2260 GCA_052038935.1 Neorhizobium sp. | reverse complement strand
GCCGCGGACGCCTGAAGGGCGTCCGGGCTTTCCGTTCTGCCTGCCGCTTTGTTCGGGCCGGTCAGGTATTGTAGACGATGAGGAGGTCCTTGGCGTCGATCTGGTCGCCGGCCTTGACGAGGACTTCGGCGATCGTGCCGTCCTTTTCGGCATGGAGTGCGGTTTCCATCTTCATCGCCTCGATGGAGAGCAGCACGTCTCCGGCGCTGACCGTCTGTCCGGGGCTGACGGCGACGGTGGAGACGACGCCGGGCATGGGCGCGCCGAGATGGGCGGGGTTGCCGGTCTCGGCCTTGCGCCTCGCCGCCGATGCCGAGGCGCGGTTGCGGTCGGGCACCTTGATGCGCCGTGGCTGGCCGTTGAGCTCGAAGAAGGCCGTCACCATGCCCTGGGCGTCCGGCGCGCTGGTCGCCTGGTTGACGATGACGAGCGTCTTGCCGCGCTCGATATCCGCCAGCAGTTCCTCGCCGTCGGCCATGCCGTAGAAATAGGCGGGCGTCGGCAGCACCGAGACCGGGCCATAGGTATCGGAGGCCAGCGCGAAGTCGGTGAACACCTTCGGATACATCAGGTAGGAGGCGAATTCGCAATCGTCGACCTTGCGCTCCAACTTGTCCTCGATGACTTTCCGCTCGGCGTCGAGATCGGCGGCCGGCAACAACGAGCCGGGCACCGCCGTATAGGGCGTCTCGCCCTTCAGCGCCTTCTTCTGGATCGCCTGCGGCCATCCGCCCGGCGGCTGGCCGAGATCGCCCTTCAGCATCGAGACGACCGAATCCGGGAAGGCGATGTCCTTGTCCGGGTTCTCCACGTCTGCCACCGTCAGGTCCTGCGACACCATCATCAGCGCCATGTCGCCGACGACCTTCGACGACGGCGTCACCTTGACGATGTCGCCGAACATCCGGTTCACGTCGGCATAGGTCTGGGCCACCCTGTGCCACCTGGTGTCGAGACCGAGCGAGCGGGCCTGTTCCTTCAGGTTGGTGAACTGGCCGCCCGGCATTTCATGCAGGTAGACCTCCGAGGCCGGCCCCTTGAGGTCGCTCTCGAAGGCGGCGTACTGGTTGCGCACCGCCTCCCAGTAGAAGGAGATCTTGCGGACCCATTCCGCGTCGAGGCCGGTATCCCGCTCGCCGCCGGCAAGGGCTGCGACGATCGACCCGAGGCAGGGCTGCGAGGTATTGCCCGACAGCGCGTCCATCGCCGCGTCGACCACGTCGACGCCGGCATCGACGGCCGCAAGCACCGTCGCCGCCGAGATGCCCGACGTGTCGTGCGTGTGGAAATGGATCGGCAGCGACGTCGCCTCCCTCAGCGCCCTGAACAGCACTTTGGCCGCGGCCGGCTTCAGCAGGCCCGCCATGTCCTTGACCGCGATGATGTGGGCGCCGGCCTGTTCCAGTTCCGCGGCGAGCGCGACGTAATATTTGAGGTCGTATTTCGGCCGGGCGGAGTTGAGCAGGTCGCCGGTATAGCAGATCGCCGCCTCGCAGAGCCTGTTCTCCTCGTTGACCGCATCCATCGACACCCGCATGTTGTCGACCCAGTTGAGGCAGTCGAAGACGCGGAACAGGTCGATGCCGCCGCCCGGCGTCGAGCCGCGCGCCGCCTGGCGGACGAAGTATCGGACGACATTGTCGGGATAGTTCTTGTAGCCGACGCCGTTGGCGCCGCGCAAAAGCATCTGCAGCAGGATGTTGGGCGCCCCCTCGCGGATCAGCGCCAGCCGCTCCCAGGGGTCCTCGGTGAGGAACCGCATCGACACGTCGAAGGTCGCCCCGCCCCAGCATTCCAGCGAGAAGAGGTCGGGAAGCGCCCGCGCATAGACGCCGGAGATCCTGGCGATGTCATAGGTGCGCATGCGGGTGGCGAGCAGCGACTGATGGCCGTCGCGCATCGTCGTGTCGGTGATCAGCGCCCGTTTCTCGCCGCGCATCCATTCGGCGAATTTGCGCGGCCCGAGTTCGTCGAGCTTCTGCTTGGTGCCGGGCGCAATGGTCCCCTCGATATGCGGAAGCACCGGCCGGGCGGCGTGCGCGGAAGGTTCCGGACGACCCTTGGTCTCCGGATGGCCGTTGACGGTCACGTCGGCGAGATAGGTGAGAAGCTTGGTCGCCCGGTCGGCGCGCTTGACCTGCTCGAACAGTTCCGGCGTCGTGTCGATGAACCGCGTCGTGTAGGAATTGTCGCGGAACTTCGCATGCCCGATGATCGCTTCCAGGAAGGTCAGGTTGGTCGCCACGCCGCGGATGCGGAA
>JBQGDG010000110.1:0-17588 GCA_052038935.1 Neorhizobium sp. | reverse complement strand
CGGTCTCGTGCGTCGCTCGCCGCGCGGACTTTCGGCCACCGGCGAGGCCGCGGGTTATGTCCGCCGCGCGCTTCTGGCCGGCGAGGAGGCCTTCGCGGAGCAGCATCGCGATCTGGCGCCCGCCACCGTCGAGCTCGACGGCACGCGGCAGGCGGTACGCCGCAATCTCAACGAATCGCCGCTCGCCGGTCTCGCGCGACTGAAGGACCGCAAGGGCGAGGTTTTCTTTCCTGCCGAGGCGATCGAGGCCGGCGAACGCCTTCATGCCGATTTCACCCGCGGACAGATGCAGCCGCGCATGACCTCCTCCTGGGAGCCGCTCCTGTCGAAGCGCACGAAGGGCGAGATCGGCGGCATGTCGGAGATCGCCGCATCCGCGATGGAGGCACGGCGTCGTTTCGCCCGCGCCATGGAGGCGATGGGACCGGAACTTTCCGGGGTCGCGGCAGATATCTGCTGCTTCGGCAAGGGGCTGGAACTGGTCGAGCGGGAGCGGCAATGGCCGGCGCGCTCCGCCAAGCTGCTGCTGCGCGCGGCCCTTCTGTCGCTTGCGCGGCATTACGCGCCGCCGACGCAGGCCCGTCCCGCCGGCATGCGCCATTGGGGCGGCGACGGTTTCCGCCCGGCGTCCGAGGCTTTCGGCACGACGTCCTGAGCCGGTTCAGGCCGCCGCCTTGACCCGTGCCTCCTCGCGGATGCGCTTGACCATCGAGCGCAATCCGTTGGCGCGCTGCGAGGAGAGATGTTCGACGAGGCCGATCCGGTCGAAGATGTCGATCGCGTCGGTCGTGGCGATCTCCGAGGCATGTTTGCCGGAATAGGTGGCGAGAACGATGGCGACGAGGCCGCGCACGATATGGGCGTCCGAATCGCCTTCGAAAGTCATCACCGGATCGGCGCCGTCTTCCGCGATATGGCTCACCAGCCAGACCTGGCTCGCGCAGCCCTGCACCTTGTTCTCCGCGGTCCTGTCCTTTTCCGGCAGGTCCGGCAGCGCCTTGCCGAGTTCGATCACATAGCGGTAGCGGTCCTCCCACTCGTCGAGGAAGGCGAAGTCGTCGATGATCTGCTGCAGCGGTGCCATTGGTCGGTCCAGTCTCGTTCCATTCGCCTCCATATAGGCGTTTTGCCCGCCGATGCCCAAAAAAATCGCGCTGGGCGGGGTGTGAAAGACGGGGCCGGCCTCGTCGACGGGCGTGCATGCCTGCGGTCCGCGAGGACGGCCCGCCCGCTAGCGGAACCGCGCCGCCTTTCGCCATGCCGCGGCATGGTCGATGAAGGCCCGCAGCCCCGCCGATGGCAGCCGGCGGCTCGGATAGAACAGCGCGATGCCGGGATAGGGCGGGCTCCAGTCCGCAAGCAGCTGGACCAGACTGCCGTCCGCCAGTTCGTCCTCGACGGCACGCAGCGGGACATAGGCTATTCCCGCATCCCGGCGCGCAGCGAGCAGGCTGAGATCGGTGCTGCCGGCGATCAGGCGTCCCTTCACCGCAACCGTCACGGCCTCGCCGTTCCGCTCCAGTTCCCAGTCGACCAGCGCCCCGCTCGGCAGGCGGGCGCGGATGCATTCGTGCCCGAGGAGGTCGCCGGGCGAGGCGGGAAGGGGCCTGCCCTCGAGATAGGCGGGGGTGGCGACCAGCACGAAGGATTCGGTCTGGCCGAGCGGGACACAGATCATGTCCTTGGGAACGACTTCCTGAAGACGCAGGCCCGCATCGAAGCCTTCGGCGACGATATCGACGAGCCGTCCCTCGGTGACGAGGTCGACCTTCATTTCGGGATAGGCGGAGAGGAAGTCGAGCACGAGCGGCAGCACGCGCACCGCCCCGCCTTCCGAGGTGTTGAGCCGGAGGATGCCGGACGGCGTCGATCGCAGATGGTCGACCGCCTCCAGCGCCGCATCGATCTCGATCAGGGCCGGCCGCACCCTTTCGAGCAGCGCCGCGCCAGCCTCGGTGACGGAGACGCTCCGCGTCGTGCGGTTGAAGAGACGGATCCCGAGCCGTTTCTCGACGGCGGCGACCTGATGGCTGAGCGAGGATACGGCGATCCCCAGTTCGCGAGCCGCTCCCCTGAAGCTGCCGGCGCTGGCGATGATCGAAATGGCTCTGAGGTCCGCGAGCGTCATGCCTGACATCTGTCCGGTTTCCTTCATCGAGCTGTCCGGGTTTGTCCGGCTTATAGCATCGCGGCACTCGTCCTAGATAGGGAATCTATCGGAAAACGGAGTTTGAAGTGACCAGGACAGTTCTCATCACCGGCTGCTCGTCCGGCTTCGGCAAGGCGGCGGCCTGCCTCTTCGCCGACCGCGGATGGAACGTGATCGCCACCATGCGCAACCCGGTGGAAGCCTGCGAGGAATATCCGAATGTCCTCGTCTCCCGTCTCGATGTACAGGATCGCGCCAGCATCCGGGCCGCCGTGGCCGAGGGGATCGCCCGGTTCGGCCGCATCGACGTCGTCGTCAACAATGCGGGATACGGCCTGTTCGGCGTGTTCGAGGGCACGTCGCGGGAGAAGGTGCAGGACCAGTTCGACGTGAATGTCTTCGGCGTCATGGATGTGATCCGGGAGACGCTTCCGCACTTCCGTGAAAACCGCGCCGGCCTCTACATCAATGTCAGCTCCGGTGCCGGCGTCTTCGGCCTGCCGATGATCTCGCTCTACAACGCGTCCAAGTTCGCGCTTGAAGGCTTTTCGGAATCCCTGTCCTACGAGCTGGCGGCTCTCGGCATCGGCGTCAAGCTCGTCGAGCCGGGCGGCGTGCTGGAAACCGGGTTCGGCCAGCGCAGCGGCAGCGAGTTCTCCTCCACCACGACGCCGGCCGATTACGACGGCTTCATCGCCGGCGCGGGCGCCGTATTCGACGAGATGCGCAGGTCCCGCGGGCTGTCGACGAGCGATGGCGTCGCCGAGGTGATCTTCGAGGCGGCGACCGATGGCACCGATCGGCTGCGCTATGTCGCCACCGAGGACATCAAGCCCCTGGTCGACATGCGTCGCGGCAGTTCGGAGGCCGAATACATGGCCTTCATGCGCGAAAAGATGACGCCGAAGCTCGCCTGATCCCGCAGCCCGCACCGGTGGCCGGGCAGGCCGCGCAACAAAAAAATCGCCGCGAGGAGATGATCCTCGCGGCGTCAGCAGATGCTGAATTTCAGGGCAGGCAGTCCGGCGCCGGGAACCGTGGCTTCTGGAGCCCGGCGCAAGCTTTTGGAATTTCGTGTCGTGTGGCGGCGTCGTCAGCCGCGATCAGTGTGCGGGCCGTTTGAGCGGCAGCGGAACCGTGCCGGTCGCGATCGGATCCGCCTGGGGTTCGGCGGCCGGGAACGGCGCCGGGTCGGGATCCTGCTGGAGCGCCACCTGCGCTGGCTTGGCGCCGAACTGGTTGTCGAGCAGCTCGAAGGCCACTCTCGCGCCTTCCGTGGCTCGTACGCCGATGACGGAGAGCGTCTCCGCTCCCTTTTCGCAGACATCCGGCTTCTCCGAGCAGATGGCGGCGAGATAGGTATAGGCGCCCGTTGCGGCCGACAGGGCGTCGCTCATTTCAATGGCGCCTGCACCCTGCGATTCGGTCACGGGCCTGCTGCTGAAGTACGAAAGTACGACCAGCACGGCTGCGAACCAGACACTTCCCTTGATCAGAAACCACATCGCTCAGCCTACCTGACTTGCCCACCTGCTCTTATCCACAGCGAACTCCTGTTCGCCGGGCGACCGGTCTGTGCCGCTCTTGGACAGGACCGTACCGTCCGGAAGCAAATGCGGCTTTGACGGCGCCACTCGAATTCGCCTAAAATTTGAACGAAAACCCGCTCTGCGATCCTCCCATGCCATCCGTTTGCGGCATTTGGTTCAAGTTTTAGCAACTGCTGTTAAGGATAATTGGGGCAGCGTTGCGGAAGGCAAGGCGGTTTGCGCCCTCCGCTTTGCCCCAATCGTTAACGCCTCAGAAAAAATCGAAGCAATTCCGCCGCTTACGCTCCGTTAACCACAAGCGGAAAACCGCGGCCGATTATGTGCCAAAGCCGGAAAAGCGGGGCTTTCGGCAGGTTGCCGGCGGCCCATTCTTATACTTTCCTTAAGCCGCCGACGCCTAATGTGACGGCAAGAGACGAGTCCGTGTCAGGGTATTGCGTGCGCGTATTGGGTAACATTGCGGAGAAGGCGGTGATGGTGGTCGACGAGACCGCCGAGCGCTGGCTCGCGCGTGTCGGCGGCGATCAGGTCCGTGCCGGCGACGTGGTGCTGCTACGCCGCCTCGTCCTGGTTGCTGCGGTCGCTCTGCCCGTGCTGCCGGCAGCGCTTGCCGCGGTGCTGCGGCCCGTTCTCGCCCTGCCGGTCGGCGTCGCCGTCGTCGTCGCCCTCTTTCTGATCATGGCGGCTGCCGCTTTTGCCCGGCCGCGTGTGGGCCAGCCGCCTGCGCCCGTCGCCGATGACATCGCCTTCGACGCCTGCCCGGGACTGATGCTCGCCCTCGATCCGCAGGGCCAGGTCGTCAGGATCGGCGGTCGCGACCGCCAGACCTTCCCTGCCATGCTGCGCGATTGCGACGGCGTCGTGCTCGCCGAACGAATTCACGTTTCCGACCAGATCGTCTTCCTGCAGGGGCTCGACAGCCTGCGTCAGGGCGCATCCCGCGCGCTGGTCGAAGCCCGCGTCCAGAAGGCGCTGTCGCCGGCCGACGGCCGCCAGTTCCTACTGCTCCGTTTCGACTTCACCGCCATCCGCAATGCCGACGGCGATCTCGTCCAGGTGTTCGCCCAGGCCCAGGATGCGTCCGAAAGCGATGCGCTGCGCCGCGAGGCGGAGCGCCGGCAGGAAGAGGCACGCTCGGCGCACGAGACCAAGTCGCGCTTCCTCGCCGCCGTCAGCCATGAGCTGCGCACCCCGCTCAACGCCATCCTCGGTTTCTCCGACGTTCTGGCCGGCGAATATTTCGGCCGCCTGGAGAACGACCGCCAGCGCGAATATGTCGGCCTGATCCGCCAGTCGGGCGGCCATCTGCTCTCCGTCGTCAACGCCATGCTCGACATGTCGAAGATCGAGGCGGGGCGCTACGAACTGCTGGTCGAGCCGTTTGCCGTCGCCGAGGCCGTCGAAACCTGCCGCGCCATGCTGGATCTTCAGGCCCGCGACAAGGGCGTCACGCTTGCCGCCCGCGCGTCCCGCGGCCTGCCGGAAGTGGTCGCCGACCGTCGCGCCGTGCAGCAGATCCTCATCAATCTTGCCGGCAATGCCATCAAGTTCACCGAACGCGGCGGCGTCGTTTCCATGGATGCCTCCATGCGCGGCGGCGAAATCGTCATCACGGTCAGCGATACCGGCATCGGCATCTCGCCGGAAAAGCTCGGTACGCTCGGCCAGCCCTTCACCCAGCTGGAAAACGACTATACCCGCCATTACGAGGGCACGGGCCTCGGCCTCGCGCTCGTCAAGGGACTTGTTTCCTTGCACCGCGGAACGTTCGCCATTACCAGTGAGCGCGGCAAGGGCACGGTCGTGACCGTGACGCTGCCGGCGGACGGGCCCGATTCGATCGCCGGCAACGACGCCGAGGCGGAGACCGCCGAGTTCCCGCCGCGGCTGAACACGGTGCACTTGAAAGCCCCGCTTGCGAAGACCATGATGGAAGCAGCCCCGATGGAGCGGGCCGTCGAAGACCGGGAATGTGTGAATGACCACGCGGAAGCGAAAATCGCCTAAGGGGCGACGGATAGCGAAGGAGCAGAGCCTTCCGTCCCGCATCCTGGCGGGCGCAGGCTCGGCCGTGGCCCGTGGGCTTTCCCGTAATCCCCGGACGGTGCTGGGCATCGCCGCCTTCTCCGTCACCTTCAGCTTCGTTGCCGCCAACGCGCTCTGGTATCAGCCGGGCGGCCATCCGTCGCCGTTCCTCGCCACGCGCGACGCACGCGATCCGAACGCCATTGCCGGCTACCGCACCGGCAAGCGGCCGGAGCCGACGGACGTGACGACATTCAGGATCGAGCGCGCCCCGGTGGCCGAACCGGCGTCGCCGGGAAGCCCGCAGACGTTCGTCGCCGCGCCGCAGCCGTCCTCCCCGGGCGTGCAGCAGGCGGCGCCTTCCGCGGCGGGTGACGAGATCGGCGCGATCCTCGCCGGCCAGAGCGGCCCGGATCGGGCGGTCGTTGCCGGCATCCAGCGCGAGCTTGCCGGCCGTGGCCTCTACGAGGGCGCCGATGACGGGCTGATGGGACCGCGCACCGAAGCGGCGATCCTCTTCTTCGAGGAAGCCGCCGGACTGCCGCAGCGCGGCATGCCGACGCCCGAACTCCTGGCGGTGCTGCAATCCCAGTCGCGGGCCCAGCCCCGCAATGCCGCTCAGACCGCGTCGCAGCCTTCCGCCTTGCCCGAGGTCGCCGCCTCGCCGGCCCAGACGGCGACGGCACCCATGCCGACACCGATCCCGCGCCAGGCGCCGCGCAGCGAGGCGAGCCGCAGCGATCCCCGCCCGGTCTCGATGGCAAGCCGCACGGCCGCCCAGCCCGCCAGCGCTCCGGCCCGGACACGTCCGGCGGAAAAGGTTTCCCTGCGTGCCGAAGATCCGGTCACCGCGGCGATCCGCGCCGCCGAACGGCAGCCGAACATGACGCCGCCCGCCGATATTCCCGGTTCGAACCGCCAGCAGGCGGCAAGACGTGCGGACCCGGTCCCGTCCTCGCAGATGGTCCTGCAGATCCAGAAGGGCCTCTCCAACATCGCCTATACCGATGTGGAGGTCGACGGCGTCGCCGGCAGCCAGACCAAGGCTGCCATCAGGCGCTTCCAGAAACATTACCGCCTGCCGGAAACCGGCGAACCCGACGAGCTGGTGCTGAAGAAGCTGAAGGCGATCGGCGCGCTCTAAGCAATTCCAGCAAAAGTGCGTAGCGGTTTTGCGTCCGGAATTGCGTGGGGGCAGGAGCAATTCCAGCAAAAGTGCGCAGCGGTTCTGCGTCCGGAATTTCGGCCGGACTGAACTCACGTTTCGACGGTAGTGCGCGGCGGTTCCGCCTGCCTGACGGCGCTCGGCGGGAGGCCACATCGCCGAGATGGTCGGACCTGCGCGTTCCTCGACCCCGGTCCGCCATTTGCGTCCTTTCGCAAACCCGCCTATGACGCGGCATGCGCCTGCGATCCGATATCTATGTGTCCGCCCTTGTCCGCCGGGTCTTTTCCCTGGGCGGTTTCGCTGCCGTCGAACACAGGGGCGCGGAAGAGGCGGGGGCGATCTTCATCCGCCAGCGCAGCCGTGACGGGCTCGAAAGCCTCTATGCGCCGGCGCCGCAGAACTTCTTCTCGCAGGACGACGACGGCCAGCGGAAATTCGAACCACGCCTGCTGCGGGTCGAGGCCGACACGATGCGCGAGACGCTCGATCGCGAATTGCGTTTCGATCCCGATCTGTGGCTGGTCGAGTTCGAGATCGACGACCTCGGCGATCTCATCCCGCTGGTCGGATCCGGCGGCTGATCGGCAGGACGCCGGGAAAGCCGTCAGCGGCCCCTGAAGCCGCCGATGGTGCGCCGGACGCTTGCGGAGGTGCGCATCGGCCGGTCCATGGCCTCCGGCTCGGCGATCGCGGCGTCGGCAGGGCCGCCATGGGTATAGCGGTCAGCCTTGCCCCAGGCCTCGACGCGCCGCCCGCACTCGTCTTCGTCGAGTGCCGACCACAGGGCTTCGGCGCGTGATACGCCGTTGCGGGCTTCGGCGAGATGGCCGTAGAGGCGGGTGAGGATATAACAGGCGTCGGCCATGTCGATGCCGAGGCTTTTCAATACCGTCGCCAGTTGCTGGCCGGAAAGATCGAGCATGATGCGTTCCGCAAGCCAGCGGCTCGCCGTCAGCACATCGGCCAGCACCGTGGCGAAGAGTTCGGTCTCGCGGTTGCGGGCGAAGCGCACCAGAAGCGCCTCCTGGATCGGCGAGAGGCTTCGCAGCCCCAACCGGTCGTCGGCCGCGCGGTTGACATGGCCCGCCAGCATCTTGATGCGGGTGCGCAGTTCCTCTTCGCGCGCCAGCCGGTCGCTATCGGTGGTGGCCGCAGGGGTTTTGGGCGCGGGGAGGGGCACGGAGGTGCCATCCATCGTTCCGGTCTGGACGACCGGCGTGCCGTTTCGGCGCGTCCGGTCGTGGCGCAGGCCGACGAGCGCGTCGATGACGGTCGGCGACAGCGCCTCGCGCCGGACGATCGCTTTCGCATGGTCGGCGCCCTGGCAGCGTGCGATGGTGATCAGCGCCTCGTCGGAAAGGCAGGTGGATGCGGCCAGAAAGGGCGCGGCGACGGCGATCGGCTGGCAGCCGATGAAGAATGCGACGGCGGCGGGAACGTTCGAGGACTGCGACAGCGCGGCCACCGCCTGCCTGCGTGCCTCTTCGGACGAGGCGGAAAATAGCGGCGAGAACAGTTCCGCGAACTGCCTCAGCTCCGATTTCGTCGGATGCGGCAGGTCTTCGAAACTCGTCACGGTGGCCATCAGAACCACGTCCTTCTTGCGCATGGCCTGCGGTCTTTCAAGATCTCGAAACTCGTTGGTCACGGGGCAAACTCATGGAAACGCAATACAGATCAGAGGTGCCGAAGAATGGTCCGGCCACCACGGGGCGGCCTTGTTTTCATCTACCTTGCCTTGGAAAACTCCCGCTGGCCAGCGTTGCCGGAGGGTTTTGAAACGCCCGCCCTCAACGCTTGCTCAGGTCGATCAGATGCTAGGTCGACTACGGTTAACGCTTGGTGAATGCGCACCGTTTCGACACAGGTGATTTGCCCGGCGACCGCCGAAAACCCGGGCGTCCGACCATCAGATCGTCATGTCGGTCAGCATGAAGGCGCTGTCCTCGGGCGGGAATGCGCCGCGCACCATATGGCCGTTGCTGATCGTTTCGGTCTCCCGCGGCGTCCATGCCAGCCGGTCCGTCGTCAGCATCACCCGCACCTCGCCGCCGTCATGGCCGAGCGCCGACACGATCGCCTCCAGCGAGGGAACGTCCGCGGCGACGATGTCGAGCAGCGTGAGCGGTTGCCGGTCGGCGTTCCCGATCGCGACGACGGCGTCGAGATCGGGCAGGTGGAAGAGGGCGATATCGGGGCTCGCCACCGTTCTCAGCATGAACAACGCCGGGTGGTCGCAGGCGGATGCTGCGAGCGACACCGGCATGCGGCGGGCGAAGAGGTCGCGCAGCAGCGCCGTGTCGGCGTCGTCGTCGAGCGACAGCCGGCGGCTGTTTGTCCTGCCCGGCAGCGGCATCTGCCAGCCGGTCGATACCGTCTCCCCGAGCGGGCGAAAGCCAAAAGGCGCGTAGAGATCCGGCGTGCCGGTGCTGAGGATGATCAGTCCGGCCCTCTCGTCGGCATAGGCGAGCGCCCGTTCCATCAGGTCGCGGAAGAGCCCTTTGCCCCGCCAGTCCGGCCGGACGGCGACGGACTGGACGCCGAATGCGGCAGTCGGCGTACCCGACAGCCAGAGCCGGCGCTGGTAGAGGCTGACATTGGCCACGAGGTCCTCGCCATGCCACCAGCCGAAGGGAACGACGCTCGGATCGTGGCCGAGACGGTTCAGCGGCGTCACGTCGACCGAAAAGACGTCGTCGATCAGTCTCGCCAGCGCGTCGCGCCCTGCGATGGTTTCTGCGAAATGCGAGCGGAAATGAAGCTCCTCCAACGATGCCTCCTGGAGACGGGTGGTGACGGGGTGCCGGGGCGACGGGCCGCGGCCGGCCGATATCCGCCGGGAAAGCCGGGTCCGCAGACGGCACTTGCGCAAAATCGCATCCGTTCGTCAAACGGATATGAACCAATTCTGCAACACCGCGTTATCCTGCGGGATCATGCGTGCCCGTATCCATGCACCGCTACTTTAGCGTTAACATTCTGTTTACCGTATTGTGGCTGTATCTCGATTAAGACTGGCGGCAGCGCCGGTTGTGGGCAAGCTTCGGGACAGGACCCGGCGCTGCCACCTGTCGGCTCAGGCGGAACCGGCAGATGAGATGTCGTCGCGTCCGGTTAAAGGCGTGCTGACGAGAAAGGCGCGGATGTCCATGGCGGACCGTGGGCGCGTCGGCCCGGAAGGGCAGGGTGAAATCGAACCGTCTTCATCCGTCTCGATCCCTTGAATGGAGACGAGCATGGCAGAGATTGTACTGATGGAAGCATGGCGCGACCGCAAGGGCCGAAAGCCCGAAACGCGGCCGGCGGTTTCGGGCGTTGTCATGGCCGGCGAAGTCGTCTGGTTCACCGGCGTGCGTTACGAACATTTCGAAGACAGGCTCGACCGCAAGGCCGACAACCACGCGATACGGGCCGAGCAGAACTGATACCGTTCAGAACTGGCTTCTGGTGCGCCACTGGAAAGGCGCGCAGCTTGCCTGGTCGAGGAACTGCGACACCAGCCCCTTGACGCTCCGATGCGTCGCGAGGCTTCTGAGAACGGCATAGCCCTCGGCGTGCTGCGTCTCCACCAGCACCGCCTTGGAAAAGTCGCGGGGCAGGCTCTTGCGCAGGATGGTCAGCTGGGCCGGCGTGCCGATCACCACATCGAGTATATTGTCTGCCGATGTGCGGTCGTTGATGCTGAACAGCTCGTTCGAAGAGGCGTCGAATACGCCGAGCGACCAGAAGGGCACATTGCCGCTTACCGCCGTCAGCCGGACTGGCGCCTCCGACACGTCGAAGGAGCATGCCGCCATCTCCACCATCGGATCCTCCTTGGCGAGCCCCGCGCGGTCCGGTTTTTCGCCGAGCCGGTAGAAACGGTGGCTCTCGCCCTCGGCGAGGATGCGCGTATAGGCGTCCCGCTGGGAGAATTGCGGCAGCGAGAAGACGATCACAAGATGCAGCAACGCGGCGCCGACGAGACCGGTCGCGATGGCGAAAAGGATCTTCAGCCAGAAAAAGCTGCGCCCGGGCTCATACATTGTCGCATCCGATCTTCCGGATGCCCGGCATGGCGAGATCGATGAGGCCGGAACTGCCCGCCGCCGGCGTGTCGAGGAGCGTCAGGGTCAGCCGGAAAGGGCCCGGCGTCGCAACCGCCAGCCAGTTGCCCGGTCGGGCGTTCGCCGAAATGGTGATGTCGAGCGATCCGTCAGGCTCGCGAAGCACCATCCGCGAGTTGAGCGCCAGCGGCAGGTCGGCATCGGCCGAGGGCGGCAGGCCGCTCTGGCCGGTCGCAAACAGCGTCCAGAACCGCGCGGTCGGCGTCTGCCCCGTCAGCCGGTACGTGCAGTTGGCCGTCAGCCGGCCACCGCCGTCGTCGGTCATGGCCGTGAAGCTCAGTCCCTCCGCCGTCGCATAGATCAGCTTGCCGGCATTGGCGCGATGGGATTTCGCGTAAGGGTCGGCCTCCGCCGTCTGCGCTTCGGGAAAGGCCTCCCACGGCCCGAGCCTGATCGCCCCGAACCCGACCGTCGCATCGAGCGCCAGCCGCGTGGACCAGATCCCGCCTCCGAAGGCGATGGCAAGGGCGATTGCGACGAGAAAGGGAACACGAAACACGAGCGGCTTTGGACCTCGGCATGGCGGCGCACGACGATTAGCACTGATTCCGGCGAGGGGGAACCTCGATCACGGGATCGAATTCGTCCTGACCGGGCGGATGGCGGCCGGCCGCTGGCGCAGGCCGAGCGGGTTTGCGGCCGGGGCTGCGGCTTCCGCCACCCGGGCGGTATCGGCGACGATCGGCGGCGCGACTTTCAGGGAATGGGCGATCTGCTTCAGCACACGGGTGGATTCGGCCGAAAGCGAGCGCGGCCGCGTCAGCGCCATCAGTGCCGGATCGCCGTCCTTCTTCGCCGCCATGGCATCGCCCGGTCCCTGGCCGCCCCTGTGATTGCCGGAAGGCAGCGGGTTGTCGATGCCGGGAATGGGCTTGAGCTCGATGCCCTGATGGGCATAGTCCATCAGCTTCTTGAAGGTCATCGCGGGAAGCGCGCCGCCCGTCATGTTGTTCATCGAGGTGAAGTCGTCGTTGCCGAACCAGACGGCGGTCGTGTAGTTGCCGGTGAAGCCGATGAACCAGGCGTCGCGATAGCTCTGCGAGGTGCCGGTCTTGCCGCCGGTGACGATGCCGCCGTCGAGCGCCGCGCGCCGCGCCGTGCCGATCACCGGGATCTGTGTCAGGATGCGGTTCATCGACGAGGCCGCCTGTTCGGAGAGCACCCGCGTCGCCGGCTCCTCGTCGCGGTTGAAATCGTAGAGGACGTCGCCGCCGTAACCGAGAACCTGCTCGATCCCGTGGCGGCGCGACTGCATGCCGCCGGCCGGCATCACCGCATAGGCCGTCGCCTGGTCGAGCACGGTCACTTCCGACGTGCCGAGCGGTATCGTCTTGTCGCTCCTGAGCGGCGTGTCGACGCCCATCGCCTTGGCCGTCTGGACGATCACCTCGATGCCGAGCACGTCCTTGGCCAGCCGCACCGGCACGGTGTTGAGCGATTGCGCCATCGCGGTCAGCATCGTCACCTTGCCCTTGTAGGAGCGGGCGTAGTTCTGCGGCGACCAGCCGCGCCAGGTGATCGGCGCGTCGGAAATGGTCGTTTCCGGCGTATAGCCGCGTTCCATCGCGGCCGCATAGGTATAGAGCTTGAAGGACGAGCCGGGCTGGCGCAGCGCCTTGGTCGCGCGGTTGAACTGGCTTTCGCCATAGTCCCGACCGCCGACCATGGCACGAACGGCGCCGCCGTTCTCGATCATCACCATCGCGCCCTGCTTGACCTTGTAGCCCTCGCCGAACTCGCGAAGGCTCGATTCCATCGCCGATTCCGCCGCCTGCTGCAGGCCGGTGTCGATCGTGGTGCGCACCACGACCGAATGTTCGTGCAGCTTGCCGGCCGTGGCCAGCCGCTGCACCTCGTCGAAGGCCCAGTCGAGGAAATAGTCGGGCGCCTTTGTATCGGCCCGGTCGATGGCGGTCGCCGGCGTGCGGCGGGCGCCGATCACCTGGCCCTCCGACATCAGCCCGCTCTGCACGAGGTTGGAGAGCACGTCGTTGGCGCGCGCACGCGCCGCCGGCAGGTTGACATGCGGCGCGTATTTCGCCGGCGCCTTGAACAGGCCGGCGAGCATCGCCGATTCCGCCAGGTTGACCTCGGTGATGTTCTTGCCGAAATAGAATTGCGATGCCGCCGCCGCGCCGAACGTCCCGCCGCCCATATAGGCGCGGTCCAGGTAGAGCGACAGGATCTCCTTCTTCGACAGGTTGACCTCCAGCCAGACGGCGAGGAAGGCTTCCTTGATCTTGCGCTCGATCGAACGCTCGTTGGTGAGGAACAGGTTCTTGGCCAGCTGCTGGGTCAGCGTCGAGCCGCCCTGCACGACGCCGCCGGCCTTGGCGTTTTCCGTCATGGCGCGGCCCAGCCCGATGAAGTCGATGCCCCAATGGTCGAAGAAGCGGCGGTCCTCGGTGGCCAGGACGGCCTTGATCAGGTGATCCGGCAGTTCGTCGATCGGTACGGAATCCTCGTGGATGATGCCGCGATGGCCGATGACGCTGCCGTAGCGGTCGAGGAAGGTGACGGCGAAGTCGCCGCGGTTCTTCCAGTCCTCCTTGGTTTCCTCGAAGGCGGGAAGCGCGAGCGCCAGAAGCACGACCGCGCCGGCCGTGCCGAGCGTCATCGCCTCGCCGGCCAGCTCGAAGCCCAGCCTTTTCCAGCCTTTGACACGGAAACGGCGGAAGAAGATGGTGATCTCCTCCCAGATTTCGGTAAGCTTGAAGCCGAGGTTCCAGACCGTCGAATCGATCCAGGAATCGATACGCAGCAGGAAATGGCGCTTCTTGCGCGGCCTCTTGTCGGATGACTTTGGCTCTTCCTGCAACATTCTCTCCCGCCTGCGACGGCACTGCATTCTGCTTGATGTTGCCATCGACAACGATCAAGAGCATAAGCCGGTCACGGTTATTCAGCATTAGCTGACAAATCGTTGACGCGCGATTGCAAAATCGCAACAGCAAAAGGGCGGCTGCCTCGATTTGTCTGGTTCTGCCGCAAAAGTGATGATGGACGATCTGCCTTTCTGGAAGACGAAGAGCCTCGAGGAGCTGAGCCAGAGCGAATGGGAAAGCCTCTGCGACGGCTGCGGGCTCTGTTGTCTCAACAAGCTGGAAGACTGGGAGTCGGGCGAGGTCGTTTTCACCTCGGTCGCCTGCCGGCTTCTCGACGGCCATAGCTGTCGCTGCAGCGATTACCACAATCGCCAGGCGACCGTGCCGGACTGTATCCAGCTCACCCCGCAGGCGGTGCGCGAGATCGGCTGGCTGCCGCCCACCTGCGGGTATCGCCTGGTGCGCGACGGCGAGGATCTCTACTGGTGGCATCCGTTGATTTCGGGCGATCCGGAGACGGTCCATCAGGCCGGCATCTCGGCCCGCGGCCGCACGGTCAGCGAAAAGGACGTCGATCTCGACGATTTCGAGGACTATGTCGTCGACTGGCCGCTGACGGTGGGGCAGAAGTCCTGAGGCTCCGCCGCCGAGCCCCCCGGGCCGCCGGGCATGGATGGGCAGGGCGCCGGATCGCACGCTCGTGGTGATGCCGGAACAAGGCGGTTCCACGCCTTCCGTGGCCCCTCCCGGATCGGCTTTCGTACGGTAGCGTACGTTTTCCCCTCATCTGGACGGAACCAGTTTTGCCTTACGTTGTTTGACGCGTATACTTGCCTCGCCGGCAGTGTTATCGTCATTGCAACGTTGGAAATGCTGAATTCATTCCATGAATGCTCAAGGTACTTTGGCAGATCGCCTCTATGAGGCAGCGCTTGTTCCCGAACTCTGGACGGATACATGCGAGCGACTGGCCCTGGAGGTCGGATCCTCAACCGCATCCATCTTCACGGTCGATGCGATCGGTACCCATCGTTATGTCACGACACCCAACATAGCCGATGTATTCGCCGATTTCGTCCAGAGCGCCCATCGCTTCGAGAATGTGCGGCCGGCCCGCGCCATGCAGCACTCGCCGTTTTCCTTCATCCGCACCACCGACCTGATGACCTCCGGCGAGCTGGAGGAGGACGCCATCAACCGCGAATTCCTCCGTCCCAACGGCATCGAATGGGAGGCGGGCTGGGCATTCCGCGAACCGACCGGCCACACGATCGTCATAACCCTGATGCGGACGAGGGGACTTGCGCATTTTTCCGACGAGGAGCTCGGGCGCCTCAATACGCTGAAACCCGATCTCGCCCGCGCCGCCTACATGTCGTCGAGGCTCGCCTTCAACGATGCCCGCTCGATGACCGAGACGCTGTCCATGCTCGGCCTTCCGGCGGCCGTCCTCGGCGATGCCGGGCAGGTGGTCGCCACCAATGCCGAGCTGGAAGCGCTGGCGCCGCGCATCCGCACCGGCGCCGGCGACCGGCTGGTGCTCGAAGGGGCGGGCGCCCGTGCCCTGCTCGACGAGGCCATCCTCCGGTACAGGTCGCAGGCGGTGCCGTCCGTGCAGTCGCTGCCGATGATCTCGCGTGACGGTGCGCCGCCGCTCATCCTCCATCTTCTGCCCGTCCGTCGTGCCGCGCGCGATATCTTCTCCCGCTCCATGGCCGTGCTTGCCGTCACCCAGGTCGGTCAGGTCGGCCCGCCGGACATGCGGGTGCTGTGCGGCCTGTTCGACCTCACGCCCGCCGAAGCCAGGGTGGCGCACGGCATCGCCATGGCCCAGACCCCGGAAATGGTCGCGGCGTCGCTCACCATTTCGCTCGAGACCGTCCGCTCGCATCTGAAGCGGATCATGCAGAAGACCGGCACCACGCGGCAGGCCGAACTGGTGCTGCTCCTGTCCGGGCTCAACCCGCCGGGCATCGGCCCCGGTGGCCGGTAACACGAGCCGGGGGCCTCCACGCCAGCAACGTGACGGATCGTGCGAATGCGTTCGGTCACCCCTTGACCTTCCCATGATGGGAAGCCTTACATGCGGATGCGAAAGGATCGCATTCCCATGAATCAGATCACAGACCAGCGCGCCGCCGAGCCCGATCGCACGCAGCCGGTATCGGCAAGCGGCACCCGCTTCGAACCGCTCACCATCCCCGTCGAGGGCATGACCTGCGCCTCGTGCGTCCGTCGTGTGGAGACCGGCGCCGCGAAGCTCGCGGGAGTAAGGTCGAGCGCGGTCAATTTCGCCACGAAGAAGCTGACCGTCGAAACCGGCGAGGGCTTCGAGCCGGAAGCGCTCGAAAAGGCGATCCGCAAGCTCGGTTACGAGATACCCGCCGGCGCGATGGACCATGCGCTGCGCGAGGCGGGGTGGATGGATGCGGCACGCGGTGATGTATCGGAGATTGTCTCTCACCCCGACCCTCGGCCCGCAGTCGGGGAGAGGGAACATGCCCCACGCATCGTTGGCGAGGGACCGGAAGGGCGCGGCGCGTTTCCTTCTCCCCGCGGGTGGGAAGAAGGTGCCGGCAGGGGGATGAGAGGCGGCGCAGACCGCGCAGCGGAAGGCCTCGCCGAGGACCAGCCGGACCAGCCCCACGCTCCCCACGACCACACCCACATGCACCGGGGCGAAGAGGCTGCCCTGAGGCGTGACCTCGCCGTCGCCTTCGTGCTCACCCTGCCGCTCTTCCTGCTGGAAATGACCGGTCACGCCTATGAGCCGTTCCACCATTGGCTGATGGGCGTCATCGATACGCAGAACCTCTACTATCTCTATTTCGCGCTCGCGACGGCGGTGATCGTCTGGCCGGGCCGGCGCTTCTTCGCCAAGGGCCTGCCGGCCTTGTTCCGGGGCGCGCCGGAGATGAACTCGCTGGTCGCCGTCGGCGTGGCCGCCGCCTATGGCTACTCCGTCGTGGCGACCTTTGCGCCCGGTCTGCTGCCGGAAGCCGCCCGCTACGTCTATTACGAGGCGGCGACCGTCATCGTCACGCTCATCCTCTTCGGCCGGCTGATGGAGGCCCGTGCGACGGGCCGCACCGGCGCCGCAATCGAGAAGCTCGGCCATCTCCAGGCCAGGACTGCCCGTATCGAGCGGGACGGAGCCGAGGTCGATATTCCGGCCGCCGAGGTCGTTCCCGGCGATGTCGTGATCATCCGGCCGGGCGAGCGCATCCCCGTCGACGGGACAGTCATCGACGGCCAGTCCAATGTCGATGAATCGATGATCTCGGGCGAACCGATCCCGGTTGCCAAGGCGGGCGGCGCGGCCGTCGTCGCCGGCACGGTGAACACCACCGGCACGCTGCGCTTCCGCGCCGAAAAGGTCGGCCGCGACACGATGCTCGCCGGCATCATCCGCATGGTCGAGCAGGCGCAGGGCGCCAAGCTGCCGATCCAGTCGGTCGTCGACCGGGTTACCGCCTGGTTCGTGCCGGCGGTGATGGGGCTGGCGCTCGCCACCTTCGCGGTCTGGTACGTGATCGGGCCGGAACCGGCGCTCACCCATGCGTTGATCGCCGCCGTCGCTGTGCTGATCATCGCCTGCCCCTGCGCCATGGGTCTCGCCGTGCCGGTCTCGATCGTCGTCGGCGGCGGGCGTGCGGCCGAACTCGGCGTGCTGTTCCGAAAGGGCGATGCGCTGCAGGGCCTGCAGGAGGTCTCGACCGTCGTCGTCGACAAGACCGGCACCGTCACCCGCGGCCGGCCGGAACT
>JBQGDG010000109.1:0-6458 GCA_052038935.1 Neorhizobium sp. | reverse complement strand
GCCGACCGGGAAGTCGGCGACCATCTTGCCGTGATCCATCAGGTAGAAGCGGTCGGCCACACGGCTGGCGAAGCGGAAATTCTGCTCCACCATCAGCACCGTCATGCCGCGATCCTTGAGTGTCTTCAGCACCTCGCCGATACGCTGCACGATGACCGGCGCCAGCCCCTCGGTCGGCTCGTCGAGGATGAGCAGCTTGACGCCAGTCCGCAAAATGCGGGCGATCGCCAGCATCTGCTGCTCGCCGCCCGACAGTTTCGTGCCCGGACTGCCCCGCCGTTCGTAGAGATTGGGGAAGAGCTCGTAGATTTCGCCGACGGCCATGCCTCCCTTGGCGACGACCGGCGGCAGCATCAGGTTTTCCTCGACCGTCAGCGTCGAGAATATGCCGCGCTCCTCCGGCACGAAACCGAGCCCGGCATGTGCCGTCTTGTGCAGCGGCACATTGGCCATGTCGCGACCGTCGAAACGGATCTCGCCCTTGCGCTCGCGGATGATGCCCATGATCGTGCGCAGCGTCGTCGTCTTGCCGACGCCGTTGCGGCCGAGGATGGTGATCGTCTCGCCTTCCCTCACCGTCATGTTGACGCCGTGCAGGACGTGGCTTTCGCCATACCAGGCATTGAGGTTGAGAACCTGTAGAAGCGGCGCACTCATCAGGCGTCCTCCGTGCCCATATAGGCGAGCCGCACGCGCTCGTCCTGCGCCACGGTCGCATAATCGCCCTCGGCGAGGATCTCGCCCCGCTGCAGCACCGTCACCTGATGGCAGATATCGGCGACGACGGAGAGATTGTGTTCCACCATGAGCACCGCGCGGGTCTTCGCCACCTCGCGGATGATGTTGGAAACGGTGCCGATATCCTCCTGCCCCATGCCGGCCATCGGCTCGTCGAGCAGCAGCACCTTCGGATCGAGCGCCAGCGTCGTGGCGATCTCCAGCACGCGCTTTCGCCCATAGGAAAGATCGGCAGCCATCGCATTTCGCTCGCGCTTCAGACCCACCGTCTCGATCAGCTCGTCGGCGCGGTCGTTCAGCCGGTCGAGTGACGACATCGGCAGCCAGAACTGCGTCGAGAGCCCGTTCGGCCGTTGCAGAGCCACCCGCACATTATCCAGAACCGAAAGATGCGGAAAGACGGCGGAGATCTGGAACGAGCGCACCAGCCCCATGCGGGCCACCTTGTCGGCGGACGTCTTCGTGATATCCGTGCCGAGCAGGCTTATCGAACCCGCCGTCGGCTGCAGGAACTTGGTGAGCAGGTTGAACACCGTCGTCTTGCCGGCACCGTTCGGGCCGATCAACGCATGCACGCGGGCATCGTGAATATCGAGATCGACGTCCTTTACCGCGAGAAACGCACCGAAACTCTTGGAGAGGCCGCGGGCGGAAAGCACCACCCGCGGTTGCTCATGACTGGCTTGCGCCGCGACCGCCATCGGTCACTTCACCAGCTCGCAGCCGGCCTTGGCAGGATCGAGATAGGCGTCCTTGCCGGGAATGGTGGCCAGCACGTTGTAATAGTCCCACGGCTCCTTGCTGTCGGCAGGCTTCTTGACCTGCAGCAGGTACATGTCGTGGATCATGCGGCCGTTCGCCGCCACCGTACCGCCGCGGCCGAAGAAATCGTCCACCGGCATGTCGCGCATCGCCTTGGCCACCGCATCGGCGTCGTCGCTACCTGCCTTTTCGACCGCCTTCAGGTAATGCGTCACCGCCGAATAGGTGCCGGCATGGACCATGTTCGGCATGCGCTGGGTCTTGGCGAAGAACTTCTTGCCGAATTCGCGGCTCTGGTCGTCGAGGTTCCAGTAGTAACCTTCCGTCAGCGTCAGCCCCTGCGCGGCCTCAAGCCCGAGGCCGTGCACTTCGGCCAGCGTGAAGAGCAGCGCCGCGAGGCTCTGGCCACCCTGGACGATGCCGAATTCCGCCGCCTGCTTGATCGTGTTGGCGGTATCGAGGCCGGCATTGGCGAGGCCGATCACCTTGGCGCCGGAAGACTGCGCCTGCAGCAGGAAGGAGGAGAAGTCCTGGCTGGACAACGGATGGCGCACCGAACCGAGGATCGTGCCGCCATTGGCCTTGACGTAATCGCTCGTCTGCTGTTCCAGCGAATAGCCGAACGCATAGTCGGCTGTCAGGAAGAACCAGCTGTCGCCACCCTGCTTGACCATGGCGCCGCCGGTTCCGACAGCCAGCGCGTGGGTATCATAGGCCCAGTGGAAACCGTAGGGCGTGCAGGCCTTGCCGGTGAGATCGGTGGTCGCCGCTCCGGTATTGATGGTGATCCGCTTCTTGTCCTTCGACAGCGCCTGCACCGCGAGGCCGACCGACGAGGTCGTCAGGTCCATGATCGCATCGACCTGCTGCGTATCGTACCACTGGCGGGCGATATTGGAGGCGACATCGGGTTTGTTCTGGTGGTCGGCATCGACGATCTCGACCGGCACGCCCAGCACCTTGCCGCCATAGTCCTCGACCGCCATCCTTGCGGCCTCGACCGACGACTTGCCGCCGAAATCGGCATAGACGCCCGACTGGTCGTTCAGGATGCCGATCTTGACCTTGCCGTCGGATGCACTTTGGGCAAATGCGGTGCTGCTGGCCAGCAATACCGTCAGCGACGCCAGAAACGTCTTTCGCATGATGTCTCCTCCCAGAGATTGCAGAACGCGGATCTGTTCAAATTTGGCAGGCAGCCCTCCTCAAAGCAGCCCGACCATCGGCATGGTTCAGGAAAACGAGCGTTGACGCAAGGAGTCCGAGCCTATTAATTGCGGACAGCATCTGTGCATTTCTGAACAGATCAGGGGCAGGCAATGAACGGCAATCCCAACTTCACCTGGGACGATTTGCAGTATTTTCTCGCCGTGGCCCGCACGGGCCAGCTTTCGACGGCCGCCCGCCACCTGCGCACCAGCCACGCCACGGTTTCGCGCCGCATCGACCGGCTGGAATTCGCCTTGAAGGTCAAGCTCTTCGAACGCAATCCCCGTGGTTACATGCTGACCCCGATGGGGCAGCGCTTCATCGATACGGCCGAGAGGATCGAGCTCGAGACCGACCGGCTGCAGGCGGATATCAGCGAGGGCGCGACGGCCCATCGCGGCGTCATCCGCCTGAGCGCACCGGAGGGCTTTTCCAACTTCTTCCTCGCCCATCACCTCGGAGATTTTACCGGGAAGCACCCGAACCTTTCGCTGGAACTGGTGACGATCCAGCAGATCATGTCCCTGTCCCGCAAGGAAGCGGACATCGCCGTGGCGCTCGATCCGCCCAAGGCGGGGCCGTACATGATCGAGAAGATCACCGATTATCGTCTGAGCGTTTACGCCTCCCGGCGCTACCTTGCCGACAAGCCGGCCTTGAAGCGCCGGGACGACCTGCTCGACCACCCGTTCATCGGCTATATCGAAGACATGATCTTCGCTCCCGGCCTCGACTACATGGGCGACGTGCATCCCGGCATCAAGCCGCGCTTCCAGAGTTCCAGCATCTTCGCGCAGCTGACCGCGACGCTCGATGGCCTGGGGCTCTGCATCCTGCCGCATTTCATCGCCAGCCGTCAGCCCGATCTTCAGATCGTGCTGCCTCGCGAGGTACAGCTCACCCGCCATTACTGGCTGATCCGCCATCGCGACACGGGCCACGTGCCGCGTTTTCGCGCCGTCGCCGACTATATCTTCGCGGCGGTCGAGGCGAACCGGGGGGCATTTCTCGGGCTGGATTGAAGGCTGTCCTGCGAGCGCCGCGAAATCTGCCGCGGCCCGCAATCCTACCGGTTCGTGAAATCGACCAGCGAGATATCGACGGACCAGTCGTAATTCGCGGGAACGATGGGCTCGGGCCTCGGCGGCGCGAAACCCAGGGGAAGAAGCGCGTAACAGGTCTTCGATGTCTGGCCGGGTTCGATAATCTTGTCGTCCCGCAGGAAGCCCCGATACGAGATCGAAGAATGCCCCTTGAGCTTTCCGACGAGACCGAATGAAACGCGCTGCACGGCGCTCTCGTTGCCGTTTTTCAGCTCCACCAGAATGGGCGTCGCGGGATCGGGGCACGCCGACGGGTCGATTGCGGCCCTGGCACTGACGGCATCCATCCTGCCCCCTCGCTGCGGCTCCTGCAGAACCGTGGCCAGGGCCAGGATGCCACCGAGGACGGCGACCGCGGCTATGACGATATAGGCAGCCCGACGGTTGACCAGGAACGACAGGCCCACGGCGAGGATAGCGACGGCAGCAGCCCAAGCCATCAGGCTTCCTTCTTTACGAACCGAGTTGTCATGCATGGGAGATAGAGCGCCGGCGGTGAAAACGAAAGGCCCAAGGGATGCGGCGATCTGCATCGGCTCCCCGGCGAGGGCAGCCCGGTCCTGTTTCATGCACACCATAGGCAGGCGCAGGCCCGCCCGGGATGGATGACCGGGCCGGGCGGACGCCGCCAGGCATTCGGGGCCGGAGAGCAACGATCCGCGGAGACCTATCGCGGCTGGCCCGCCTCAGGCGCCGGTGACGCGCCAGATGACGTCGCCCACGTCGTCGGCCATCAGCACCGCGCCGTCGGCAGCCAGCGCCACGCCGACCGGTCGGCCATAGGAGTATTTCTCGTCGGGCGACAGGAAATCGGTGAGGATTTCGCGCGGCATGCCCACGGGTTTGCCGTTCTCGAAGGCGACGAAGGCGAGCTTGTAGCCGGAGAGTTTCGAACGGTTCCACGATCCGTGCTGGCCGATCGCCATGCCCGCCGGGAAGCCCGGCAGCGTGCCCTCGGGCAGCCAGCAGAGCCCGAGCGATGCCGTATGTCCGCCGAGCGCATAATCCGGCTGCAGCGCCGAAGCGACCTTGGCCGGATCCTGCGGCACCCGGTCGTCCACCACCCGGTCCCAGTAGCAATAGGGCCAGCCGTAGAATCCGCCGTCGCTGACCGATGTCAGATAGTCGGGCGGCGTCTCGTCACCCAGCCCGTCGCGCTCGTTGACGACGGTCCAGAGCATGCCCCGTTCGGGCTCCCAGGCCATGCCCACGGGATTGCGCAGGCCGCCGGCAAAGATGCGGGACTGCCCCGATGCCAGGTCGTATTCGAAAATGCAGGCGCGGTTTTCCTCCGCCGCCATGCCGGCATCGCCGATATTGCTGAGCGACCCGACGGCGACGTAGAGCTTGCTGCCGTCCTTGCTGGCGATCAGATTGCGCGTCCAGTGCCCGCCCGGGATCAGGTCCATCAGCTTTCTGCCCGGCTGGCTGATCTTCGTCGCGCCGGCTTCGTAGGGGTAGGCGAGAAGCGCATCGCTGGCGCCGACATAGAGCGTGTCGCCGATCAGCGCGATACCGAAGGGCTGCCGCACGTTCTCGAGATAGGCATGCCTTTCCTCCGCCACCCCGTCGCCGTCGGCGTCACGCAGCAGCGTCACGCGGTTGGGGCTGTCGCCTGAAGCGCGCGCCCGCTGCATCGTGGCCGACATGGCATGGTCGAACAGGGTGCGCGGATCGCCTCTCTCGCCCATGGATTCGGCCACCAGCACATCGCCATTGGGCAGGACATGCATGTTGCGCGGATGCACCAGCCCGCGGGCGAAGGCATTGACCTTGAGCCCGACGGCGGCCGTCGGCTTGTGCTCGCCTTCCCATCCCCTGGCCGTCGGCATCTTCAGGGTCGGCAACATGCCCTGTGCCTTGGCCACCGGAATGGCGGGCGTCGTTCCGTAGACAGGTGCCCGCGCACCTTCGCCCGAATGACGAACGGCAACGACACCTTTGCTGACGAAGGCAATGAAACGGGCGAATGGGGAAGGCTCGGCCATGGGACGCCTCTGGTTGAGGGAAAACTGCGACGCCGGACGCTAAAGCCTTTGTGCGGGCAGCACTAGAGGGCCGCGCGAAAATTATGAAGCTGAGGACGATGTGGTAACGTCCTGGCATGGCTTGCCAAAACGGTCCGGGGGTCCCGCGTCTCCCGCATCGGCATCTTCAGCGCCCTATCGGCGTGACCTTCCCCGGATTCCGTCGCCTGCGTCGGTCGAGACACCCAGACTTTAGCTGCCGAGCTCTCCTGGAGCGCTGGCGACTGCGTGGGTCGACCAGCGCCCGGGCACATCCCGCAGGGCCGCTTCCCCGCGCGCCTCGAAATCGATACCGGACCCGACGACCAGATCCTTTACCGTCGTAGAGACCAGGATTTCCCCGGCGCGTGCCTGGTCGAGTATCCGCGAGGCGATGTTGACCGCGATGCCGCCTAGATCCGCAGGCCGCCTCTCGCATTCCCCGGTATGAAGCGAAGCGCGGATATCGAGCCTCATCGCTGCCGCCTCGTCCCGGATTGCGCAGGCGCACATGATCCCCTTGCTCGGATGCTGGAAGGTCGCGAGGAAGCCGTCGCCTGTCGTCTTCACTTCCGTGCCTTCGTAGCGGGACAGCGCGGCGCGGGTTGCCTCGTCGTGGCGGCGCAACAGCTCCTGCCAT
>JBQGDG010000108.1:0-7268 GCA_052038935.1 Neorhizobium sp. | reverse complement strand
CCCGTCCTCGGCGTCTATGACGAGGATATCGACCGCGAGAGCGCCTTCGAAATGCTCGCCGCCCGCGCCAAGCAGGCAGCCGATGCGGCGGCGGCAAGGAACGCGCGGGACGAGCTCGATCCCGCCCAGCCGGCCGGATCCGGCGAAACCACCGGCTGGACCCTGCCGGGCTTCGGCGACAAGGACGACGATCAGGACCAGCGCGGCCGCAGGACGGTCGGCCGCTCGGGCTATCAGCGCGAGACGATCGTCGAGGCGGCGATGAAAAGCGTGACGCGCACCGTCGCCACCCAGCTCGGCCGGGCGCTCGTGCGCGGCATTCTCGGTAGCCTGAAACGCTAGGCCGGCGATCACCGCAGGCCGGCGGCAGAGAAAGATCGCCGTCCGCGACGGGTCGGGCGGGATATTCCCCTCGCCTGCCCTGCGGTTCCCGTCGATGGGCCTTGCAGACCTCCCGGATAACGAAACTCAGGCCGAGGCGACGCGGGCGGGCAATTCGTGAGCCGGCGTCTACCGCGGGCAGATTGCGGATGAAACGTTTTTTCGCGCGGGTGGAGAGATTGCCTTAACCCGCCGCCCTTATGGTCCGCCTCGGGCGCAGGCGCACCGACGAGGCGGACGTGAATCGATCGAGGGTCATCGTAGAGGCGATTATTCTGGCCGTCGTCGGCGTGCTGCTGCCGTTGTGCATCACCATCTATGCGGCCTGGACGCTTTCGGTGAATGCCGAGAAGGACAGGCTCTCGACGGTCGCCCAGCAGGCCGTCGCGCGCACCGAGCTTTCGATCGTCAGCGCCGCCGACATACTCCGCGGCCTCGGCGGACCCGGCACCCTCATCCCCTGCACGGAAGCGCATATCGGCGAGATGCGCCGCCTGTCGATGAATTCGCGCAGCATCAAGGAGATCGGTTACCTCGAAGGCGGCTATCTGCGCTGCACCTCCTGGGGGGAGACCCGCAAGCAGATCGAAAAACTCACGCCCGATTTTACCGTCGGGCAGGATATCGAGGCCTGGGTGGCGGTCGCGCCCCTGCTCAGCGGAGCCGATCCGCTGACGGTCGTGCAGGTGGGCAATCACAACGCCCTGATCGATCCCATCAGGCCGATCGACGTTCTGGCCGACGATCGGGTGCATATCACGATCATCGCGCCGAATGGCGCCATGGCGGCCAACCTCAACGATCTCGATGCGACCCTCGTCAAGACCTTCGCGAGGGCGGGCGGCAGCGGCCTCCTCGAAGAGCACGTCTTTGCCACGTTCTCCGATGCCGGCTGGACGGGCGTGGCCGTCAGCCGGAGCGACGACCTGCTCACGCATTTCAAGGAGCAGCTCTGGGTCTTCCTGCCTTTCGGCGGTTTTGCCGCGCTCGTCATCGTCGCGCTCGTCGTCCGCCTGTCGCGCAAGCGGCTTTCGCCGCTGAGCGAGTTGCAGATCGCCGTGCGCAAGCGCGAATTCATCGTCCACTATCAGCCGGTGATCGAGCTTGCGACGGGATATTGCATCGGCGCCGAGGCCCTGGTGCGCTGGCGGCGCCCGGACGGCACGCTGGTGCGCCCCGATCTGTTCATCCCGCTCGCCGAACAGAGCGGCCTGATCCAGCCCATTACCGACCAGGTCATCGACGCGGTGGTGCGGGATCTCAACGAACTGCTCGTGCAGCACCGCTCGATGCATGTCGCCATCAACTTCTGCGCCGCCGACATACGGACCGGCCGCATCCTCGAAACGATGGAGAAGCGCATCGCCCGCACCGGCATCGAAAATCGCCAGATCTGGATGGAGGCGACCGAACGGGGCCTGATGGACATCAAGGAGGCGAGCAGGACGATCGCCGAGGCGCGGGCACGCGGCCATTCGGTGGCGATCGACGATTTCGGCACCGGTTACTCCAGCCTGCAATATCTCCAGACCCTGCCGCTCGACGCGCTCAAGATCGACAAATCCTTCGTCGACACGATCAACCGACAGACCGCGACCAGCTCCGTCGTGCCTCATATCATCGACATGGCGAAGGCGCTGAACCTCTCCGTCGTCGCCGAAGGCGTCGAAACGAAGGACCAGGCGGACTATCTCATCGAGCATGGAGTGGAATTCGCACAGGGCTGGCTTTTCGGCAAAGCCATGCCTGCGGACCTGTTCATCGCCTACGCCCATTCCAACCTGACGAACCGGCGCAGCAGCGTCATCGCCCTGCGCCGGGCGACCGCCTGACGGGCGGGACGCGGGCGGCAGACGCCTGCCGCTCCGCCATAGCCGTCTCGCCTAGCGTTTCGGCGCGACGAGGGAGAAGAAGGCCCCCTGCGGATCGGTCGCCTGGATGATCCAGCTGCCGCCGGGCACTTCCGTGGGACCGAACACGACGGCGCCGCCGTTCGCCTTGACCCTCTCCATGGCCGCATCGATCGCCTCGACGTTGAAATAATAGCTCCAGCAGGGAATGGCCACCGTTTCCGGCTTCGTCATCATGCCGCCGATCGCCTTTTCGCGGTAAGCGAAGATACGATAGACGCCCATCGCCCCCATGTCGAAGTCATGGTCCTTCGTCCAGCCGAAAATTTTGGAATAGAAATCGAAGGCCTCCTCGCCATTGCCGGCGTAGAGCTCGCGCCAGCCGACATTGCCGGGCTCGTCCGGTCCGAGCTGCCGCGGCGGGTTTTCCGGCGGGATCGGCTTCATGATGCAGAGCACCGCACCATGCGGATCGGCGACGACGGCAAAACGGCCGACGCCGGGAATATCCTCCGGCTCGCGCTGGACGCGTCCGCCGAGCGAAACATAGTCCTTCGCCGTCTGGTCGACGTCGTCGACAGCGACATAACCGGTCCAGTTGGGCGGCAGCTTGCCTTCCAGTTCCGGCGGGAAGTCCATCATGCCGCCGATGCCGGGGCAGTCGTCGCCTTCACCCATCTCGAAGAGAAAATAGGGCGGCATGTCCGGCATGGACATTTCATTGACCTTCCAGCCTATGACGGCGGAATAGAAGTCCCCGGCGGCCTTCGTGTCGGAGGTCATCAGCTCGCACCAGATGAACTTGCCGTGGGTCTCTGATCGGGTATTCGAAGCGGTCTGCAGCATCATCGTCTCCTCTCTCGATTTGCGCGCAGGCCGTCCGGACTGTCGCGCGACGTTTCGGTATCCGGGCGGTCCCACCCGGCCTCGTCCGGAGGCCGGCTCAGCGCCGGCGGACATATTCCAGGTCCTGGAACGTCTTCCACGTGCCGTCCGGCTGCTTCGTCGCCGAGGTGAAGAGCCGGTGGTCGTCGTTGCGAAAGATGATCTGCTCGCGATACTCCGCGGTCTGCCCCTCGACCTCGAAATCGGGTCCGGTCGCATGGAGGCTGAGCACATTTCCGTCCTCGGAAAGATCGCCCTCGTAGATCCAGAGCATGCCCATCATGGTCCCGATCCAGGTGCCGACATACATGCCCTTTTCGGGATCGTAGCCGAGCGTCATGATCGTTTTTGCCTTGCCGCCCGGCACATCGCCCTCTCCTTCGGCGATGTACCAGGTGCCGTCCAGCGAGCGGCAGACTTCGGTCCAGTGCGCGTCGGGACCGGTCATCGAGGACTTGACGTCCCAGGTCCCGACGAGACGCTCGAGTGCGGCATGTTCGGCCTGCGGCCTGAATTCTTCAACTGCGCTCATCGTTCTCTCCTTTTCGGGTTCGAGCAGGTGGGCGTTTGAGGCCTGTCATTTGCTGCGGTGGTAATGGGCTTCCATGAACTGCTTCCAGCTACCGTCCGGCTGTTTTGCGCTGGAGTTGAAGATGCGATGGTCATCGCTCAGGAAGACGATCTGCTCGCGGTAGTCGGCCATGCCCTCGCCGCTCATCGACGGGCCTACCGTATAGAGATTGAGCGTCTTGCCGTCCGGTTCGACCTCGCCCTCGTAGACCCACAGGTTGTCCATCATCGAACCGAGCCAGGTGCCGACATATTTTCCCTTGGCGGCATCGAAGCCGAGGGTAAGTATCGTCGTCGCTGGCCCGTCTCCATCCGGCATGTCGCCGCTTCCCTCGGCGACGATCCAGATGCCCTGCAGCGAACGGACGACTTCCACCCAGGGCTTCCCGCCGCTCATCTCCGAGGTGACGTCCCAGGTGCCGACCATTTTCTGCAGAAATCCGTGCTCGGCGCGCGGCTTTGCCATGACCATCGTCATCGTGTCTTCCTCCCGGTTGCTTTCAATCTAAGCCGCCTCAATGGCAGCAGGATGAACCCGCCTTCTGCGGTTTTTCCCCGTATTCGTCATGGCGCTTCAGAAAGCTCATGGTCGAGGTCTCGTTGCGGCCGAGCGGCGCGCGGTCGAGCAGCATCAGCGTGCCGCAGACCTCCTCTCCGCCACGGGCATAAGTGGAATAGGTATGGAACAACTCGCCGGCCTCGTCGCGATAGAAGGACGACATGCCGTGTTCCTCGGTGGCGACCTCGTCGGTCGGCACCTTGCGGGAGTTGTATTCGACCGCGCCGGATGCTCGCTCCTCCTCGGAGAAGGAGACGTTGTAGTCATAGTTGAAATCGCTGCCGTGGGACGAAACCCAGGGGAAGTTCCAGCCCATGCGCTTGCGGTAGGCCTCGATCCTGTCGAGCGGCGCACGAGAGACCGCCACCCAGGTGACGTCGTGATTGTTGAGATGCGGCAGCGCGCCTTCGATATGATCGCAGAAGAAGGAGCAGCCGATACAGCCCTCCTCCCATTCGGGATCGAGCATGAAGTGATAGACGAGCAGCTGGCTGCGGCCATCGAACAGGTCCGCGAGCGACTTGCGGCCCTCCCGTGTCTCGAAGGCATAGTCCTTCTCCACCCTGACCCAGGGCAAGGCCCGACGCGCGGCGCGAACCTTGTCCCGCAGGCGGGTCTCCTCCTTCTCGAGCTCCAGGAGCTTCAGCCGCGCCTCGCGCCATTCGTCGCGGGATACTGCGGTATTTTCGCGGGAAACGCTGGCGTCCAAGCCGATGTTATCCATGTCCCGGTCTCCTCTTCCTTGACAGAATAAGTTGATATCAACATAATAATCCCATGCTGTCAAATCTCGAATCAGTTCCTTTCTCGACAACGCTGCATGTGCGCGACACGTGCCTCTGCCTCCATGTGCAGCGGGCAGCACGGGCGCTGGCTCGCCGCTTCGACGTGGCGATGAAGCCGATCGGGCTGAACAACGGCCAGTTTTCGCTGATGATGTCGCTGAACCGTCCCGTCCCGGCGACGATGAAATCGGTATGCGACCTGCTCGCCATGGATCGCACGACCCTGACCGCGGCGCTGAAGGTGCTGGAGCGGCGCGGCCTGGTGAAGAGCGCCATCGATCCGAAGGACCGGCGCGGGCGTCTGCTCACCTTGACCGAGGCTGGCATGGCGATGCTTTCCGCCGCGCTGCCGATCTGGACACGGGTTCACGCCGAGATCGATGCGGAACTCGGAGACGGCGGTGCGGAAAACGTCAGGCAATCGCTCGCCCTGATCCGCTGACCCGGCAGGCACCGCGGCAACACTCGTGGGCGAGGACCGGCAGCGAGGACGAGGTTGCCGCCTGAGCCCGTCAGCGCTAGTCTGCCGGTGGCGTGGCAGCGAAGTCCGGTGTCCTCGATGACCATTGGAGGGAGCCGGGTAAAGGCCCGGATGCGGTCCCTCCCTGTCACGCTTTCCTCTTGTCGATCAATGGCACGGGCCGGCCGGCAGGCGAAGGGCGGCCGGGAAGAAAGCCGCCTCGGCGCCCGCAGACGGCATCAATCGCCGAACGACACGCCCGTCATCTCCTCGCTGACCTTCCAGAGCCGTTCGGCCGATCGCGGATCGATGGCATAGGACGTCACACCCATTCCGCGGGGATCCTGCGTCTGCGGATCGATATCGACGACGGGCGCGATGTCGCAATCCATGCAGAAGAGCCCGCCCCTGCCTTCGAGAAGCGGGCTGACGGCGCACCAGACATGCGTTGCCGCTCCCTGCGGTATGGACTTCATGTCGCGCGCGGGATCGATCACCGGATCGCCGTTCACGTCCAGATTGCCGGCCTGTTTGAGGGATTCGACATCCATGTGCCTTGCCAGATTGGTGACGATGCCGCCCGGATGCAGCGAGAAGGCACGGACGCCGTGCTGCCGGCCGCGGCGATCCAGTTCGAGCGCGAAGAGGATGTTCGCCGTCTTCGACTGTCCGTAGGCGCTCCACCCGTCATAGGCGCGGCGTTCGTAGTTGATGTCGTCGAAGACGATATCGGAGAGGCGATGGCCGAGCGAGGAGACCGACACGACGCGGGCGCCGGCTGCCTTCTTCAGCGCCGGCCACAGCCGCGCCGTCAGCTGGAAATGACCGAGATGATTGGTGGAGAACTGCAGCTCGTTGCCGCGCCCGTCCCGCTCGACGACCGGCGAGGCCATGATGCCGGCGGAATTCACCAGCATGTCGAGCTGGAGACCGCTGTCGACGAAGGACCTGGCGAAACGGTCGATCGAGGCCGGATCGTTGAGGTCCATCGGGCGCAGCTCCACGCCGCCGCCGGCGGATGCGAGCGCAGCCGCCGCGCGCTGCATGTCGCGGGCCGGAACGATGACGCGGGCGCCGGCGCTCGCCAGCGTGCGGGCCGCTTCCAGTCCCAGCCCGGCATAACCGCCGGTGACGATCGCCACCCGACCGACGAGGCTGACGCCGCGGATGACGTCCATGGTCGTGGAATAGGGTGAAAAGCCCGAGCCGATCGGTTTCTGTGACGTGCTCATCTCTTGTCTCCTTTGTGATGCGACCACAGATAACAAGCCATCTTCGGATTTTTGATAGTTGAAAATCCGCATTTTCTTTGCCAGAGTTCGAACATGCCGCAGGACGCCCTATCCGATATCCTGACCCTTTTCGACGCGCGACCCGTCTATGCGGGCGGCATCACCACCGGCGGCGACTGGGCGGTTCGGTTCCAGCCGCCGAAGGAGATCAAGTTCTTCGCCGTGGGACGCGGCACATGCCTGATCGCCATCGACGGTCACGAGCCGCTACGGCTCCACGCCGGCGATGTCTTCCTGTTGCGCGACAGGCTGGGCTTCACGTTGGCATCCGACCTGTCGCTGCCTGCGCTGGACGCCGCCGCGCTGTTCGCGTCGCGGGACAGAAGCATGGTGCGTTTCGGCGACGGGGACGACGTCGTCGTCCTCGGCAGTCATATCGGCCTCGGATCGGCGGCGAGCCGGACACTGGTCGAGGCGCTGCCGGCGACCATCCACATCACTGCCGCCGAGAGCGCGGCGGACAGGCTGCAATGGCTGGTGGAGGAA
>JBQGDG010000107.1:0-6486 GCA_052038935.1 Neorhizobium sp. | reverse complement strand
CGGCGCGCCTCGCCGTTCGAAGACGCCAGCCCCGCCTTGACGATCAGCGCGAGCAGGCCGATGCCCGCGTCGAGTTCGGCGGATGCTACCTCGATCGACGGCAGGTTGTCGGCGAGCGCGCCTTCCTCGAAGGTCTTGCGGGCGGTCTCGGCGGCCTGTTCGGCATTTTCGCGACCATGCAGCATGGCCGTGACCTCGGTGGCGAGTATCTTCTTGACCTCGTTGATTTCAGAACCGCCGAGCGCCGACAGGCGGGCGATTTCATCCATCGGCAGCGTCGTGTAGAGCTTGAGAAAGCGCGATACGTCGGCATCCTCGGTATTGCGCCAGTACTGCCAGAAATCATAGGCCGAGAGCATGTCCGGATTGAGCCAGACGGCACCGTTCAGCGACTTGCCCATCTTGGCGCCGGAGGCCGTGGTCAGGAGCGGCGAGGTCAGCGCATAGAGCTGCGGCATACCCATGCGATGGCCGAGATCGATGCCGTTGACGATATTGCCCCACTGATCCGAACCGCCCATCTGCAGGCGGCAGCCATAACGCTTGTTGAGCTCCACGAAGTCGTAGGCCTGCAGGATCATGTAGTTGAATTCGAGGAAGGAGAGCGACTGCTCGCGGTCGAGGCGCGTCTTGACGCTGTCGAAGGACAGCATGCGGTTGACCGAAAAGTGACGGCCGACGTCGCGCAGGAATTCGAGATAGTTGATATCGCGCAGCCAGTCGCCGTTGTTGATCATCATGGCGTCCTTCGCCCCCTCGCCGTAGCTGAGGTAATTGGCGAATACCCGCTTGATGGAGGCAATATTGCTCTCGATCGTATCGATCGTCATCAGCTGGCGTGCGTCGTCCTTGAAGGACGGGTCGCCGACCATGCCGGTGCCGCCGCCCATCAGCGAGATCGGGCGATGGCCGGTCTGCTGCATCCAGTGCAGCATCATGATCTGGATCAGGCCGCCGGCATGCAGGCTGGGCGCCGTCGGATCGAAGCCGATATAGGCGGTCACGGTTTCCTTGGCGAACAGTTCGTCGAGACCTGCCTCGTCGGAGATCTGGTGAATGAAGCCGCGCTCGTCGAGCGTGCGGAGGAAATCGGACTTGAACCTGGACATCTCTCTTCTCTGTGGATGTGTCTGCTATACGTGCATGGCGCCTCTAGCACCGTTTTCGCCGACAATCACGCCTAAAAGTTCGGCCACCTCGCCGAGCCGCGCATCGTCGCGTCGTGTCGCCCACTAAATATTCGTTAACCTTAAGAAGGTGTAATCGGCGGCAGCAATCTAGGAATTCGACTCGGCCCTTTCAGGAGCGGACATTGGCCCACGCAGCCGAAAACAAGGTTTTTGGAAAACGGGCGCAGAAGCATGTCCTGATTCTGGCGAGCGGAGACAGGATCCGCCATGTGACGATCCGTCCATGGATGGCGGCGATCACCCTGTGTTTTGCGGGCATGGTCCTCTTCGGTTATCTCGCGGCCACCTCCTATCTCGTCATCCGCGACGACCTGATCGGGGCAACGATCGCCCGCCAGGCGCGCATGCAACAGGATTATGAGGATCGTATCGCGGCACTGCGGGCGCAGCTCGATCGCATCACCTCACGGCAACTGCTGGATCAGCAGGTGGTAGAGAAGAAGGTCGAGAAGCTGCTCGAGCAGCAGAATGCGCTGTTCTCCCGCCATGGCAAGCTGGGCAATCTGCTCGATCGTGCCGAGGAGTCGGGAATTACGGCGCCCGCCGCCGGGGCTCCGGCCTTTGCACCTGAAGTCGACGGACGGCGGGCGGCAATCAACGGCGGCACGACTGCTATCGCATCGCTTCTTTCCAGGGCCGAGGCCACGAGTGCTGCGGATGTCGGCTCGATGTTCGGAGCCACCAGCCTCCGCGAAGGGGCTGCCGACCGCGCGGATCGGGTCTTTTCCCGCGTCACCCTGTCGCTGAAGACGCTGGAAAGCCAGCAATTGGCAAAAATCGCAAACCTCACGACCGGCGCATCGGAGACCGCAGATGCGATCGCGACCATCCTCAAGCGCAGCGGCGTTCCCGCCGACGCGGTCCCCCCTCCCCGACCGGCATCGGGTATCGGTGGTCCCTATGTCGAGCCGCGCCTGCCCGACAGCCGGTTCGACGCTTCGCTGAACAGGCTCGATGCCGCGCTGACACGCCTGGAAGGCGTTCGAGAGACGGCCCGCGCCCTGCCCTTCGCCAATCCGGCCCCGGGACACGGGATCACCAGCAGGTTCGGCAACCGCGTCGATCCCTTCCTCGGCCGGCTGGCGCTCCATGCCGGCATCGATTTCGAAGCGACGACCGGCGACGAGGTGAGAAGCACCGGCGCCGGCGAGGTGGTCGCCGCCGGTCCGGCCGGCGGCTACGGCAACATGGTCGAGATCGATCACGGCTATGGCATCTCCACCCGGTACGGGCATATGTCGAAGGTTCTCGTCAATGTAGGCGACGAAGTGGAGGCCGGAGACATCATCGGGCGAGCCGGCTCCACCGGACGTTCGACGGGACCGCATGTACACTACGAGGTGCGTCGGGAAGGACAGGCCGTCGACCCCATGCATTTCCTCAACGCAGGCATGAAGCTCACGACCTATCTGGAGTAAAAAAGCCTCGCTCGACGCGGCAGATCGCCGCAAAATCCCTTTCGTTCACCAAAAGCCGCGGGCTCACAGCCCATTTCCTTGACTTTCAGGCGTTTTGGTCATATGTCGCGCCCTGTTGTCGCCCCAATCGTGCGTGCCGACGCATCATGTTCTTCTTGAACGGAATGGAATCGTATTTCCTTTGACTACTTTTGCTGATCTTGGCCTTAGCCAGAAGGTTCTCTCCGCCGTTGCCGATGCCGGCTACACGACGCCCACGCCTATTCAGGCAGGAGCGATCCCGCACGCGCTGCAGCGCCGCGACATCTGCGGCATTGCCCAGACGGGCACAGGAAAGACGGCGTCCTTCGTGCTGCCGATGCTCACCCTTCTTGAGAAGGGACGCGCACGGGCGCGGATGCCGAGGACACTGATCCTCGAACCGACCCGCGAGCTGGCCGCCCAGGTCGCGGAGAACTTCGACAAATACGGCAAGAATCACAAGCTCAACGTCGCTCTGCTGATCGGTGGCGTGTCCTTCGACGAACAGGACCGCAAGCTCGAGCGCGGCGCGGACGTTCTGATCTGCACGCCGGGTCGCTTGCTCGACCACTGCGAGCGCGGCAAGCTCCTGATGACCGGCGTCGAAATCCTCGTCATCGACGAAGCCGACCGCATGCTCGACATGGGCTTCATCCCGGATATCGAGCGGATCGTGAAGATGATCCCCTTCACGCGCCAGACGCTGTTCTTCTCGGCGACGATGCCGACGGAAATCCAGAAGCTGGCCGACAAGTTCCTGCAGAATCCGGAACGGGTGGAAGTGGCTAAGCCTTCATCCACCGCCAAGACGGTAACCCAGCGCCTGGTTGCCGCCCATGCCAAGGATTACGAAAAGCGCTCGGTCCTGCGTGACCTCATCCGTGCCCAGGACGACCTGAAGAACGCGATCATCTTCTGCAACCGCAAGAAGGACGTGGCCGATCTCTTCCGGTCGCTCGACCGTCACGGTTTCTCGGTCGGCGCTCTTCACGGCGACATGGACCAGCGTTCGCGCATGACCATGCTGGCGAACTTCAAGGACGGCAACATCAAGCTGCTCGTCGCCTCGGATGTGGCCGCCCGCGGTCTCGACATCCCCGACGTCAGCCACGTCTTCAACTTCGACGTTCCGATCCACGCGGAAGATTACGTCCACCGAATCGGCCGCACAGGCCGCGCCGGTCGTTCCGGCCGCGCATTCACGATCGTGACACGTGCCGATACTAAATATCTCGATGCGATCGAGAAGCTGATCAACGAAAAGGTCGAGTGGGCAAACGGGGACCTCTCCGCTCTGCCGGCCCCGGCCGAAAGCCACGATCAGGAGCGCGGCCGCAAGGGACGCGAGCGCGGCAAGGACCGCAATCGCGGCAGCCGCAACGAACAATCCGCAGCGATGCAGGATAATCAAACAGTCACGGAAGAGACGGGCGTGGAAGCAGTTCAGGAAAATACGAAGTCGGAACGCCGATCCGACAAGAGAAATTCGCCTGCCGGCAACCGCAACAGACGCCCCAACCCGGCCAATGACGACAATCGCGACCGCCGTCGCCATCGCGACCACGATGACGGCCCGACGCCGGTCGGCTTCGGCGACGACATTCCCGCATTCATGCTGATCGTCGCCAACGCCGCCAAGTGAGCGTCGATGCGATGCAGGGTGCTCCGGGCGTGAGTTTTCCGGGCATCGGCGTCGGTCTGGTCATTCGCCGGGCCGATGGCCGCATCCTCATGTGCCGCCGTCTCAAGGCACCGGAAGCCGGCTGCTGGAGCATCGTCGGTGGCAAGATCGATATGGGAGAGCACGCAGCCGACGCGGCCCGCCGGGAAGCGGAGGAGGAAACCGGGCTGACCATCGGCCGGATAGATTTTCTCTGCGTGGTGGAAGGCATCCTGCCGGGCGAGGAGCAGCACTGGATTTCGCTGATCTACGTGACGGACGACTTCAGCGGCGATGCGACCCTGACCGAACCCGACAAGCATTCCGACCTGACATGGGTCGATATCGACGCGCCACCGCAGCCTTTATCCACCTTTGCAGAACAAAGCTTCAAACAGCTGATCGGCCTATAAAAAAGCCGCCTTGACGGATCAAGGCGGCTTGTCGTGATGAAATATCTCACAAGTATTTTCGGATGCTGTCGCCGGGCCGACCAGGATCGTCCCACATCCTCATTACACCAGGACATTAGGCCTCTCGGAACACCTTCCGCAATACGCGAAATCTTACACTTGCTCAGGTGAGTGAAAGCCGGTCAGCGCCTGCCGTTCAGGCGAACGGCGGCCGCGAATGCCATGTCCGTCCACCGGCGCATTTCCTCATGTTCATCGAAGGCGGATTCGGGGATGGACCAGTAGGGCATGAGGACCGGCTTCCCTTTCCTGCCCTCGTAGGTCCAGCGGGTCGCGCCGGCAGCGGCAAATTCGGGCCCGCTGACGTCATCCGCCTTCAGCATCAGTTCGCCCCTCAGCTCGACGGCGACGATCAGTCCCTGATGGTAAATACCCTTGCCGCCGAACATCCGTCGGATCGATACCGGACCGAGCCCTTCGAACAGTTCCGCTATGCCGTCATCGTCCATCGGGCGCTTCCCGTTCTTCCTTCAATATCCCGCCGGCGGCGATCACCGCCTCCGGCGTATCGACGTCGATATGGGCCGAGGGACCGATATCGACATCGATGACGGGAAGGCCCGAACTTTCGACGATTGCGCGGGCGCCGACATCGCCTTCGAGGCGGAGCACCGCCGAATAGGCTTCACGCGGCAATATGACCGGGTTGCCCCGCTTGCCCTCGCAGACCGAACGGACAACCGAATGTCCGCCGGCGTCGCGAAATGCGTCGATGAGGCGCATGACCTGCCCGCTTGTCACGGCCGGCATGTCCGCCAGCATGACAAGAATACCATCGACCGCCGTCATTTCCCTGTCGGAAAAGCCGCTGATGAGCGAACTCGCCATTCCCGTCGCGTAATCCGGATTGAAAAGCAGGCCCAGATCGAGCCCGGACAGGGCCTGTTCGACCTCCTGACGACGGTGTCCCGTCACCGCGACGACCCGAGCGAAATCGGCGGCAAGCAGCCGCTCCGCCGAACGCCGGACAAGCGGAACGCCGTCGAACTCGGCCAGCAGCTTGTGCCGGCCCCGCATGCGCCGCGCCTGTCCTGCGGCCAGCAGCACGGCACCGACCGTCAGCCGCCTTTCCGAAACGTCGGTCTCCCTCGGCAGCGGCCGGCTGGCGATCTCCTTCAGCAGACCTCCCACCCCCATTGCCGCGATATCCGCCCGCGTCGGCATTTCTCCGGCCATAATCCGGTCGAGGATCCAGTCGAAGCCGTTTTCCTTCGGAGAACGGGCGCAACCTGGCGCTCCGATCACCGGCACATTACCCAATCTGGCAAGGATCAGCAGGTTTCCGGGATCGACCGGCATGCCGATATGCTCTACCACACCTCCCGCGTCCCGAATCGCGGCGGGTACGACATCGTCCGAATCGGCTACGGCCGATGCTCCGAAGACGATAACCATAGCCGGCTCACTTTCTCCTTCCGCGACTAAATCCCGCAGAATCAGAGCCAATGCATGCCGGTCGTGGGCGACACGCACCTCTTTAGTTATCCGGCTACCTGATTCTTCCAATCGACGGGCCAGCAACTTCGCCGTCCGGTCCATGACCGACGGTTTGAGCGTCGGAAGTTCGGTAGCGACGAGCGTCACCGCCCGGGGACTGAACGCCCTGACGCAAAAAGGCGCGCCGGCGGCGAGGACCGCCACGGCTTCCTCGACCTTCGGCAGCGCCACGGCCAGGGGAATGATCTTGATCGTCGCCACCATGTCGCCGGCCCGGACCCGCGAAT
>JBQGDG010000106.1:0-25595 GCA_052038935.1 Neorhizobium sp. | reverse complement strand
CCTTCGATCAGCGTATGCGGATCGTTGCGCATGATCTCGCGGTCCTTGCAGGTACCGGGCTCGGATTCGTCGGCATTGACGACGAGGTAAGGCGGACGGCCGTCCGATTCCTTCGGCATGAAGGACCATTTGAGGCCGGTCGGGAAGCCGGCGCCGCCACGACCGCGAAGGCCGGAAGCCTTCATCTCGTTGATGATCCAGTCACGGCCGTTTTCGATGCTCTGCTTGGTGCCGTCCCAATGGCCGCGGCTCATCGCGCCTTTCAGGGATTTGTCCTTGAGGCCGTAGAGATTGGTGAAGATGCGATCCTGATCCTTAAGCATGTCTCACCTCTTACCGCGGCTTCTTGCCGAAGACTTTAATGTATTCGGCCTCGCCACCCTTGGCGAGCGCCTTGGCCTGCTTGATCCAGTCGTCGCGCTCGATGCGGCCCTTGAAATTCAGATAACCGTCGACCCACTCGCGTTCGGCCTTCTTCCACGCGGCAACCTGCGCGAAGGTGAAGATGCCGAGTTCATGCAGGGTGCCTTCGATCTTCGGACCAACGCCGGAGATCATCTTCAGATCGTCGACCTCAGCCGGGCGTTCGATGCCCTTCGGCCGGTTCTTGTCTTCGAGCGAAGGCTTCTCGGCCTTGGCAGCGACAGGAGCGCCCTCGGCCTTGCTGCCGGCGGTCTTTGCCGCGGGCTCGCTCTTGGCGGTCGCGGCCTCGTCCTGCGTTTCGCCTTCCTTGGCGTTCTTCGCCGCGGCCTTCGGTTCGGTGACCGGGGTCTTCAGCGACTTGTCGGTTTCCGGGGCCGTATCCTTCGGATGAGCGGCATCGGCCGGCGGCACGGGCGCGCCTTCCGAGACCGGCTGCGGCTGCGGTTCGAGATTGGTGCGGATCGGCTTGATCTCATCGAGAAGCGTTACCGGACCACCTTCCGGCGCCGATTCATGGCGCTCGATCTGCGGGCCGGGTCTGATCTCGCTGCCCTTGCCTGCCTCGAACGCGTCGATGATCTCCTCGAGACGCTCGGGCGTGAGGTCCTCGTAGGCATCCTTGAAGATGATCACCATCGGTGCGTTGACGCAGGCGCCCTGACACTCGACTTCTTCCCAGGACAGTGTGCCGTCCGCATTACGCTCGAACGGATCGTGATGGATCTTCTTCTGACAGACCTTCATCAGATCTTCGGCGCCGCGCAGCATGCAGGGCGTCGTGCCGCAGATCTGGATATGGGCGCGCGTGCCGACCGGCTTCAGCTGGAACTGGGTATAGAACGTCGCCACTTCGAGAACACGGATATAGGCCATGTCCAGCTTGGCTGCGATATGCTCGATCGCGGAACGGGTGACCCAGCCATCCTGCTCCTGCGCTCGCATCAGCAGCGGAATGACGGCGGACTGCTGCCGGCCTTCCGGATATTTCCTGATCGTTGCCTCTGCCCAGGCCGCGTTCTCTTCATTGAAAGCGAAGTTCGCGGGCTGGAACTGTTCTTCGGCTAGTCGACGAACGGACATTCTTTCTCACGCCTTATCGGTTTATTGAACCACGCCGCGACACCGCCTCAAAGGCGGGTTCGCCGGCATAGGCAGACTTATGTTTCTGCATGAACAATATGAACGTTGTGCCGGCCACGTCCGCGATACGCGCACAAACCGACCGGCGCCGAGAGGCTGCCGGAGCGGTGGACGATGCATCGATCGTTGCGGCATCACGATCCATTACCGGTCTACCTCGCCGAACACGATGTCCAGCGATCCCAGCACCGCGGAAACGTCCGCCAGCTGGTGACCTCGACAGAGGAAGTCCATCGCCTGAAGATGCGCATATCCCGGAGCGCGGATCTTGCAGCGATAGGGCTTGTTGGTGCCGTCGGCGACGAGGAACACGCCGAATTCGCCCTTGGGGGCTTCCACGGCCGCATAAACCTCGCCGGCCGGCACGTGATAGCCTTCCGTGTAGAGCTTGAAGTGATGGATGAGCGCTTCCATGGAGCGCTTCATCTCGCCACGCTTCGGCGGAACGACCTTGCCGTCGGTTGCCGAGAACGGCCCGGTCTTGGCGTCGCCGAGCAGGCGGTTTACGCACTGCTTCATGATCTTGCAGGCTTCGCGCATCTCGATCATGCGGATCAGGTAACGGTCGTAGCAATCGCCGTTCTTGCCGATCGGAATGTCGAAATCGAGCTCGGAATAGCATTCGTAGGGCTGCGACTTGCGAAGATCCCAGGCAGCGCCCGAGCCGCGCACCATGACGCCTGAAAAGCCCCAGGCCCAGGCGTCATCCAGGCTGACGACGCCGATATCGACGTTGCGCTGCTTGAAGATGCGGTTGCCGGTCAGAAGATCGTCGATGTCGTCGAGCTTGGCCGGGAACTCGTCGCACCATCTGCCGATATCCTCGACCAGTTCGTGCGGGAGATCCTGATGCACGCCGCCCGGACGGACATAGGCTGCGTGCATGCGGGCGCCGGAAGCGCGCTCGTAGAACACCATCAGCTTTTCGCGCTCTTCGAAGCCCCAGAGCGGCGGCGTCAGCGCGCCGACGTCCATTGCCTGGGTCGTGACGTTGAGCAGGTGCGAGAGGATACGGCCGATTTCCGAGAAGAGAACCCGGATCAGCTGACCGCGGATCGGGATTTCGATCTCGAGCAGCTTTTCGACGGCGAGCGCGAATGCATGCTCCTGATTCATCGGCGCGACGTAGTCGAGGCGATCGAAATACGGCACGGCCTGAAGGTAGGTCTTGGTCTCGATCAGCTTTTCGGTGCCACGGTGCAGCAGACCGATATGCGGGTCGACACGCTCAACGATCTCGCCGTCCAGCTCCAGAACGAGGCGGAGAACGCCGTGCGCCGCCGGGTGCTGCGGCCCGAAATTGATGTTGAAGTTGCGAACGTTATGTTCAGTCATGCTGCGGCTCCATGCCGGTGCTCATTGCACCGGGCGGGAAAAAACGTGGCGGCTACCGGCGCGAATGCGCCAATATCAGGTCTTGGCCTTCTCGTCGCCCGGAAGGACGTAATCCGTACCTTCCCAGGGGCTGAGGAAATCGAAGCTGCGGAATTCCTGACGAAGCTCGACCGGCTCATAGACGACACGCTTGACGCTGTCATCATACCGAACCTCGACGAAGCCGGTCGTCGGGAAATCCTTGCGCAGAGGATGACCTTCGAAACCGTAGTCGGTTAGGATGCGGCGGAGGTCGGGATGGCCGGTAAACAGGATGCCGTACATGTCCCAGGCTTCACGCTCGAACCAGTCGGCGCCCGGAAAGACCGGGAATATCGACGGCACGGGCTCGTCCTCGGCTGTCGCCAGCTTGACGCGGATGCGAAGGTTCTGCTTCGGCGACAGCAGGTGATAGACGACGTCGAAGCGCTTGGCGCGCGCCGGATAGTCCACACCGCAGACGTCGATCATGTTGACGAAGCCGCATTTCGGATCGTCGCGCAGGAAGGTCAGAAGTTCGACGACGGCTTCGCCGGTGGTCACGAGCGTCAGCTCGCCGTAGACGAGAACCGCGTCCTCGACGAGCGACGAGCGCGCTTCTCGAATGTAGGTCGAAAGCTCGGTCAGGGCTTCGGTCATGGTATCCTCCTCAAGCCCTCAGCGTTCGATCGTTCCGGTGCGGCGGATCTTCTTCTGCAGCAGGAGCACGCCGTAGAGAAGCGCTTCTGCCGTGGGGGGACAGCCCGGCACGTAGATATCGATCGGCACGACGCGGTCACAACCGCGCACGACGGAATAGGAATAATGATAATAGCCGCCGCCGTTGGCACAGGAGCCCATGGAGATGACGTAACGCGGCTCCGGCATCTGGTCATAGACCTTGCGCAGCGCCGGTGCCATCTTGTTGGTCAACGTGCCGGCCACGATCATCACGTCCGACTGGCGCGGAGAGGCGCGCGGGGCAAAGCCGAAGCGCTCCACGTCGTAACGCGGCATGGACAGCTGCATCATCTCGACGGCGCAGCATGCGAGACCGAAGGTCATCCACATCAGCGACCCGGTACGCGCCCAGTTGATGAGCTCATCGGTCGAGGTGACGAGAAAGCCCTTGTCGGCGAGCTCGTTGTTGATGTCGCCGAAGAAGGCGTCATCACTGCCGACGGGCTTGCCGGTATTCGGATCAATAATGCCTTTCGGCTGAGGCGCAACGAGGGTGCTGCCGTTATCGACTACTCCCATTCCAGCGCTCCTTTCTTCCACTCATAGATAAAGCCGATCGTGAGGACGCCCAGGAAGACCATCATCGACCAGAAGCCGAACCAGCCCATATCCCCGAACGACACCGCCCAGGGGAAGAGGAACGCTACTTCGAGGTCGAAGATGATGAAGAGAATCGACACGAGATAAAAGCGGATATCGAACTTCATTCGCGCATCGTCGAAAGCGTTGAAGCCGCACTCGTATGCGGACAACTTTTCCGAATCAGGCGCCTTGTAGGCAACGGCAAACGGCGCAATCAGAAGCGCCAGACCGATGACCAAGGAAATACCGATAAAGATCGCGATCGGGATGTAGGACGCGAGAAGTTCACTCATGATATTCAATCCCTGCCTGCCAGAAGCGTCGGGAGACGCTTTTTAGCCAATGCGCGGCAAGCGAACGTGCATTGCAACAAGCCGTGACTAGCGCAGGCGAGCCCCCTGCGCAAGCATTTTGAGCAAGACATTTCGTGCCGATTTGGCACAACTCCGTCAATGCCTGCCCGGCCGTAACGATTTGGCTCGAAGCGTTACCGCGTTGCACCAACGCGCCCGGTGAAAACGGCGCAGAATGCGCCGCGTCGGCACCTACGGGGCACACCCCCGGCCAAGGCCAAGCCATATGATCCGGCCGTTCCCGGCAGATATTCCCTGGAGATGCGAACAAGATCCATTCACCGAAAGAATGGCGCGAGTGACGGGGCTCGAACCCGCGACCTCCGGCGTGACAGGCCGGCACTCTAACCGACTGAGCTACACCCGCGCATTTGCCGCTTGGCGGCGATAGTTTACAGCGACCTTCTTCAAGTCGTGTCGAGGAAGAATGGCGCGAGTGACGGGGCTCGAACCCGCGACCTCCGGCGTGACAGGCCGGCACTCTAACCGACTGAGCTACACCCGCGCATTTCAGGGGAGACCCCCTCACCGGGCGGCCTCGACTGCTCGGTTGGCGGCTTCCTAAGAGGTTCGCGTTCGGGTGTCAAGCAGGTTTCAAGACAAAAGAATGACGGCTCTCATCTTTCCACATCCCCTCCCCTGCCAACCGGGAGTTTGCAGAAAAAATTCAAAAAAACATCATGAAGGCTCTTGCGGTTTTTTCGCGATCCGCATAGATCACGGCCACCGACGCGGCGGGGACGACCCGACCTTGCGAGCGGGCGATTAGCTCAGTTGGTAGAGCGCCTCGTTTACACCGAGGATGTCGGGAGTTCGAGTCTCTCATCGCCCACCATTTCCCGAACTACATTTGTTGCCTGATAACTTCAAACTCACCCAATGTGTCGACTATCGACCGTGTGACGTTTTTCAGTTCTATCAGGCGCGATCTGCGAGGCTCAGTTGCCGGAATCACGGTCAGCATGAAACGTGCTTTCTTTGTCGGATATCGACACGCTGATTAAAGCTTTCCATCAGCAAAGCCCCAGCCCAGCCTAGGGGCTCTTGACCACCGGCGCATATTGCTCTGGTGAATAACCTCTCACGGGCACGGTGCGGTCGGGATGATGCCCGGAACATGGGCAGCAGCGGAAAGGTATCGTTTTTCGGATCATCATACCTTTCGAAAACGGTGAAGGTTCGAAAGCGCTGGCGGCGACCTGGCATCTGCATGAACTCAAGACGCAGCCTGCGGCCGCATTTCCCAATGATTCCAGCCGTCATTCCCGGCCAACAAGACGCCATCACGACCTGCTTGTTGCCAAATCCTCCGGCCTAACCTTGATCGCGGTAGATTCGGTGGGACGATCCACCAAGCCGAACCAGAACTTCCTGAGGTATGGTTTTCGCCGACCGAGCAAGATCCGCGACGCTCTGCCTGGGACCGATGATCTCCACTACCGAACCTTGTTGCGCGTCGTCTGCGGGAATGTCGGTTACGTCTATCGCGACATACTCCATCGCGACCCGCCCGATTATCGGCGCGGAATGACGCCCGATATAGACCGAGAGATTATTCGCACATGCCCAAGGCAAGCCATGAGCATAACCAAGGCCGATGATCGCGATGATCGATGCTCGCTCCGTGCGAAATGTCGCCGCATAACCAATCGATTCGCCTACGGGAACTTTACGGATATCCACGATCCGCGTTCTTAGGAATGCGACAGGCAACATCGACAGGCCTGCTGGAAACGGCGCCAGCCCGAACAGCAAAGAGCCTACCCTTGCGAGATCGAAATGATAACGATGCGGAAGTCCAAGGCCGGCCGAGGCGACAAGACTTGACCTCCATGGCTGCAGAAGCGCGAGGTGTCCGAGAAAACGGCGGTACTGCAAATCGTTCTCCCGGGCATCGCTCATGTCAGCCCGCGAAAGGTGGCTCATGACGAGATCGGGACGACGGGCTGAAGTTTGCCGCAGGCGTCGTACATCTTCAATGGCCAGCCCGGCTCGATGAAATCCGGTTTCCGCATTGATGACAAGCGGTGAGCAGGAGCTGATGGCTGTCCAGTCGACAACATCCCGAAAGGAATTGCAGGCGGGAATAAGATTTCGCGCCGCATACAATCTTTTGTCCTCGTTGGCCGCCGTGGCGAAAACGATAATTGTAGCGGTCGGAAGAACCTTTCTGAGGGCCAGCCCTTCCTCGATATTGGCGACGAAAAACGACTTACATCCTGCCTCTGCAAGCGACAGAGATATGGTTTCCAGTCCAAGACCGTAGGCATCGCTTTTGACGACCGCGGCGACCCTAGCGGGCGTTGCCCTGCAGGCGTCCGCGTAGTTCTGGCGAATTGCCGAAAGGTCGATTTCGAGCCAGGGGCCGACAAGATGCGGGCACACCATCGATAAATCCTCCAATGCAATTAAGGGTTGCATATCGGCCGTTGGATTGCAATAATGCCACCTTAGGTTTAAGGAGGAAAACAGATGCGCAACCGCCCAACCAAAATCCTGATTGCCGGAGCCGGCGTGCTCGCCGGTGACGTGATTGATTTCCTGAGTCAGAGTCAGACGAATTTCGAGATTGTCGTTGGAGCACGCGATGTGGACGCGGCGATGAGGCGAATCAACCTGGCCCGTTACGCAGCGATGAACCTCGGGCACTATCCGCGGATTTCCGTGACAGCCATGGATCTGGCCAACATCGAGGCGACTTCCGCGCGCATCGACAAGATACGACCGGACATCATCTTCAACGCAACAACGCTTCAGTCCTGGTGGGTGATAACAAAGCTGCAGCAATCGGCATTTCACCGTCTCGATCGCGCGCGTGGGGGCATTTGGACACCCATGCATATGGTTTTGATACGCCGGCTGATGAAGGCGGTACGCAATTGCAACAGTCGGGCAGTCGTGATCAATGCGTCCTACCCGGACGTCGTCAATGCAGCGCTTGCTGCGGAAGGCTTGGCGCCGTCCGTCGGGATCGGAAACGTCGCCAATGCCGTCCCGGGCGTACGCCTGGCAGCGGCCGACCTACTCAATGTGAGCCCCGCCAAAGTCACCGTCCGCTTTTTTACCCACCATTATCTCAGTTACAGAATGCCGAGCACTGGCGTGACCGACGACGCTCCTTATCATCTGCGTATTCTGGTTGATGGACGGGATATCGGCGAAGGAGCACTCGATCACTCCACCCTGTTCAAGCTTGTGGCAGGAAAATTTCGCCGGACCAAGGGGCTGGCCGGTCAAGCGGTGACGGCTTCCTCGGCTGTCGCGGTCATAGAAGCAGCGGCAGCTGGGGCCGGAACGGTAGTCCATGCTCCTGGTCCCATCGGCCTCGTTGGCGGCTATCCCGTCAGGTTCGCACCCGACGGCTTTCTGGTCGAATTGCCGGAGGGACTAACGCTTGATCAGGCTGTTGCTGTGAACCGTCTTGCGCAGAGGTTTGACGGAATCAACGAGGTCGCGGACGACGGCACAGTCAGCTTCACCCAGGAAGCAATAGAGGTTGCCAAAGCTGAACTCGGCTTCAATTGCCCCGCCTTCCGACCGGAAGATTGTGAACTTGTAGCCGACGAGTTGGGACATCGCTATGCCAGCTACGCGAAACGCTTTGCAGCGTAATCGTCCTTGCGCGCCGACAGTGGCTCGATCTCCGACAGCGAAAGGGAAAAATACTGTCCGAGATCGGGCCTCCCGAGACAAAATCGCGCGGTTCGGCGGGTGGGTTCATAGATCACCGAAAACGCGGTCTCCGTTGGCTCGGCTTTCGATTTCGATTTCGAAATCGAATCCGGTGCGCCTTTCCGATTGGCGAGAACGGCCTCGACCTCTGCAGAATTCCAAGCTTGCAACTGGTCAGTGACGGTTCTGAGAGATCGCAGTCTTTTGCGGCTTGATGGATAAACACGGCGAGCGACATCACGGTTTTCGAACGTCTTTATTGGTTTCGATAGCGGATGATTCGTGTGGAGGATAACATCGCCGCTCAGAGCGACAAGCCCCGCTTCCGGCGACATCTCGAGCGCGGCGCAGTTCCCTTGACAATCTGCGACGAGGTAGCAGCGACCGGAAAGGTGACGCATATGCTCGAGAGCGGTGACGACGCCCTTGGTCGAGTTCTGTTCAAGCATTAGCCTGCGCGCAACCAGACTTGGGAGCCCGACGCTTCGACAATCAGTCATCAGGTCATTGGTGACGAACCCGAGCCCGCAATGGTTGAACCCCACCCAACCAAGCATGCCCGGAGATGAGATCATGGCGAAAGCGCGAGTGTTGTCACGGTGTATCATCAGAACGAGCTTTCGTGACGTTCCGGGAGAGGCATCCCAGTTTTGGGCAATGATCGGTCCGTCAGCCGTCGCAACAGCGAGGCTCGTACATCCAGTTGCAGCCGCGTTCTCAAAAAATTCGAAGGCGTTGAGTAGATAAATATCGATGGCGCCAATGCCGCTTGTCTGCGCCATACCTTCTATTTCTTGTCTGACGGATGGCGCGGAAGCGTCGAGCGTAGCCCATGACTGCAAGGCGCGCGACCTTGCTTGCTCCAAGGCGCATGGTTTCGAGCGCGCTGCGAGCATCTCGACCTCGGCCGCAATAGCGCTGGCGAAGACGGCGCCATGCTGGCGGCCGCGCTCGAGGGCGCTACCAAAGAGTACTAGGGATGGAAGACGGTTTGACATGAAGGATGCCCGGCTATCTGTCGACAGGAAGGACCTAGCGCGAACAAGGGGATTGTGTCGAGGCGATGCAACTTTGCGTAGCATCAAAGTAGCATGCAGGTGTAGGTGTCATAACCAGCATAGGGCCGGTCAACTCGCAAACGCCAGAGCGGCAGGGACCGAGTTTGCTCTGTCCATGTCAAACGGAAGGCCGAATGGTGAAGGAGGGCAAGGCAGTGGACAGGATCGACACACGGATACTTGCCGATTTTATCGGGGCATGCCTGGGTGCGCGAACGGTGGAAGAGGTGAAGAGGCTGACCGAGAAAGCGGGGAATCTGTTCGGTTTCGACAAATACGTTTTCGCGCGGGTCCCTCTTCCGCACGCGACCCTGGAGCGAAACATCATCTTGAACGGCTGGCCAGCCGAGTGGTTCGAAGTTTATAAATTCAACGGCTTTTTCCTTCATGACCCCGTGGTGCGTAAAGCCCGGCGCAGCGACACTCTGTTCGTCTGGTCGGAAGTCATCGTAGAGCGCGATCTATCTCCAAAGGCTTTGAAAATCATGAGGGCCGCAGCGTCTTTTGGAATGAACGAGGGTGTCACGATACCCATCCTGTCGCACAGCGGACCAAGCAGGCTCATATCCTTCGCCGGTAAAGGACTGCGACTGTCCAGGTCCCAAAGGGAAATGCTCCAGATCATGGTGAACAGCATTCACAGCCATCTGCAGGACATGGAAGAGCCAGCGCCGCCGCCCTTTCGCGACATTGAGCTCACCCGCCGCGAAAGCGAATGCCTGGCCTGGTGCTTGGCGGGATACACTGATCAAAAAATCGCGCAATGCACCCATTCCTCTCCGAGGACGGTGCAGAACCATCTGGCGAACCTTCAGAAAAAATTTGCCGCGCGCAACCGAGCCGAGATGATCGCAGAGGCTTTCCGGCATGGGTATCGGCCATGAAAATTGAGGCTTTTTACGGATAGAACCCGGCATCCATCGCGAGCACACTGACCGTTTTCCATGGGAGGCAGTGATGTTGAAAGTGATATCGGGGGACAGGACGGGTTGCCAGCGATCGGTCATGGACGCGGTCTGGAGGTTTCGCCACCGGTGTTTCGTGGAGGAGCTTGGCTGGGAAGAGCTGCGGCGACCGGACGGCCGGGAGCGGGATGCCTTCGATACGCCCGAGACTATCCATATGGTCTTGATGAGTGAGAGCGATATTGTCGGCTATTCGCGGTTGTTACCCACCGACAGGCCCCACCTGCTCTCCGAGGTGTTTCCGAACCTTGCTGCAAAGGGACCTCGTCCGCGCGGCCCGCGGATTTTCGAATGGGGCCGCTGTGCCGCCATGCGGGGAAAACACGAGACCCTGGCGATCTCATATTCCGACCTTCTGATGACCGCGGTTCTCGAATATTTCGTTTCCACGGCAGTCGAAAAACTGGTGATCGAGGCGCAGTTCCCGGTCATTGCCATGCTGCGGCGCCGTGGCTACCCACTGACCGTACTCGGTGAGCCGATACGGCATGCTGGCCACGATATTTTTGCAGCTATCGCCTATCCGTCGGCGGAGCTTCTGCGGCGGCATCGCCAACGTCACCGGATCGGAACTTCGCTTCTGCAAAGTGTCATCGGTGAAGGCGAAAGCACAATGGAACGCCTACGCGAGCGTCGGCTGGAAGAGCCGCCACAGCCTTCAGCTGCGGATACGCCGTAATGGACCGGAGTGATCTTGAACGATATGTGATCGAGACGGTGCACGACGATGCCGAAAATCTTATGGAAATCGTCGATGCGGTATGCCGCCTCTACACGGTTTCAAATGACCTGCTCCTCGTCCGTTACATCCTGGCTCTCTTGATCGAATCGACAACAACGGTCGGCGGCAGCATGTGACCGGAGGCTCCCAGCCGATCGCCACCCTGAGTAAATATAAATTGCATTTGCAATCCTGGGTTATGGTGATATCATTTCGTTCAAGGCAACATGTCCCCGAGGCTTCAAAACCTCCTCGTCAAACTGATCTTTAGTCTATCGACCGCTCACTGATCGACGGTCGGGAAGCTTGTGGCCATACAAGAGGCTTCTCAGCTAAAAGCCACGAGGGCTGCGACGACAGCTTTTGAACTATCCCGACTTTGACAGTGCCAGGAAGAACCTGGCCGCGAGAGGTTGGGATGACGCATACAATCGGGCAACTGCCGCCGTCTAACGCAGTCAAGGCATGCCATGAGAAACCTGCAATTCCCCATCCAGTGGACATGGAGGTCGGCCGACGCATCCGATTGCGCCGCCAACAGTTGCGCCTTTCTCAAACTGCCCTGGGCGCCGGCATCGGCACATCGTTCCAGCAGGTGCAAAAATACGAGCGTGGCACGAACCGCGTGGCAACCTCTGTTTTATACCAGATCGCCGCCGTTCTCGATGTCCCGATGGGATATTTCTTTGACACGCTTCCACGCCCCGACAGCGGCCGGAGTACCCGGCTCGAACAGAAAGCCGATATACGGGCAGATTATGTCGCGACTGAAGAAGGGCAGCGGTTGATCGACAGTTTTCTAACCTTGCCGAAACAGTTGCGACCGCGGTTCATGGCGATCCTGACGACACTCAACAGCCTGCAGGGCGAGCTGGATCCGCAGCCGTAATGATCTAAGGGTGCCTTTTCCGAAATGACCTCCAGATCAGTGTCTGCGGCAGCAAGGGCGAGAACTGGTCAGAGTTCTGGGCGGCCTGGCGATTGAAGCCGGCCAGTTTTCAAAAGCCGACGCCTGCGCCGTTGCCGGAGCCATGGCAGGCAAATCCGGGAGCCGGGAAACGTGCGCTGGCCCGAGCCTTGGCGACGGCTCTCTAGCGAGCAGGCTTGAGGGGACTAAGGTCGGCGAGGTCGGCCACTATCGCAGCCGCTTCATTTTTTAAGACATCTTTCGCCTTGGCACGCGCGTCCTCGATGGCTATCTGCTCGCTCAGGCTGCGCTCGTTCGACTGGAAGCCGTCGTCTGCACCTGCGACAACGGTTGCGCCGGTCGCTCCCCGCTCGCGCAGCCGCTTCGCAAGCCTTGTCAGCTCTTCGCGACGAACGGTTTCATTGAGAGAGATGACCTGATCATTTCGCTGCGCCGTCAAATCCTTTGCATCCTCGACGAATCGCTGGAAGTCGGTGTCGTTTCCGACACGCTCAAGATGGCGTGCCTGCAATTGCGGGATCAACGGGGCCATGTCGATGAAACGTCGAAAGGGCGCTGGTTTGATTTTTGTCCAAGGAAGAGCATTTTCATAGCTTGATTCGCCGACGGTTGCCGGGTCCAGAAGCCCTGGCAGGGTGATATCCGGCGTCACGCCGCGCAGCTGCGTTGTTCCTCCGTCGATGCGAAAGAATTGCGCTATCGTCAGTTTAAGCTGGCCAAATCTCGGCTCACTGTTGCGGGCAGCCTGGTCGAGATCGATTACCGTCTGCACCGTCCCTTTTCCGAAACTTGCTTCTCCGACGATCACGCCCCGGCCATGGTCCTGGATAGCTGCGGCAAAAATCTCGGAGGCCGAGGCTGAACCGCGATTGATGAGAACGCCGACGGGCCCCGTCCAGGCAGGCCTCGACCGGTCGTCGCTTTCGATTTCCACCCGTCCGGTGGCGTCCTGCTGTTGAACAACGGGGCCGTTTCCGACGAAAAGCCCGGTCAGATCGATCGCTTCGGCGAGCGAGCCGCCACCGTTGTCGCGCAGGTCGATCACAATCCCGTCGACGCTGGCGCGTTTCAGTTCATCGATTAGCCCGGCGACGTCGCGGCTTGCGCTTCGAAAGCCTTTGTCGCCCTGTCGCCGCGCCTCGAAATCCTCGTAGAATGCCGGCAGGGTGATGACCCCGATTTTTCGGGCGATGTCTCGATCACCTAGGGACAGGATCGTTTTCCTGGCTGCCTGTTTCTCAAGGCTTATCTTATCGCGGACCAGGGTTATGACACGATGCGTAGCATCGCCTGTACCGTCGGCGGGCAAAACATCCAGCCGCACAGTTGTGTCTTTCTTGCCGCGGATGCGTTGAACGACTTCATCGAGACGCGTGCCGACGACATCGGTCAATGGCCCCGTCCTGCCCTCGCCCACAGCGATGATGCGATCTCCGACAGACAGCATTCCCGACAAGCTGGCCGGTCCCCCCGAAACGAGCTCGCGGATCGTGGTGTATCCATCGCGCTCCTGCAGTACGGCGCCGATGCCAACGAGGGAGAGCTTCATTGAAATATCGAAATCGGCAGATGCGGCAGCGCCGAAATAGTCCGTGTGGGGATCGATGGACGTCGTAAAGGCGGCCATAAAAGACTGGAATACATCATCGCTCTTATACCGATAGACCCGCGTCGACAGGTTTTCGTAGCGCTTGTCGAGCGTGGCGCGGATAAGTCCCTCACCCTGCCCGGCGAGTTTGAGCCTCAACCAGTCGTTCTTGACACGTTTGCGCCACAGCTCGTTGGCTTCCGTCTGCGACTTCGGCCACGGTGCGCCGTCGCGCTTGATCAGGTAATCCTCCTGTGCGCCGAAGTCGAAGCCCTGTTTGACAAGGCTGCGGGCGTAGGTCACGCGGTCGACAATCCGCTGTGCGTAAACGGCAAATATCGAAAAGGGGATATCGAGACTTCCGGCGATGATGGCGTCGTCGATCCTGGTTGCGTAAGCTGCGAAGCCATCGATGTCGGCCTGCAGGAATATGGAGCGATCGGGATCAAGAGATTTCAGATAGCGATCCATGATACGCATCGACAAGGCATCGTCGATCGGAGCCGGGCGATAGGCATAGCGGGACAGGAGCTGCGCACTCAGATTGGCTGCCTCGGCCTGCGCCGCAACGGGTGACAATGCCGGCGGCCTTTGCACATCCTGCGCCAAAAGCGGAAAGGCGATCGCGAGGAAAAATCCGAAAGAGCAATAACGTAGGAGCATTCGGTTGCGACCCTGGGCAACAATCACGGTGTCGGCGGTGGTGCACCAATCACCCGGATAAGGCAACAGGACACAGATGCAAGATTTCGTGTGCCTGATCTCGTGTGCCTGATCTCGTGTGCTTGGCTGGCGACGCAGACCAGCAGTTGCATCGGCTGAGGCCGGACCACGCGTTCTAAATAGCCTTGGAATACGGCCTGCTTCCGGCAAACCTGGGCAAAACCTATCCTAGAACTGGACGCCAAGACGCAATGCATCCAGGATCGCTGCATGAACCGAGCGACTGACAAGCGCATCACCGATACGGTGGAGTTCGAAACCACCCTCAGGCCGGGGTCGGAGTACTGATCGTCCGCTCATCGCCTCGATATCGGTAACGCCGTCATTGATCGAAAGCCGTCGCAATCCATCGAAAAGGTCGGTCACCGGCATTGTCCCGTGTTCAATGATCACCTGGGCGAAGGTTGCAAGGGTCGTCTGGCCGGTCAGGAGATGGCGGAGTACGACCTCGCGCTGGCCATCTTTATTTCGGACCGAGACCAGCTCGCGCTCGAGAAGCACCTCGATGCCCTTTTCGGCGAAGGCCTTCCGGTAGGAGATGCTTGAATGGTGCTCCATCTCGGGGGCGATTGCCGGATCGCGGGCAACGAAGGTCACCTTCCTACCGCTTGCCGCCACCTCCACCGCCATCGAGGGTGCCGGGTGACGTCCGGTTGCATCATAGACCAGAAGGTTGTCGGCAAGACCGGCGGGGTTGGCAAGTGCGTCAACGACACTCAGACAAAGGTCTTGACCCACGGTTGGGCCAAAATCTGGAATGCCGCCAGTGGCGATGATGATGATGTCAGGCGCCTCACTTAAAACGTCACTCGTGTCGGCCATTATATTCAGTCGGACATCGACGCCAAGGCGCTGCAATTGGGAGGCGCGCCACTCGATGATCCCCGACAAGTCCCGCCGGGTTGCCACTCTGGTGGCGAATGCGAGCTGTCCGCCCAGCCGGGCCGCCGCTTCGAGAAGCACCACGTGATGGCCTCTTTCAGCCAAAACGCGTGCGACCTCGAGGCCGGCAGGACCGCCGCCGACGACAACCGCCTTTCGACCCGGATAGGGCGAACGCTCGATGACCTGCGGGAGCCAGGTTTCGCGACCGGTGGCGGCGTTGTGGATGCACTGTACGGGGTGATAGAGGCAGTGGGATGCTCCCACGCAAGGACGGATGAGATCCTCGTTTCCCGATTGCAATTTGACGACGATGCGGGGATCAGCCATATGCGCCCGGGTCATCCCGACCATATCGACGAGGCCTGCGGAGATGGCGTGGCGGGCGGTCGCGATATCGGCGATTTTTGCGGCATGGAACACAGGTAGGGATGTTTCTGCCTTGAAGCTCCCTACCTGTTGCAGGAAGGGGGCGGAGACGGAGGCCATGCCTGGAATAGTGTATCGAAGCAGGTTCAGGCGGGTGTCGAACCGGCCGAAAATGCAATTGAAGAAGTCGACCAGGCCAGCACGCTCGAGCATATGCGCAATTTCGACGGCTTCGTCGAACGGCAGACCTTCCGGGTGGTCTTCGTCGATCGTGTAGCGAATACCAAGCAGAAAGTCGGCGCCGACCTGGGAACGCATTTCCTCGTAAACCATTCGCAGGAAGCGCATGCGGTTGGCAAGGCTGCCCCCGAACTCGTCGGTACGCCGGTTGACCAGAGGCGACAGGAACTGCCCGATAAGGTGCCCGCCGGTCATCGTCTCGACACCGTCCAGTCCGCCATCGCGCGCGCGCCTGGCGGCCTGACCGAAGTCACGCACGACACGGGTAATATCGTGACGGTCCATTTCCCGAGCGAAGTTGCGGTTGTAGTCCTCGCGCGAATGCGAGGGAGCGATGGCTGGAAGCCAAAGCCCTACACTCGAATTTGCCCGCCGGCCGACATGGGAGATCTGCGCCATCAAGGCGGTGCCGTGGCGATGGATACGGTCGGAAAACTCTCGAAATACCGGTATGATCGCATCACTCGTTACGTCGAGTTGCGTCCCACCCCAACTCGTATCGTGAGAGATGCGGGCGGAACCTGCAAACATCGTCAGCGCCAATCCACCCTTTGCCTTTTCCTCATGGTAGCGCTGATAGGCTTCAAGTGGAAAACCACGCTCGTCGAGTGCGGTCTCATGGCTGGTGCTCATGATCCGGTTGCGCAAAGACAGCTTGCCGACATGCAATGGCCGCAGCAGAGGATCACTTCCGGCAACAGGGTTTGAAGGATCGATTGGGACGCTTTCGGATCGTTCGCCTTCCATTCCGCTCACCGACCGATCATCGCGACTTCGCCGCGAGCGCCCTGCGCATGGCGTCGACGCATTGTTTCATCGGCGGGGTGGGGTCGACATTGTATTTCCAGTTTGTCAGTTCGATGGTCAGTGAGCCCTGGTAGTTCTGGCTGCGGAGATAAGAAACGAGCCCATCGATGTCGATAATACCGTCGCCCCAGGCGAGGTGGCTGCCATTTTGGTCGGAATCGGTGAAATGGATATGGGCAACGCGATCGCCGAGGCTGGTAAAATAGTCCTGCGGCGTCTCGCCCGTCATGACCGCACCGGCCACATCGTAGACGGCATAAAGAGAAGGACTGGCAAGCGTGTCCATCAATTGACGAATTTCCGATGCTGAGCGGATGATGTTTGCGAAGGAATCGGGCAGCGATTCCATCCAGAGATCTATACCGAGCCTTTGCGCCCGGTCGCACAGGATCGCCATCGAGCCGACGCAGCGCTCCATCGCATCAGAAGCAGGTTCGTCGCGATAGCCTCCCCCGGCCGTAACAAGCACCGCCGGCGCCCCGCATTCGACAGCGAACTCGATCGATTCGAGAAAATAGCGCAGCGAGCGGTCCCGCAATTCCGGTTCTTTTGCGGAGATATTGATGGGATAGATGCATTGCTCGGGCGTGAAGGCGACCATGTCGATATCCAATGCGCGCAACCTGCGGCCGAGCTGGCGTGCGTCTGACAGCGTCTTGTCGCCTATGTAGAAATGCGGAGCTGCCGCCCAGAGCTCGATGCGGCTGCATCCGACATCGCAGACGTCAGCCAGGAATCGATCGAAACTGTGCCGAACGTAGTGGAAGTTCATGATGCTGATATTTTGCTCAGTCAGTGCCATATTCCGTTGCCCTCTGATAACCACATCAAAACCTGCGCATGCGCATTTTTTATGAGAACGCTACCACAAAGATATCGAGCATTGCGCGGCAGGCCTCAGGCTTGATCGGCGATACGAAGTCCAAACTCGTCGATCGTCTGCGAAACGAACTCCGCGACTTTTGCGGCGGTTTCGTCTGCGGTCCAGCCGAGATGGGGTGCGGCCAACCGGGCTGCGGTCTCGACATAGGACAGACCAAGATCCTGCTGCCACCCCACAGAAAGACGCCGGCGCAGGATATCGGCAAGGGTTGTGGCCTGCTCGTTGCATATGGCGTGGGCGACGGAGGCGGCGGTGACGGTGTCCGTGTCGATCACCTGCCCGTGGGTCCGGGAAAGGCTTCGAGCCGGGCCGGACGGCGGCAGGCGGCGCTTGACGGCCCGCGCCAGGCGACGGCCGGCGTCGCGATGGGTCATGAGCAGACCTCCGGTGAATGTGAAGAAATTGGGCAGCCCTTCGCCGGTCAGATCGTGTTCCGTCACGCTTGCCGAGCTCACGCCGTTTTTGGCCAAGCTGCGCGGACGGACGCCGGCCCACGAGTACAGAACATCCTGTCTGCCGACGTCGAGCGCGGGAAACAGCTTGCGCAGCTGCGCGAGGATTGCCTCGATCTCGGCCGTAGTTGCACGAAAACCCTCGACGCGGCCGTCAGAGGGGCTATCCCAGGGCCCGATATAGTGGAGGTCGCCCCACGGGATGAGGTAAAACGGAGCCCCGTCTTCAGTGACGGTCTCAAATCCTATTCCTCTCAGGTTGGCAGGCAGACGCAAGACAATATTGGTGCCCTTCTCGCCGGTATTCTTGCGCAAGTGCGGTGCGCCGGCCATGGCAGTCACGTCATCGACCCACACACCAGCACAGTTGACGACCGCCTTGGCCATCACGTCGCGCGTCGATCCGGCATTCACCAGCCTCAGGCGCCAGAGATCGACATCGCGGGTGATCGCCGCAACCTCGGTATGGTTGCAGGCCTGCATACCGATCGTACGGGCACTCATCACCGTGTCGACGACGATACGTTCGGGCCAATGATACTGATATTCGGTGAAGGTGATCGCGCCATGAATGCGATCGAGCCCGGTCATCCCCTGCAGCGCCGGATGCGCCTTGGCCTGTGCGGCGGAAAGTACTCTGAGGTCGAGCGACACCTGGCCGCCGTCGCTTGCCGCCATCAGTTTAAATGCAAGCCGCGCCTTCCAACGTGGAATTGCATTGTCTGGGGTCAGCGGAACCACGAACGTGACCGGCTTCACGCGATCTGGCGCCGCGATCACGAATTCGGCGCGTCCCCGCATGGATCGACGCATGAGCTCGAAGCATTCGATGGCGCTGCGCGGATTTGAGAGAAACGTCGCAATCGACCCGCTGGCAGCGCTCAGATAACCGAGACCGCAATGCTGCAGCCGCGACGTCTTGCTCGATGTTCCCGAACCGTAGTCATCACGTTCGACCAGCAGCGTACGATAACCGGCTGCAGTCAGGTGCTGACCCGCGGCGGCGGCGATAATGCCACCGCCAACTACAACTGTGTCGTAAATCTCGGTCATGGCCGATCCACCCTCCCAGACACGGAAGAAAAGCCTGAATATGTGAGAACGTTCGCAAACTTTTCGTGACCCTGTCAAGGGTAGTTGACGGCGCCGCTTCGATTATAATACGTATTATGACGTCCTATCGAAAGGTTATTCCATGTCGCTTCCCTCCGCGTATGATCCAGGCGTTGCCGCAGCACTGACCGCGTTTGACGCCAAGTCCATACGTCACGTCTTTTTCATCGCATGCGGCGGCTCTTTGTCGATCATGCATCCGGCAAAATTCCTGCTCGACCAGCATTCATCGCTACCATCCGATGTCTATAACGCTGCCGAATTCGTTGCCCGCGCTCCGCGCTCGCTCGATGGAAACTCACTTGTCGTGCTTTGCTCCATGACAGGCACCACGAAGGAAACGACGGCTGCGGCCGAATTTGCCCGTTCCAAAGGCGCGACCACGATCGGCCTCACCGTGGAAGCGGCCTCGCCGCTTGGAGAAGCCGTCGACCATGTCATCGGTTTTGAAGCACCCTATACAACCGGGGTGCCGATCGACGCCAGAAACAGCAATTATTCGCGCATCTATCAGTTCGTCATGGGACTTGTGGCCCTGACCGGCGGGGACGACCTGACGGGACCTCTGACCGACAGCCTCGCTGCCTTGCAGCCGGCAATCGATCGCGCCCATGCGACATTTGCGCGTTTGTTTGAGGACTTTGCTCCAAGGTTTGCCAAGGAGGAGGTCATCTACACGGTCGCGAGCGGGGCAAGTTTCGGCGCGGCCTATTCCTTTGCCATTTGCGTCCTGATGGAGATGCAGTGGATCAACAGCCAGGCCATTCACGCCAACGAGTTTTTCCATGGGCCGTTTGAGGTGCTGGACGAGAACCGAGCCTTTATTCTCCTGAAGGGGCTCGACAGCACTCGTACGCTCGAAGAACGCGCCGAAGGATTTTTGTATCGCTTCGGGTCACCGGAGAACATCCTTGTTCTTGATGCCGAGACACTCGATTTGACCGGCATCGATCCCCGGTTCCGCGGCAATGTCGTGCCACTGATCTTCTTCGACACGCTCTGGCGTTTCGCCTATAAGATTGCCGATCTGCGCCAGCACAGGATGCTTGAAGGCCGGCGATATATGAAGAAGATCAGTTACTGATCAGAATTTGGAAAACGGCCCATGGACGACCAGCCGCATCTTTTGCCGCTCTACGAACAGGTGCGGCGTTCGATTTTGGCCGGCGTTCAGTCAGGTCAGTACCCGGAAGGAACCTTTCTACCTGCCGAGCCTGACCTGATGTCGTTTTACGGCGTCAGCCGGATCACCTTGCGGCGCGCCATCGGCGAGCTTTGTAGCGAGGGGCGCCTGCAGCGACAGCAGGGCCGCGGCACGCTGGTCATGCCGGGCAAAGTCCGGCAAACACTGGTATCGCTGTCCGGCTTTTCTGAAACAATGGACGGGCTTGGCCATAAGGCGGGACACCGCGTTCTCAGCTACCAGGACAAGCCGGATGCACCTGAAATCGAAGCGAGGCTGCAGGCCTCAAGACTTGTGAGGTTCGACAGGCTGCTTGAGGACAATGGCTTGCCGATGACCCTTGAGGCCCTCTGGTTCGATGGCGAAAGATTTGTCGACGTCATTGCGCCCGTTGCTGCCGGCGGCTCCTTCTTTTCGGCACTGCGCGAAACTGCCGGCATCATTCCCGCGCATGCAGAGCGGCAGATCGACGTGGATTTCGCCACATCTGGCGAACGGGATGTGTTGGGCGTGACGGCTGCGCAACCGGTCTACCGTATCGAAAAGATGGTGACCGACCGGCAGGGACGACCGCTGGCACTTTCTTATCTTGTCACGCCCTGCCACCTCGTCACCTATATGCTCAAGACCTAAGAGGTTTCATATGCACGTCTTCGATGCGGCTTCCGTCCATGCAGCGCTGTCCTGGCCATTTCTGATCGATGCATTGCGCACCGCCCATCTGGGAGGAATGCCGAAATCCGATGTCGTTGTTCAGGCGGATCCGGCCGGGGGCGATGGACAATTCGTGACCCTGCCGGGCTGGGCGGCAGACGGGCCGATCGTGGTCAAGATGGTCGGCGTTTTTGGCAAAAATGCTCAATTGCAGCCCCCGCAGCCTGCGGTACAGGGCCTGGTTGCGCTGTTTGACGGACAAACCGGAACTCCGCGTCTTGTCGCAGATGGAGCGGCGATGACAGCGCGCAAGACGGCTGCCGATTCCGCGCTTGGCGCAAGCATTCTGGCGCGGGAGGATGTCGACCATCTGTTGATCGTCGGCGCCGGCGCCCTTGCACCGCATTTTGCCGCCGCACATTTGTCGGCAAGGCCGTCCTTGCGCAGGGTTTCGATCTGGAACCGGACGCCGGTTCGGGCGATCGCGCTTGTTGACGCGCTCAGACGCAGTGGCATCGAGGCTTCTCTCAGCGATGATCTCGATGCTTCGGTCGCCGATGCCGATATCGTTTCCTGCGTGACGATGTCCGACATTGCACTCGTCAAAGGCAAATGCCTGCGCCCGGGCTGCCATCTCGATCTGGTCGGCGCCTATATGCCAAGTCTGCGGGAAGCCGATAACGAGGCACTGTCGCGCGGCACGATATTCGTCGACACCCGCCACAACATGGAAAGCGGCGGTGATCTTTCCCAGGCTGTGGCGTCAGGCGCAATCAGCTGGTCGTCGGTCAAGGCGGACCTGTTTGACCTCGTCCAGGGCCGGATCGAAGGGCGGGTATCGAAGGACGAAGTGACCATATTCAAGAACAATGGCGGCGCCCATCTCGATCTCTTTACGGCTCGCGCGCTTGCGCAGACCATCGTCTGACGGTCATGCGTCGGCCAGAACGCGGGCCAGAAACGCTTGCGTGCGCTCGTGTCGGGGGCGGGTCAAGACCTCGGTCGGCCTGCCCTGTTCGACGATCACACCGCCGTCCATAAAGATGAGATGATCGGCGACATCGCGTGCAAATCCCATCTCATGGGTCACTACGACCATGGTCATGCCGTCGTCGGCGAGCTGTCGCATGGCTGCCAGGACCTCGCCCACCAGTTCCGGATCGAGAGCAGACGTGGGTTCGTCAAACAGCATGACATCGGGTTTCATTGCCAGTGACCGGGCGATCGCGGCGCGTTGCTGCTGCCCTCCCGAAAGCTGGGCCGGGTAATAATGAGCTCTCTCCGTCATGCCGACGCGGTCAAGCAGCGCCATTGCTTCGGCGATGGCGTCCTGGCGCGCGATGCGCTTGACCAGAACCGGAGCCTCGATGATGTTTTCGAGCACGGTCTTATGGGGAAAAAGGTGGAACCCCTGGAACACCATACCCATCCGCTGGCGCTGAAGGGCAAGCTCGTTAAACGTCATCTCGTAAAGTCTGCCACCTTTCCATTTGACCCCGACGGGCTCTCCATGCAGAAAAACCGCGCCTCCTGTCGGCTTTTCCAGATAATTGAGGCAACGCAGAAGCGTGCTTTTACCGGAGCCCGAGGGTCCGACGATACAGGTCACATCGCCTCGATTGACGGCGACATCGATGCCGCGCAGGACTTCATGGGTCCCAAAACTCTTGCGTAGACGCTCGACCTTCAAGAGCGGCTCGATATCTGAACGATCGATCATCAGACGATCTCCTTCTGACGTGAAAACAGGCTGAAGGACAAAATCCCGGCTGATCTTTTCCGGCTGGCGTGATGCTCGGCTTTGAGCCGGTGCTCGACAGCATGTTCGGCAAGGGTCAAGACAGTGGTCAGCACGAGATACCAGACGGTTGCGACAAGCAGCAGAGGTACGGTCTGGTAGGTGCGCGCATACACCATCTGGGCCGAATAAAGCAGGTCGGGCAGCGCCAGCACTGACACGAGCGAGGTGAATTTGAGCATGGAAATCGTGTCGTTGCCGATAGGTGGGATGACGATCCGCAGGGCCTGGGGAAGAACGATGCGGCGCAGCGTCTGGCTCCGCGTCATGCCAAGTGTTGCGGCTGCTTCCGTCTGCCCGGCATTGACGGCTTGAATGCCGGCACGGATCATTTCTGCGGCATAGGCACTTTCGGTAAACGCCAGGCCCATGATTGCGGCGCTGAACGGAGTGATGAGATCATTGGTGTTCCAAGCAATGAGCTTCGGCCCGTCAAACGGAATTCCTATCGCAATTTCAGGCAGTAACAATGCGAGGTTATACCAGAATATCATCTGAACGAGAGGCGGCACGCCGCGAAAGAACCAGATCCAACCCCAGCTGACAGCCTGAAAGACCTTGCTGCTCGACAGCCGCATGATCGCCAGGACGACGCCGATTGCCAGTCCAAGAACCATGGCAAGAAAGGTCAAAAGGAGGGTCATTGCCAGCCCCGACATGATTGCGGGGCTAAACAGATACTCAGCGACGACCCCCCATTGCATGTTCTGGTTGGTGACCAGGACCTGGAGAAACACGATCGCGAGGACACAAAGAACAGCACCACCGATCCAGTGACCGATTTTGGACACTGCGATCGGCTTTTGATCATGGATCGAAGGGTGCTGTGGTTGTTGTGACATGGTCTTTCCTACTGCGCTGGCTCGGCCGATGCCCGGCCTTCGACAGGCCGGGGTCGGGAAACATCCTTAAAGGTCGGCCGGATTTTCTTCCGTGATCAGAAGTGCCTTGGTGAGCATTCCCGAATCGTTGAGACCCCATTTGGCCATGATCTTCTCATAGGTGCCGTCATCGATCATCGACTGGATCGCGTCGGTCATGACCTGGCCGAGCGGATCGCCCTTGCGCACACCGATGCAGCTGTTGACCGGCGACAAAACCAGTTCAGACACTTTCAGATCACCGGTTTGCTTCGCCATATAGGCAAGTTTCGCCGATCCGGCGACGGTGGTGTCAGCGCGAGCCGACCGTACCGCAAGCTCGGCCTGGGCCTGGGTGCCATGGGTCTGGATGACGGCGGGCTTGTCCTTGCATTCATTCGCATTGAGCTTTTCGAGAAGGCCCAGGTCCCAGGAACCATTCAAGACGGCAACCTTGAGGCCGCAGGCGTCTGCAGCGGTCTTGATATCGAGCTTGCTGTTTGCCGGGTAGGCGAAGGAGGTGCCGATCTTGCGCTGCGAGACGAAATCAAGGGTTTTGAGACGTTCCGCGGTTGTCCCGAAGGACGAAAAGCCCGCGTCGAAACGCTTTGACTGCAGGCCCGGAATAATGGCATCGAAACTTGTTCCCTCAAACGCGAACGACACGCCAAGGCGCTCCTCCATCTCCCGTGCGATATCAACGCTCCAGCCCTTCAGCTGGCCGTCAGCGTCGACAAATTCGTCCGGCGCCCAGTCGTTGAATACAGCGGCTTTGATGCCCTTTTCCTTGTATTGCTGCGGCAGTGCGTCGTGAAGAGCGGGAATGACGTCGGCAAACGCCGGAACGGCCAGCACCGCTGCGAAGAGAAAACCACTCACCATTGATCTGAACATGACAGCCTCCTTGTCGTGGCGGACCCAGATGGTCCGACAGTTGCGTTCTCGGGTTCCCTTATTGACTTACAAGCGAGAACGTTCTCACATATGAGACACGGAGATCCATCTGACGTCAAGCGCGGATTCATTTGAAACCCGGCCTGATGCATTGAAAAGCGCAAGGGTTCTGGTAACACCAAGCGAAGCTGAAGTTTGATGCAGCGGGAACTATGATTTTATTCTCAGTTGATCCTCCGGCAGTGTGAGAGGTTTTCCTTTTGAGCCAAAAAACCAAGGCGACGATTGCCGATGTCGCACGTGCCGCAGGTGTCTCGACCGCGACTGCGGGGCGCGTCCTTGGCGGGTATGGCTATACCAGCGAGGAAAAAAAGGAGCAGGTGATCAAGGCTGCCCAGGATCTCGGTTACCGGCCTAACGCTTTGGCGCGGAGCCTCATCACGGGCAAGACGCGCACCTTGGGCGTCGTCGCAGGCGACATCCAGAATCCGTTCTATGCGTCGGTTTTGCGCGGCATATCCAATGTCGCCGAGGCCAATGGTTTCGGGTTGCTGATCACCAACAGCGACGAGGCGCGGTCCAAGGAGATCCATTCGGTGGAACTGCTTGGCCAAAAACAGGTCGACGGTCTGATCGTCACACCGAGCGACACGCGCAAGGCACGACATCTTCACAATCTGCGGGCAGCGGGCGTGCCGCTTGTTTTGATCGACCGGGCGGTGGCAGGCCTCAAGGTCGACCGCGTCGCGACCGACAACATCGCGGCGGCGGAACAGGCCGTCCGTCGCCTGATCGCGGCCGGGCACCGCCGGATCGGCATCGTTGCCGAACTGGTTGATGAGGGCACGGGTGGTCTCGATGAATTTCTGACGCGGGCGATCGCAGGCGACCCGATCGAAAGCGAAACGCTTTATCCGAGCTGGCAGCGGCTGCTTGGCTATGTCAGGGCGCACCGTATTGCCGGCCTGCCGGTGGATCCGAAGTTGACGCTGCGGGCCGGCAGCTATTCGGCGCTTGCGGCGGAGGCCGTGGTTCCGCAGCTCATGACGATGAAGGATCGGCCCACCGCTTTGTTTACCACGGATGGCACCATGTCGGAGGGCGCAATGCGGGCGCTGACCGGCTTGAAACTGAATATTCCCCATGACCTGTCTGTCGTCTGCTTTGACGATCTCGACTGGATGAGCTTTCACCGGCCGGGAATAACCACGGT
>JBQGDG010000105.1:0-1909 GCA_052038935.1 Neorhizobium sp. | reverse complement strand
CGTACCTGCGGCCAGAAGCGACGAATAGTAGGCCATGCCGATGCCGAAGAGCGTGATGAGGCCGAGGCTCAGCAGGTCCATCGCCTTCTGGATGGGCGGCGACATGACATAACGGACGATATCGAGGCCGAGGTGAACGCTTTCGCGAACGCCGACGGCCGCGCCGAGCATGATGAACCACGACATGAGGTAGAGCGACAGAGGCTCCGACCAGCTCGGGCTGTCGTTCAGGACGTAGCGGCTGAAGACCTGCCAGCCGACGATCAGTGTCATGGCGATCATGCCGATGCCGGCGATCCACAGTGATAACCGGCTTACTAGGCCGAGGGCTGGTTTTACCGCCAGCATAAGTTTTCGCATTGTCCTGTCCTCCTCGATCCGGTGCTTTCCGCGATGCCGGTCAGTCCTTTGGCGGGTCACAGCTCTTGCGGATGTCATTCCCGGGCTTGTCCCGGGGATCTGCGCCGCCCATCGGAAGGCACGCTGGGCAGATGTTCGGGACAGGCCCGAGCATGACGTAAAGAGCAGGACGCTCACCGATATGGGCCGGCCCCCGGGGAGGCCGGCTCTTGTTCAATCGGTCACTGAACCGCCTGGATTTCTTCCAGCAGCGCCTTCATCGAAGCATCGGTGACGAAGCGGTCGTAGACCGGCTTCATCGCGGCGGAGAACTCGTCCTTGTTGACCTCGATGACGTTGACACCGCCGGCGCGAACCTTCTCCTCGGACGTCTTTTCACGCGCGCTCCAGAGTTCGCGCATCTTGACGACCGAATCCTTGGCCGCCTGACGGATGACCTTCTGGTCGTCCGGCGTCAGCTTGTCCCAGGAGACCTTGGATATGACCAGGATTTCCGGGTTCATCGAATGCTGTGTCAGCGTATAGTTCTTGGCGACTTCGTAGTGACGGGCCGATTCATAGGACGGCCAGTTGTTTTCCGCCCCGTCGACGACGCCGGTTTCGAGCGAGGAATAGACTTCGCCCATCGGCATCGGTGTCGGGTTGGCGCCGAAGGCCTGCATCATGGCGATCCAAAGATCCGACTGCTGGACGCGGATCTTCAGGCCCTTGAGGTCGGCGAGCTTCTCGACCGGCTTCTTGGTCGTGTAGAAGGAGCGGGCGCCGCTGTCATAATAGGCGAGGCCGATCAGGCCATGCGGTTCGAAGGCGGCAAGGATCTTGTCGCCGATCGGGCCGTCGACGACCTTGTGCATGTGCTCGGTCGAGCGGAACAGGAAGGGCAGTCCGAGGACGACCGTTTCCGGGATCAGGTTGTTGAACGGCGCGGCGTTGACGCGGTTCATGTCGATGACGCCGAAACGGGTCTGTTCGATCGTGTCCTTCTCGCCGCCGAGAACCGAGTTGTTCATCACCTGGATGGCGATGCGGCCGCTGGTGCGTTCCTTGACGAGATCGCCCATGTATTTGACCGCATCGACCGTCGGATAACCGTCCGGATGGATATCGGCCGAGCGAAGGGTGACTTCCTGTGCGTGGGCCGTGGTCGCGGCAAGCGCCAAGCCCAGCGCGAAGCCCAGGATCCTGTTGAGTTTCATGCTTTCCTCCTCCAAAAAAGAACCGGTGCCTCCACGCACCGGTCGCGTCAAAAAATCATGCCGTCGGCGTGCTCCATGCCCGCAGACCGAATAGTTCTTCCGGGTTGTCCACGAGGGCGAGCCGCAGGGCCTTTTCATCCGGCAGCCATCCCAGCACGGTATCGGTCAGGGCCGCGTCGTCGGGATATTCCGCTTGCGTGCGCGCCAGATTGTGCGGCCAGTTGGTGCCCCAGACGATGCGTTCGGGGGCGTAGGCGGCGAGATCCCGAGCGACTGCCGCGACATCGGCATAGTCCGGTCCGCCGCTTTTCGACGATTCGTAGACACCGGCGAATTTGAACCAGCAGCGGCCG
>JBQGDG010000104.1:0-20738 GCA_052038935.1 Neorhizobium sp. | reverse complement strand
TACAAGCCCTTCGTCATCGCCCGCGTGCTTTCGGCGGAGAAGCATCCGGAAGCCGATCGCCTGAAAGTGCTGTCGGTCGATGCCGGCCCTGATATCAACGGCGGCAAGCCGCTGCAGATCGTCTGCGGCGCGCCCAATGCCCGCGCTGGTTTGGTCGGAGCCCTAGCGCGGCCGGGCGATTATGTTCCGGGCATTGACGTCACACTGTCTGTCGGCAAGATCCGCGGTGTCGAAAGCCACGGCATGATGTGCTCCGAAAAGGAGATGAACATGTCGGAAGACCATAACGGCATCATCGACCTGCCCGAAGATGCGCCGATCGGCACGTCCTTCGCGACCTATGCCGGTCTCGACGACCCGATGATCGAGATCAACCTGACGCCGAACCGTCCGGACTGCACCTCGATCTACGGCATCGCCCGCGATCTGGCCGCCTCCGGCCTCGGCACGCTGAAGACATCGCCAGCGCCGGCGCTGAAGCTCGAAGGCGAGACTTCGGTCGGCCTGACGATCGATCTCGACGACGGAAAACTCTGCCCCGGTTTCGGCCTGCGCCTCGTGCGCGGCGTGAAGAACGGCCCGAGCCCGGCATGGATGCAGACCCGCCTCAAGTCGATCGGCCTTCGCCCGATCAACGCGCTGGTCGATATCACCAACTACATGACCTTCGACCAGGGCCGCCCGATGCACGTCTTCGATGCCGCCAAGGTGAAGGGCGATCTCACCGTCCGCCGCGCCAAGGACGGCGAGACGGTGCTGGCGCTCGATACCCGCGAATACAAGCTGGGCCCGAACAATGTCGTCATCGCCGATGACAACGGCGTCGAGTCGATCGGCGGCATCATGGGTGGCGAGCACTCCGGCTGCGACGAAAACACCGTCGACGTGCTGATCGAGAGCGCTCTGTGGGATCCGATCAACATCGCCAAGTCCGGCCGCACGCTCGGCATCATCACCGATGCGCGTTATCGCTTCGAGCGCGGCGTCGATCCGGAATACATGGTTCCCGGCCTCGACCGCACCACGCAGCTGGTGCTCGATCACTGTGGCGGCGTGGCCGCCAAGGAAAAGATCGTCGGCTACAAGGGCTATGATGCCAAGACCGTCGAGTTCCCCTTCTCGGAAGTCAAGCGCCTGACCGGTCTCGAAATTTCGGCCGATGAGAGCCGCGAAATCCTGACCCGCCTCGGTTTCACCGTCGAGGGCTCAGGCGAACGCGTCAGCGTAAAAGTTCCGTCCTGGCGTCCCGACGTTGATGGCAAGGCCGATCTCGTCGAGGAAGTCATGCGCATCCACGGCGTCGACCAGATCAAGCCGGAGCCGATCGAGAAGCTTTCGGCCGTCAACGGTCGCATCCTGACCACGCTGCAGATCCGCACCCGCACGGCAAAGCGCGCGCTCGCCTCCCGCGGCATGCTGGAAGCCGTCACCTGGTCCTTCATTCCGGAAGATCAGGCAAAGCTCTTCGGTGGCGGTTCGGCTTCGCTGAAGCTTGCGAACCCGATCGCGGCCGATATGTCGGACATGCGCCCGTCGCTTCTGCCGGGCCTGCTGACGGCTGCCCAGCGCAATGCCGACAAGGGCTTTGGCGATGTGGCGATCTTCGAAGTGTCGGGCACCTACGAGAACGACACGCCGGAAGGTCAGCGCCGCGTGGCCGGCGGCATCCGCCGTGGCACGGCATCGATCAACGGCGCCGGCCGCATGTGGTCGAATGCGACGAAGGGCGGCGGCAAGCCGGTCGACGTCTATGACGCCAAGGCCGACGCGCTGGCCGTGATCGAAGCCTGCGGCCTGCCGATGACGAACGTCCAGATCGAGCAGGGCGGACCTGCCTGGTATCATCCGGGCCGTTCGGGCACGATCAAGATGGGTCCGAAAGTGGTTCTCGGCTACTTCGGCGAATTCCATCCCAAGACGCTCGGTGCGCTCGACGTTTCCGGCGCGCTCTGCGGTTTCGAAATCTATCTCGATGCCATGCCCGAGCCGAAGAAGAAGGCCACCCGCACCAAGCCGGGTCTCGAGCTTTCGCCCTTCCAGGCGGTCAAGCGCGACTTCGCCTTCGTGGTCGGTTCGGAGGTCGAGGCCGGTGCGATCGTCAAGGCGGCGACCAGCGCCGACCGCAAGCTGATCACCGGGGTCAACGTCTTCGACGTCTTCGAAGGCGCCTCGCTCGGCGAGGGCAAGAAGTCGGTGGCCATCGAGGTTCTCATCCAGCCGGTCGACAAGACCCTGACGGACGAGGATTTCGAGGCGCTCACCGGCAAGATCGTCGCCAATGTCGAGAAGACGACGGGCGGCGTGCTGCGCGCCTGATTTTCGGGTGGCGCGCGCCTTTCCTTGGTGTGATCGTCTCGTTTTGCGGGACTGAAATGCCCTCACCCTAACCCACTCCCCGCGCGCGGGGAGAGGGTTAGGGTGAGGGGACGTACCCTGTTCGGTGATGGAGTGGAGGAAAGGCACGGCTCGTGTCCTTCTCCCCCCGTCATGACGGGAAAGGATGGCGGCGGCCGGATGAAGGGCAGCACTCCGGTCCGCGGCACATTCATCTGGAGGAGCGAATGCGCAAGCCGAATTCGATGAAGGGCCTTGAGGATCTCGGCCGGGTGCGCTTGTCGAAAAACTTCTTCCTTCGCGATTTTCTCCATTCGGAGATCGCGGACTTCCATCGCATCCCGAATATCCCCGACGATCCTGATCTCGCAGTCGAGGCCGGAAAGCATCTCTGCGAGGAATTGCTGGAGCCGCTGCAGGCGACCTTCGGACGGCTGCATATCCGTTCCGGCTATCGCTCGCGACAGGTCAACGAATTCGGCAATCGCAACGGGCTGAACTGCTCGACCAACGATCATACCGCGGCCGACCATATCTGGGACATGCGCGATGCCGATGGCTGCATGGGCGCGACGGCCTGTATCGTCGTACCCTGGCTGATCGACAATTTCGACCGCGAGGGCGACTGGCGGAAAATGGCGTGGTGGATCCACGACAATCTGCCCTATTCCTCGCTCTGCTTCTTCCCGAAACTATGGGCTTTCAACATCCAGTGGCACGAACGGCCGGCGCGGCGGATCATGAGTTATGTCGCGCCGCGCGGCGTGCTGACAAAAGCCGGAATGGCCAACCAGGACGATGACCATTCCGAATGGTATGACGGGTTCCCGCGGCTCGCGCGATAGCTATTTCTTCGGCGTCCAGGCCATCGCCTGCGCGGAATAACGTGCGCCGGAGATCTTGTCGGGGGAAAGCATGGCGTCGAGCTTCGCCACGTCCTCGGCGCTCAGGACCACGTCAGCTGCCGCTGCGTTCTGTTCCAGATTGGGGATCTTGCGTGCGCCGGGGATAGGCACGATGAAATCCCCCTTGGCGAGCACCCAGGCCAGCGCCAGTTGCGCGGCGGTGACGCCCTTCTCACTTGCCATCTCCTCCACCAGCTTCACCAGCGCCAGATTGGCTTCCATGTTTTCGGCTTCGAAACGTGGCAGGTTGCGGCGCATGTCGCCCTCCGCCATCTGTGTCGTGCTGGTGATCTTGCCGGTGAGGAAGCCGCGACCGAGCGGGCTGAAGGGCACGAAACCGATGCCGAGCTCCCGGCAGGTGTCGAGGATTTCGCCTTCCGGATCGCGGGTCCAGAGGGAGTATTCGCTCTGCAGCGCGGAAATCGGGTGGACCGCATGCGCCCGGCGGATGGTCTCCGCGCCTGCTTCGGAAAGACCGAGCGCCCTGACCTTGCCCTCCTTCACGAGGTCGGCCATCGCGCCGACCGTATCTTCGATCGGCACCTCGGGATCGACGCGATGCTGGTAGAAGAGATCGATGACGTCGATGCCGAGCCGCTTCAGGGATGCTTCCGCCACCTCGCGGACGTGTTCCGGCCGGCTGTCGAGGCCGATCATCGCGCCGGTCTGCGACTTCGCGGCGTCGATCCTGAAGCCGAATTTCGTGGCGATGACGACCCGGTCTCGATAGGGCTTCAGCGCCTTGCCGACCAGCTCTTCGTTGACGAAGGGACCGTAGACCTCGGCCGTATCGAAAAAGTTCACGCCGATCTCCACGGCGCGATGCAGGGTCCTGATCGATTCCTGTTCGTCCTGACCCCCGTAGGCGTGGCTCATTCCCATGCAGCCGAGGCCGATGGCGGAAACAGTCAGGTCTTTTCCAAGCTTACGCGTCTTCATGGGAATCTCCGGATTGATGTATGAGGCGGGCGGGCCGTTTGCCCGCCCGCGCGTTGTCGATGGCAATCAGGCGCTGGCGTCGTTCAACTGCTGCATCTGGTCCGCCGTGAGCTTCAGATTGCCGGCTGCCATCATGGTTTCCAGCTGCCTTGCGCTGGTCGCACTGGCGATCGGCGCGGTGACGCCGGGCCGCTGACCGATCCAGGCGAGCGCGACCGAAGCCGGCTGGGAATGGGTTTCTGCGGCAACTTCGTCGAGGGCGGCGAGGATGCGCATCCCGCGATCGTCGAAATATTTTGCCACCATGCCGCCGCGGTTCTTGTTCGCCTCCGCATCGGCCTTGCTCTTGTATTTGCCGGTCAGGAAGCCGGAGGCAAGGCTGAAATAGGTGATGACGCCGATATCCTGCGTCTTGCAGAGCTCGGCCAAATCCCCGTCGAAACCGGACCGGTCGTAGAGATTGTATTCCGGTTCCAGCACGTCGTAGCGCGGCAGCCCGGCTTTTTCGGCAGCCGTCAGCGAAGCTTTGAGCTGGGCGGCATCGAAATTCGAGCAGCCGATCGCACGGATCTTGCACTGTTCCTTGAGTGTGGCGAAGGCCGACAGCGTCTCCTCGTGCGGCGTCTTCGGATCCGGCCAATGGGAAAGATAGAGATCGATGTAATCGGTCTGCAACCGCTTCAGCGATCCCTCGACAGTCTCGATGATACGGTCTTTGTCGAGGCCCTTTTCCATCGCCGCGCCCTGGGGTGTGGAGCCGACCTTGGTGATGATGATCGCCTTGTCGCGCGGGCGACCGGACTGTTTCAGCCACTTGCCGATGATCGTCTCGGACTCACCGCCGCTGTTGCCCTCGACCCAACCGGAATAGCAGTCGGCGGTATCGATCGTGTCGAAGCCCGCATCGAAGAACTTGTCGAGGAGTTCGAAGGAGGTCTTCTCGTCTGCCGTCCAGCCGAACACGTTGCCGCCGAACACGACGGGCGAGATGGAAAGGCCAGTCCGGCCGAGTACGCGCAGATCCATGATTGTCTCCAATATTCATTGCGGGAAGAAAGCCGGCGGCTGCCGGTTCTTCTGATCTAGGTCCGCCCGCCCGGCGATCAAACCGACCCGCCAGTCACGAAAGCGTTAGCGCCGAGCGCCTCAGGCCGCGTCGTCGAGAAGCTTCATCTGCGCCTCTGTCAGGGAAAGGCTGCCGGCGGCGACGATCGCATCGAGCTGTTTCAGGCTGGTGGCGCTCGCGATCGGCGCCGTGATACCCGGCCTTGCCGCGACCCAGGCGATGGCGATCGAGGCAAGGCTCGCCCCCGTCTCCTGCGCAACCCGGTCGAGTGCTGCGAGAACCCTCATGCCGCGGTCGTTGAGGTAATCCGGGATGCGATAGCCGCGTGCGCTGCCCGCCGCGTCTTCCGGTTTCCGGTACTTGCCGGTCAGGAAACCTGCGGCCAGCGCGTAATAGCTGATGACGCCGATGTCTTCGGCGATGCACAGCTCGGCGAGTGCGCCCTCGAATTTCTCGCGGGTGTAGAGATTGTATTCCGGCTGCAACACGTCGTAACGCGGCAGGCCGCTCTTGTCGGCGGCCTCGAGCGAGGCTTTCAGTTGTCCGGCGTTGAAATTGGAGCAGCCGATCGCACGGACCTTGCCGGCTTCTTTCAGTCGGACGAAAGCGCCGAGTGTTTCCTCATGCGGTGTGCCGTCGTCCGGGAAATGCGAGAGATAGAGATCGATATAGTCCGTCTGCAGTCGGGCCAGCGATCTGTCGATGGCTTCCGCGATCCAGCCGGCCTTGAGCTTCTTGTCCTCGCCCATCGAAGGATGGCCGACCTTGGTGACGATGATCGCCTTGTCGCGGGAAACGCTGCCGCGCTTCAGCCACTTGCCGATCACCGTTTCGCTTTCGCCGCCGGAATGGCCATCCACCCAGGCGGAATAGACGTCGGCCGTATCGATCGTGTTGAAGCCCGCCGCGAAGAACCTGTCGAGGAGATCGAACGAGGTCTTTTCGTCCGCGGTCCAGCCGAAGACGTTGCCGCCGAACACGACCGGCGAGATGGAAAGGCCGGTGCGGCCGAGCTTGCGCTTCTCCATGGTGCTCTCCAAGGTTTTCTGATTTTGAGGGCGTGTGAGGAAGGAAGGCCAAGGTTAGCCCGATCCGGGCGCGCTGCAATCCATTATCTTGCGCCTTCGCAGACTTTTTCAAGAATGCGAGATGTGTGGATTGAAGCGCCTTGTGCCTGACCTTAAGCTCTGTGGAACAAGATGTAAGGGAGAGAGCCATGCTGCGTTTCGGAATTCTGTCGACGGCCAAGATTGCAAGGGATGCCGTCATGCCGGCGATCCAGGATGCCGAAAATGCCGTGATCACAGCCGTCGCAAGCCGGGATCTGGCGAAGGCGCGCGCACTGGCTGACCGCTTCGGCGTGCCGCACGCCTTCGGATCCTACGAGGAGATGCTTGCTTCCGAGCTGATCGATGCCGTCTATATTCCTTTGCCGACAAGCCAGCATGTCGAATGGGCGATCAAGGCGGCGAATGCCGGAAAACATGTGCTCGTGGAAAAGCCGCTGGCGCTGAAGGCCGCCGAACTCGATGCGCTGATCGAAGCACGCGATCGAAACCGGGTCGTGGTCTCGGAAGCCTATATGGTCACCTATTCGCCGGTCTGGCGCAAGGTCCGCGAACTTCTCCGGGAAGGGGTGATCGGAGAGCTGAAACATGTCCAGGGCGCATTCAGCTATTTCAACCGCGACGCCGGCAATATGCGCAATATCCCGGAACTCGGCGGCGGCGCTCTACCGGATATCGGCGTCTATCCGACGATTGCGACCCGCTTCGCAACGGAAAAGGAGCCGCAGCGCGTGCAGGCTGTCGTGCGACGCGATCCGGATTTCGGCACCGACATATACGCCAGCGTCAAGGCGGATTTCGGCAGCTTCGAACTCAGTTTCTATGTCGCCACCCAGATGGCCAATCGCCAGGTGATGGTCTTCCACGGAACAGAGGGTTTTATCGAGGTAAAATCGCCGTTCAACGCGGATCGGTATGGCGCCGAGGAGATCGAGCTCGCCAACCAGAAGCATAACGTCTCGCAGATCTTCCGTTTCCCCGACAGCCGGCAATACCGCAGGCAGACGGAAACCTTTGCCGCGGCGGTCGCCGGAGAGGACGTGGAGATCGTGACGCTGGAAAGTTCGGTGAAGAGCCAGCGCTTTATCGACGCCATCTATCGCGCCGGACAGCATGACGGTTGGGAAACGGTCTGAGTTACTCTTCAGCCGGGCGTTTGTGACGGAAGACGAAGCGCGAATAACCAAAGAAGCTGTATATCGTCGCGGCGCCGGAGGCGAAGATGATCGCCACCGCCGGCTGGATCGGAGCGCGTGAAATCAGCGTCGAATAGATTGCGTAGTTAAGCAATGCCGACGTCACCCCCACCGTCCAGTAGCGAACACCCTCCTTCGCCAGGGAGTGGGGCGAGGGGTCGAAAGTGCGGTTCCGGTTGACAAACCAGGTGAAGGCGATCGCGCTGATGATCGCGGGTATGCGCGCGGCAAACGGACTGAGCCCGAGCGGCACCATCAGCAGATAGGTAATACCGATATCGATGAGGAAGGCGCAGCCGCCGGCGAAAATGAACCAGAGGACGCGTCTCATGAACTTCCCGTCAGGCATCAGCCGTTGATCGCAAGCAGACCGGCAAATATCAGAACGGTGCCGAGCGCATAGCGCAATGTAAGGGGCTCCCCGAAGAACAGTTGCGCCAGGAGAGGAACGAAGCAGAAGGTCAGGCCCATGAACGAATAGGCAATCGTCAGCGGTACGGACCTGAGAACGAAGATCCAGACGAGCGTACCAAAGCCGTAAAGCGCGAGCGCTGCGATGAAGACCGGGTTTGCGGCCATCGCCAGCAGACTGCGTAAGGACGGGTCGCCGGCCGTATTGCTTGTAATCTTGAACAGGACCTGTCCGAAAGCGATCAACAGCGGCGTGCCGATCAGTCCCAACCAGGTTGCGGGCGTAAGTGCGGCAAACATTCTGAACCTCAGGCCGGACGATCTTCGCAGTAGAAGATATCCCGGCCGATATCCTCGCAGACATATATGGCGGGCACGGGATGCGCCGCGCGCAGGAAGGAATGTGTATAGGCGAAGAAATTGAAGTGCGGGTTGAACGTATATCGCGCTTCGCGCTCGCGTGGCACTACGATGATCAAACGCCTGCGTGCGATGCGTCTCAGTTCCGCAATGGCTTTCCCATATTCCAGAACGTGTTCGATGACATGCGTGCAGACAACGGTATCGAACTCGCCATCGGCGAAGGGAAGGTTCTCGATCCTGGCAGCGACATATTCGACGCCGCTTATGGCTGCAGCATCGTCGATGACGAAGTCGACGCCAACGAGGCGTTTGACTTCCGGTCGCGCTGCGCGGATCTGGATCAGAAGCGCGCCCGTGCCGCAGCCGACATCGCAAACGCTTTCACCTGCGATCATCGTATTGATGCGGCGGATGCAGGCCGCCGAATTGTCCGTGCCTTCATGAACGCGCGGATGGTTTCGATAGAGCTCCGCATATTCCTCGGGCGTCAGGAAAGGCGCACGGGCGCGAAAATCCGCCAGATGGCTGATATGCTCGCCCCAAACGCGTTTCGCAAGCCATAGGAAAAGCCTTGAATCCCGCAGGATTGGCGGAAGTAGGTCCTCGATGACGAAGCGGATGCGGTTTGTGGTTTCGCGATTCATGCCGCCTTTGTCCTGCGGCGCTCGGGCCTGGTGGCCCCGGTCCTTGCCGCTGGCGTGGGAATGCGCCCGGCAAGATTCATGTAGTGGATGCGTAGCTGTTCTGTGCGTGCGCGGGAGACGGAATCAAGGATCAGTCCGGCGGTAAACATCAGGGATGACAGGATCATCAGGACAAGCGAAAAGACCCAGGTCGGCATCCGCTCGACGAGACCGGTCTGGAAATAGGCGATGAGCACCGGCGCCATGAAGGTCAGGCTGGCGATCATGAAGGCGCCGCTGATCGTTCCGAAAAAGGCGAAGGGGCGCGTCTCCTTCATCAGCATCGCGAACATCCAGAGGATTTTGCCGCCGTCCTTGAAGGTCGAGAGCTTGGAATGCGAGCCTTCCGGGCGCCGCCCGTAGTCGAGTTCGATTTCGCTCACCGGCAGTTTCAGGCGGGAGGCATGGACCGACATTTCGGTCTCGATCTCGAAACCGCCCGAGACGGCGGGAAAGCTCTTTACGAAGCGGCGCGAAAAGACACGGTAGCCGGAGAAGATGTCGGTGAAATCACGGCCGAAGATCGTTCGGTAGAGAAGATTGAACAACCGGTTTCCGGCTGCGTGACCCTGGCGCCCGGCATCGGCATGGACGCCGCGTCGGGTGCCGACCACCATGTCGGCCCGCTCGGTCAAGAGGGTGCGGATAAGATCCTCGGCATCTTTCGGGGAATAGGTGCCGTCGCCGTCCGCCATCAGGTAGATGTCGGCATCGATGTCGGCGAACATGCGCCGCACGACATGGCCCTTGCCCTGGCGCCGCTCGCGCATCACCTCGGCGCCGGCGAGCATCGCCTTCAGCGCCGTGCCGTCGGTGGAATTGTTGTCGTAGACATAGATGCGGGCATCGGGCAGTGCCGCACGGAAAGCGCGCACCACGCCCTCGATCGTCGATGCTTCGTTATAGCAGGGAAGCAGCACGGCGATCGCGAGACTGCCGGTCAGGGTACCGGCGGAGCCGGCTGGAGCATCGGTCATGATTTTCACTCGGTACACGGAAAATCCAGCGCAGAAACGGCCTGGCTGTCGGCTTTACTATTTCTTGGGAAGGTTAAGTTTAGGTTGCGGACCTTCCGTACAGTTCGAAGTAAGCCGCAAATGACAGAGACCATCGCAGAGCAGATATCCCCGCCGACTGCAGGGCATCCTCTGCTGCAGAGGCTGCTGCCGGCGGTGTTCGCCTATTGGCTGGCGATCACCGGCGCGATGACGCTGATTTTCCTGCCCGGAGCAAAGGATCTGATCGGCCCCGACAATGACGATGTCATGCGTCTCGTCGAAATACGCGACTGGCTCTCCGGCCAGGACTGGTTCGACCTGATGCAATATCGCCTCGGGCTCGAAGGCGGTACGCTGATGCACTGGTCGCGTTTGATCGACGCGCCGATCGGCCTCCTGATCCGCTTCTTTTCTCTCTTCGTGCCGGTCGCAACCGCCGAGGGCGTGGTGGCGAGCCTCTGGCCGCTGCTTCTGGCGGGCCTGCTGCTCCTGCCGCTGGGCATTATCGGCCGACGTGTCGGCGGATCGCAGACCATGCATGTAGCACTTGGTCTCGGCTGCATCTTCATCTTCACCTGCATCAAGTTTCGCCCGGGTGCGCTCGATCACCACAATGTGCAGCTCGTGCTCGCCATGTGGATTGCCGCATTTCTCGCTGATCGTCGGGCCGGTGTTGCCGGTCATGCGGCGGCGGGTGTCGCAGCCGCGCTGGCGATCGCCGTCGGTGCGGAAACCGTGCCCTTCGTTGCTGCCGCATGCCTCTGCGTCGCTGCCCGATGGATCTGGCAGGGCGCAGCGTTTGCGCCGGCAGCCCGCGCCTTCGGGCTTGCTCTTGCGCTCGCCATCACGGCCGCTTTCCTCGGCACCGTGCCGCCGCGCCACTATGCCGCCGTCACCTGCGACAGCCTGTCGTTCGGCTTTTATTCGCTGACCACCATCGGCGGTGCCGGCCTTTTCGCTCTCGCCCTTGTTCCAATGTCCGTCGGGCGTCCGGGCCGGCTTGCAGGATCGGCGGTTCTGGGCGCAATACTCGGCCTGACTGCGATCGGCGTCGCTCCGCAATGTCTTGGAAGCCCGCTCGCCGATCTCGACCCGATGCTGGTCCAGATGTGGCTCAGCGGAGTGACGGAAGCCAGATCGGTAGCCGCGCAGATGAAGGTCTCCCCGGAGACCGTCGCGGGTTTCTACGCCGTCGGCCTGGCCGCCATCCTCATCTGCCTCGTCCGGATCCGGCGCGGCGAGGAGCGCGGTCTGCATCTGCTGTTCCTGGTACTGATCGGTGTGACCTGGGCCGTGTCGCTCATTCAGATCCGCGGCAGTTTCTTCGCCAACCTGCTCAGCATCCCGCCTTTTGCTCTGCTGATCGCCCATCTGCGGCGGCAGGTGCGGGCAGACCCGAAGAATATCCCTGCGACGGCGGGGTTCATTGTCGCCGCACTGGCGGCCGTCCCTGCCGTGTGGGGTCTCGCAGGCATCGTGATGAAGGAGGGCGTCGGCGCGGCGGGCATGGACATGCTGTCGACCTCCAATCTCGGTGAAATGGGCGAATGCGGCAATCCCGCCGACATGGCAACGCTGCGCAGCCTGGGGACGGGAACCGTCGCGGCACCGTCAAACAGTGGAGCCGAAATCCTGAGACACACGTCGCATCGGGTGCTCTCGGCGCCCTATCATCGCAACCAGGGTGGCATGCTGACCGAACTGCATATCGGCATGGCCCGCCCCGCCGAGGCGCAGGCCTTCCTGAAGGGTGCCGGTGTCACGCTTGTCGCGTTCTGCAGGAGCGATCCCCAGACGGACGGCATAATTTCATTGAAGAAGGACGGGTTGTATTCCGCTTTGGCAGCGGGGGACGTGCCCGATTATCTGCTGCCAGTGCTTAATGAAGGCGGGGCTTTTCAGGTGTTCAGGGTGATCCCGGAGCCACAGGGGTAATCAGGCGTGGCGCACCGTCTGGATGACGGCTGTAACGACAATAAGGTTGAGAAGCCCGAAATTATAGCCCAGGATCGCCATCAGGAGGCCGGTGAACGATGTAGAACCGACGAATGCCGCCGCGATGAAAACGACGGGGATCAGCATCGCCGCTATCGTAATGGAAACGATGCTTCGGGTCATGCCGGCCAAAAGACCAATGGATGCTGCCGTCAGGAACAACACGGCTAATCTCCTTCCTTCACGTCGGAGACCGTTTATCCCAGTAGCCTATAAAAAATGCTTTCGCATTATGCCTAACGGCAGGTCAGCATATTGGTTACGATTTTCCGAGCTTTGCAGGACTTAGGGCCGGCTATGTTCGGACCTAAGTCCTATCCTCCACTCAGATTGTAACGTCGAACGTCGCGCGAGGTTCCGTATCCGTTGCCCGCGCTTCAATACAGGGCGACGATCGATCCTGCGGTCGTTCCGGTTGCAAGTACCTGATTGACCCTGATCGGCAGAAAGGTACCCGCTGCAAGGCCGGCAAAACTGAGGTCGTCGCCGGACAGCATGCGCACGGCAAGCGTTCCGCCGCTGCCGACATAGAGTGCCCTGCTGGTCGACGGCAACGGGGTGGCGTCGCTGGGGGTGACGGTAAACCCGGCCGATGCCGGGCTGGAGAGGGAAGGCTGGGTATTGGCGAAACGATCCGGCATGGTCTGGTCTCCTGTTTGATCTGAGCGATTATCCCATGCCCTCGGCCGGCGAGGATGGGAGAGTACGCAAATTGTCGTCACCGAAAAGACAGTTGGCCATCCACATCAATCCGCAAGCCTGCTGGTGAAATCCTCCATCGTTTCCGTTAACGTTTGGGCCATGACCATGTTCGCCAACGATGCGCCCAGCAACCTGACCGAATTCTCGGTGTCGGAACTCTCCGGCTCGATCAAGCGCACCGTCGAGAATGCCTTCGATCACGTACGCGTCAGGGGCGAAATCTCCGGCTACAGGGGCCCCCATTCTTCCGGGCACGCGTATTTCAGCCTGAAGGACGATCGTTCGCGTATCGATGCGGTCGTCTGGAAGGGTACGTTCTCGCGCCTCCGCTTCCGACCGGAAGAGGGCATGGAGGTCATCGCCACCGGCAAGGTGACGACTTTCCCCGGTTCATCCAAATACCAGATCGTCATCGAGAACCTCGAGCCGGCCGGTGCCGGTGCGCTGATGGCATTGCTCGAGGAGCGCCGCCGCAAGCTTGCCGCCGAAGGGCTGTTCGACCAGGGGCGCAAGCGCCCCTTGCCATACCTTCCCCGCGTCATCGGTGTCGTGACGTCGCCGACCGGCGCGGTAATCCGTGACATCCTGCACCGCATCACCGATCGGTTCCCCGTCCACGTCATTGTCTGGCCAGTCAAGGTGCAGGGCGAGGGTTCGGGCGAGGAAGTGGCGGCTGCGATCCGCGGCTTCAACGCGGTTGCGGCGGGTCATTTCGTGCCGCGGCCGGATGTGCTGATCGTCGCGCGTGGCGGCGGCAGTCTTGAGGACCTCTGGAGCTTCAACGACGAAATCGTCGTGCGTGCCGCGGCGGAAAGCGACATCCCGCTCATCTCCGCCGTCGGCCATGAGACCGACTGGACACTGATCGACCATGCCGCCGATATGCGGGCGCCGACGCCGACCGGCGCCGCGGAAATGGCGGTTCCGGTAAAGGCGGATCTCGACGCCCAGCTTTCCGGCCTCTCCGCCCGCCTCCGCGGCTGCGCATCCCGCCAGATGGATCACCGCCGGCAGTCGTTGCGGGCACTCGTGCGGGCGCTGCCGTCGCTCGACCAGCTGCTGGCTCTGCCGCGCCGCCGTTTCGATGAGGCGGCGACCGGTCTCGGCCGTGGTCTGGAACGGACGACGATCGTCAAGCGCCGCACCTTCGAGCGTGCATCGTCCGGCCTTCGCCTTGAACTCCTCACCGGTCGGCTCACGCAGCAGCGACAGTCGCTTGCCGACCGTCTGATGCGGGCGGATAGATGTATCGAGCGGCAGTTGCTGAGTGAAAAGGGACGCATCGCCCGGCTCGACGCCTCGCTGAAGGCCATGCCGGCAAGGCTCGCCGGTCATTTGCAGCGGGAGAGCCAGCACCTCGTCTCGCTGATGCGCCATGCCGATACGGCGATCAGCCACACGCTCTCCCGAAGCCGTGCGGCGCTGGCGGGCCAGGATCGCGTCCTGCAGTCACTGTCCTACAAGAACGTGTTGAAACGCGGTTACGCGGTGATACGGGATGCGGATGCACGACCATTGACGCGTGCCGCGAGCGTCGCCGACGGGGCGGCGATCTCGATCGAATTCGCCGATGGCCGTGTCGCGGCGACCGCCGGAGAGGGAACTGCCCCGCCGGAAGCAGGACCGGTGGCGGTCCCGCCGAAACGGAAGGCGCCGAAGCCGGATGTCGCTGCAGATCCACCCAAGCAGGGAACTCTGTTTTGACTGGGAGATACACATTGGGAGGCCGGAGCAGCTTTCGGCTCCAGCCCTCCACCTGATCAGGCGGCTTTCTTGGCGGCCGTCCTGCGTGGCGTTGCGACCTTTGCGCCGGATGCCTGTACGGCTTTTGATGCTTTGGCGACTTTCACCGGAAGCGGCGCGAGCCTGACGACTTCATCGACCAGCAGGCGGGCGTTCTCCTGCGCCTTGGCAAGATTGCTGACGGCGTCGGGATCGAGCGCGTCGATCAGCGTTCCGGCATCGAACATGTCGCGATAGGCGGCGCGTTCGATCAGCGGCGTGCCGAGCACATGCACACCCTGCTGGGCCAGCATGCCCTTGACGGCGAGCAGTGCCCTCGTCGTGATGATCGAACTGACACGCGTCAGGGCTACGGAATGAGCGATGCGGATGCCGCATTCGTTTTCGAGTTTCTTCAGGATGTCCAGCACCTGGGCGCCGCCGGCCGCATCCAGTGCGCAGCCCTGCACCGGAACGAAGACGTGATCGGACAGGCCGAGACCCTTGGCGAGCAACGGCGTGATGCCGCCGGGCAGATCCACGACGATATAGTCGTTTCGCTTTTTCAGGTCCTTGATTGCTTTTTCGATGGTTTCGGCATCGATATCAGCGACGATCGAGAATTTCGGCATTTTTGCCATCCGCGTCATCCAGCGGGAGACCCACTGTTGCGGATCGGCGTCGAGCATGGCGACGCGATAGCCTCTTCTGGCCAATTCTCCGGCCGTGACGAGCGCCATCGTCGTCTTGCCTGCGCCGCCCTTCGTATTCGCGAATGTGATAACTGGCATTCATGACCCTCCGGTTCAAATGAACACCACGGAGGAGAGCCATGTTTCTTGGCCTGTTCTTGTCCGCTTCCGTCGTGATGATTTGCGGATGCTTGACGAGTAAGCTTGCGCCGCGCTTGCACGCCCGTCGTATCGCAACCGGTGGCACGCTCTGGCGTTTAAACCGGCAGGGAAATCCCTATCTATCATCGGCACAGGCGCAATCTGGCGAGGCCTAGGACATGGCCTTGTCGAACCGACCCATGGAGAACGCGATCATGAACAAACTGGCCGTCGCATATTTCGTCGCCTTCGCCGCCGCGGCGATGAACTCGGTGCCTGCCATGGCCGACCAGACGCGGCTTTCGGAAATTGTTTTCGGCAAGGCCTATGATGACGATGTCATCGCCATCCAGGTCGCGCCGATTTATGGGCAGGGAGATGGTTACCAGCGCACAATTCATTCGGCCAATAGCGTGACCATCCGCAGGGCGCAGGCCGAGGCCGGCCGCGACCCGCTGCTGCAGCGGGCGCTTGCCGTGCGCGGCATCTCGCTGCACAACGTCCTGCGCGTCGAAACGGCCGGCAATGGTGGAAAGGTCGTGTATTATCGCTGACGGGAAAGTTCCGGCAGAAGCCGGACCATGCCCGCGGGTTTCCCCGAAAGGTAGAAGCGGTGGGCGCTACGCCCACTCGCCCTTGCGCATCACCGCTACCCGGGTCCCGTCCGCCCTGATCCCGTCGATATCGACCTTGTCGGAACCGATCATCCAATCGATATGGATGAGGCTGGAATTGCCGCCCTGCGCTTTGATCTGTTCCGGTGTCAGAGATGCTCCTCCGAGGAAGCATTTCGAATAGCACTGGCCGAGCGCGATGTGGCAGGACGCGTTTTCGTCGAACAGCGTATTGTAGAAAAGGATGCCGCTGGCCGAAATCGGGGAGGAATGCGGCACGAGGGCCACTTCGCCCAGCCGCCGCGCGCCCTCGTCCGTGTCGAGAACCTTGTTCAGTACCTCGGCGCCTTTCGAAGCCTTCGCCTCGACGATCCGGCCGCCCTCGAACCGAACCTGGATGTCGTCGATCAGCGTGCCCTGATGGGATAGCGGCTTGGTGCTCGACACATGCCCTTCCACCTTCAGCGCATGGGGCGTGGTGAAAACCTCTTCGGTCGGGATGTTCGGGTTGCAGGTAATGCCGTTCTTGGCCGTCGAGGCTCCGCCGTGCCACTCATGCCCGTCGGCAAGACCGACCGTGAGATCGGTGCCCGGCCCGGTGAAGTGCAGCGCCGAAAAGCGCTCGCCGTTCAACCAGCCCGACCGCTTCTTGAGGTTGCCATTGTGCTGATCCCAGGCCGCGACCGGGTCGGCCACATCGACGCGAGAGGCGGCAAAGATCGCATCTGCGAGCCTCGCGACCGCGGCCTCTTCGGGAAGGTCCGGAAAGACCTGCCTTGCCCAGGATGGATTGGGATAGGAGATGATGTTCCAGTTGATGTCGAAATTGGCGATCTTTTCGAGTGCCGGCTTGTAGGCCATCGAGTTGGCCTTGTTGGCGCGCGCTACCTTGGCCGGGTCCTGTGAGGACAGCAGCATCGGATTGTCGCCGGCGATCGCCAGCCGGGCAGCCCCATTCTCATAAGCCTTGGCCATACCCTCGTAGAGCCAGCCGGCGGCCTTGTCGAAACTGTCGTCCGATGCATGCTGGTACCGTGCCAGCGTGGTTTCCTCGTCGGAATAGAAGGTCGAAACGATACCGGCGCCTGCGATATAGGCGTGTCTCGTGATGAAACGGACGAGTGGCAGCGCCGCCACCGGTGCGGTAATGACGAGGTCCTGGCCTTTTTCCAGCCTCAGACCCACCTTGACCGCGACCTCCCCGAGCTTCTCCAGCTTGACGGGATCGATGGCGGTCTGGAAATTCGGTACGATGGTCATGGCAGGCCTCTCGGTGTTGTCCGTTCAGACAAGACTTAGAGGGCTTTGAGGCAAAATTGAAGCCTGGACCGCCACGGCGCCCGTTAACCTCTACGTAACGAGAGGAGCGGCGAATGCCCCTGTCGCATCTTTCGCATCGGTCGGAGCGAGGCGGATCTGCAGGCCGCGCTGCCCGCCATTGATGAACACATGCGGTTCGTCCAGTGCCGTGACTTCGATGGCCGTCGACACGCGTTTTTTCTGTCCGAGAGGGCTGATGCCGCCTACGCGATAGCCGGTCAAACGTTCGGCATCGGCAGGTTTCATCATCGTCGCGGATTTTCCTCCGAAGGCTGCGGCGAGCTTCTTCATGGAAACCTCTCGATCCGACGGCACGACGACACAGACCGGTCGTCCGTCGACCTCTGCCATAAGCGTCTTCAGCACCCGCCGCGGTTCCTCGCCGATCGCTTCCGCCGCCTGCAATCCGATGCGGCCGGCATTGGGATCATAGTCATAGACGACGGTGGTGAATGCGATTTTCAGCCTGTCCAGCGTCTGTGTCGCACGGGTCGCTCTCGACATGGTCAGGCGGCCGCAAACGCGTCTTCGTAGAGTTCGGGCTTGAAACCGATCAGCAGCCCGCCGTCGGCCTCGAGGACCGGACGCTTGATCATCGACGGCTGTGCCAGCATCAATTCGATCGCCTTTTCCCGGTCGATATTCTGCCGGTCGGCTTCGTCGAGCTTCTTGAAGGTCGTGCCGGCGCGGTTGAGAACGATCTCCCAGCCTGCCCTGTCGATCCAGGCTTCCAGATGTGCCCGATCGATGCCGGACAGCTTGTAGTCGTGGAAAGCGTAATCGACGCCTCTCTGGTCGAGCCAGGTCCGTGCCTTCTTCATCGTGTCACAGTTCTTGATGCCGTAGATCGTGATCGCCATTCTGCCGTCCTCTCGTTCGCCGGAAGCGATACCAACGGCATGCCCCGCCTGGCAAGAAAATGTGCAGGATCAAACCGCGGCATATCAAAGCTGCATGGCTGCCCTGCCGGCTTATGCGTTGTGCGGAAACGGCTGCGCGCTCATATATCAGTCACCAACGAAGGAGTTTTCCATGTCCATCCTCAACAACAGCCGTGGCAGCCGTTTGAGCCGTGCTTTCGCTATCTTCGGCGCTGCCGTTTCCGCTTCCGCCGCCGTTGAGAACGGCCGCCGCCCGCGTAACCGCGATCTCAATACGCTCGGCATCGATCCCAAGGCTTTCGACCGTATCGGTTGATACCGTCGGGCATGTCGCTGACGTCCCGCTTGCAGGATGTCAGCTGAAAAGCCGCAATTGTTCCGGCTGCCGTCTGTAGGCCGGAGCATCCGGATCAAGTCGCCAGCATCCGAAATGCTCGTGACGGCCTTCGCCGCGGTGGCTGTAGACAAGCACGAACTCTCTCGCCAGCCAGACATATGGTTTCATGACGGCGAGAGGCTCGCCCTTCCCGTAGCCGTAGATCACGGTGACGTGGGGCGAGATCGACCCCGGGACGGTCCTTTCCAGGTTGTTCCGGTCGAGAGCGAAGTACAGCAATCGCACAAGCGCGCGGATCTCGTCGCGTCCGTCTGTGCTCGTCAAGGCAAGATGCTGCCCGTTTCCGTAGATTGCGCTGCCGTCGAGCTTGATGCCGATAGGCTTTGCCCAGACACTGCCGATGGCGGCGTCGATCCTGGGAACGAGTTCGTAGGGTGGCTGCTCATACTCGCCCATGGATAACAAGCTCAAATGCAGCAGTTCCGGCGGGTGAGGCTTGCGATTGGTGCGGTTGCGTCCATGCTCTTCCGCTGCCTCGTATATCGCCCGAGCGACCGAAAGCCCGGGTTTCAGAGCGAAAAACAGCTCACTCTTTCGACGGGGTGCGCCGCGCCCGGCCTGGTTCCTCCGCTCGTCGGCGAAGGGAAGGAATGTTTGGGATCGCAGCAATTCCAGTCCTCCCATCATCATGCGGTCGAGCCATATTAGCGCAAAGCTATCTTTCGTACAGAACAAAAAGAGAACAAAAAGCGCCCGGCTCCTGCCGGAATTTTGGCGGTGCGCAAGAAACGGGTTGATCGAAGTCGGAAAAACCCTGATTCTTACGGGCCAAACCGCAAGTGGAGGTAGACCAATGTCCCCACATCGTTATGCGATCTTCGAGACGCCCGCCGGCTTTTGCGGCATTGCCTGGAGCGATGTTGGCGTTACGCGCTTTCAGTTACCCACAAGCAGTGCGGCTGCGACGGAAAAGCTTATTCGCCGTCGGATACCCGATGCCGCCGAGGCCTCTCCGCCTGCCGATATCGAGCGTACCATCGATCGTGTGAAGCGCTATTTCGCTGGAGAACAGATCGACTTTTCCGATATCCGCCTGGATCTCGAAGGCCAGGACGAGTTCTTCAGGGATATCTACTCGGCTGCCCGCCGGATCGGTTGGGGACATACGACGACCTACGGCACGATCGCCAGGGAACTCGGCGCGGGCCCGGAGGTGGCGCGTGACGTCGGTCAGGCCATGGCGAAGAACCCGGTCGCGCTGATCATCCCATGTCATCGCGTGCTGGCCGCAGGCGGCAAGATCGGCGGCTTCTCAGCGCCTGGAGGTTCGACATCCAAAATGCGCATGCTGGAGCTGGAAGGCGTTCATCTGACGCCACCCGAACCGGCGCAGCAGTCGCTGGCATTTTGATCGCTGGCTCAGTGCGCCAGCATCCTGTAGCCGACATAGGCTGCGATGAGCGCCGTTGCGCCGATCATCGCGAGCTTGCCGAGCCGTTTTTCGATGAAGTGCCTGATATCCTCGCCATAGCGACGCAGGAGCCAGGCGAGCAGCAGGAAGCGGGCGCCGCGCGTGACGATGGCCGACACGACAAAAAGGCCCAGATTCACATGCACGACCCCTGACAGGATCGTGACGACCTTGATCGGCGGCAGATGCGCGAACCCGGATGTCACGAGCATCAGGAGGATCGTCTCGTAGGTTATGCCATCCTTCAGGGCATTGAACGTTTCGAGCTTGCCCCAGAATTCCAGTATGGGCAGGGCGATCGCGTCGAAGGCGAAGGATCCGATCCACCAGCCGGCCATTCCGCCGAGGACAGAAAAGATCGTGGCTATCAACGCGTAACGCCAGGCCCGGTCCGGGCGGGCCAGCGCCATCGGCACGAAGAGCACGTCGGCAGGCACCAGGAAGACCGAGCTTTCGACGAAGGCGATGACGGCGAGCCAGACGGTTGCGGATTTGCGGGCGCTGAGCGCCATCGTCCAGTTGTAGAGGCTTCGCATGCGTGAGGGTCCGAAACGGTCTCAAGGGGCAGTCGCCGCGGATGGACCGCGGCGGCCAGAGATTGCGGCTATTCCCACACGATCGTGCCGGGCGGCTTGGACGTGACGTCGTAGACGACCCGGTTGATACCGCGCACCTCGTTGATGATGCGGGTTGCCGTGCGGCCGAGGAAGTTCATGTCGTAGGGATAGAAATCCGCTGTCATTCCGTCGACGGAGGTCACGGCGCGCAGCGCGCAGACGAAATCATACGTCCGGTAGTCGCCCATGACGCCGACGGTCTGGACCGGCAGGAGCACCGCAAAGGCCTGCCAGATCGTGTCGTAGAGACCGGCCTTGCGGATTTCGTCGAGATAGATCGCATC
>JBQGDG010000103.1:0-7752 GCA_052038935.1 Neorhizobium sp. | reverse complement strand
ATCTCCGCCTCGGCGAAGGAGCCGAAGACGAGATCCATCTCGCGAATGCCGCGATGCCAGCAGCGATAGAGAATGCGCCTGCGGCGCGGGTCGAGGTCGGCGCTGGTGCGTGCCAATCCGGTCATGAGCCATGTCCCTGTTTTGCGGTTCATATAGGATCAAAATGCGCGCCCGTCACCTTGCCAAATGGGCAAAACTTGCCCCATTTAGCCGCCATGCGCCCAGCCATACTCGATCCGCTCTTCGCTTCCGCCTCGTCGCTGCCCGGCGTCGGGCCGAAGATCGCCGACCTGATCGCCAAGGTGACGGGCCGCGAGGATGCCGAGGACTGCCGCGTCGTCGATCTTCTCTTCCATGCGCCCTTTTCGCTGATCGACCGTCGCAACCGGCCGGGGATCGCGCTGGCGCCGCAGGGGTCGATCGTCACCATCGAGGGACGTGTCGACCGTCACCAGCCACCGGCGCGCGGCACCAACCAGCCCTACCGCGTCTTTCTGCACGACGAGACCGGCGAACTGGCGCTCACCTTCTTCCGCGCCAAGGGTGACTGGCTGTCGAAGTCGCTGCCCGTGGACGAACAGGTGATGGTCAGCGGCAAGGTCGACTGGTTCAACGGCCGCGCCTCGATGGTGCATCCCGATTTCATGGTGAAGGTGTCGGAAGCGCAGAACCTGCCGCTGGTCGAGCCGGTCTATCCGCTGACCGCCGGCCTGTCGCCGAAGACATTGCGCAAGGTGATCGAAGGCGCCGTCGAACGCCTGCCGGCCTTTCCCGAATGGGCCGACGCGGCCCTGACGCAGAAGCGGGATTTCCCGACCGTCGCCGAGGCCTTCCGCAGCCTGCATCACCCGGAAGACGGAAAGGATATCGACCCGAACGCGCCGGCCCGCAGACGTCTCGCCTATGACGAGTTCCTCGCCGGCCAGGTGTCGCTGGCACTGGTGCGCCAGAAGATCCGCAAGGTGCCGGGCCAGCCGATCCGGGTGAAGGGCGATCTCGCCGCCCGCATCATCGCTGCCCTGCCCTTCTCGCTTACGCCCAGCCAGAAGAGCGCCGTCGAAGACATCCTCAAGGACATGGCCGGCGAGGACCGCATGCTGCGCCTGCTGCAGGGCGATGTCGGCGCCGGCAAGACGCTGGTGGCGCTGCTCTCCATGGCCGCCGCCGTCGAGGCCGGCGGCCAGGCGGTGCTGATGGCGCCGACGGAGATCCTCGCCCGCCAGCATTTCGCGACGATATCGAAACTCGCCGGCGCCGCCGGCGTCGGCGTCGAGCTCCTGACCGGCCGCACCAAGGGCCGCGAGCGCGACGCCATCGTCGAGCGGATTGCCTCCGGCGAAGCGCAGATCGTCGTCGGCACCCATGCGCTGTTCCAGGACACGGTAAACTACGGGAACCTGATGATGGCCGTGGTCGACGAGCAGCATCGCTTCGGCGTCCACCAGCGTCTGCGGCTGACGGCAAAGGGCATCTCGCCGCATATGCTGGTCATGACGGCGACGCCGATCCCGCGCACGCTGGTTCTCGCAGCCTTCGGCGACATGGACGTCTCGAAGCTCACCGAGAAGCCCGCCGGCCGCAAGCCGATCCAGACCGTCACCGTGCCGACCGAGCGCATCGGCGATGTCGTCGGACGGCTGAAGAGCGCCATTGCCGAAGGCAAGAAGGCCTACTGGATCTGCCCTCTGGTCGAGGAGTCCGACGTGTCCGAACTGATGTCCGCCGAGGAGCGGCATGCGGTTCTTGCCCGCGAACTCGGCGCCAAGAATGTCGGCCTCGTCCACGGCCGCATGGCCGGGCCGGAAAAGGACGCCGTGATGAGCGCCTTCAAGGACGGCGGGATCCGCATGCTGGTCGCGACGACCGTCGTCGAGGTCGGCGTCGACGTGCCCGACGCGACGATCATGGTGATCGAGCATGCCGAACGCTTCGGCCTCGCCCAGTTGCATCAGCTGCGCGGCCGCGTCGGCCGCGGCGACGAGGCGTCCACCTGCATCCTGCTCTACAAGGGCCCGTTGAGCGAGACCGGCCATGCCCGCCTCTCGATCCTGCGCGACAGCGAGGACGGGTTCCTGATCGCCGAGGAAGACCTGAAGCTGCGCGGCGAAGGCGAACTTCTCGGTACCCGCCAGTCCGGCACGCCGGGCTTCCGGATAGCAAGCCTCGCGGCACATGCCGACCTGCTGGAAATCGCCCGCAAGGACGCGACCTACCTGCTGGACCGCGATCCGGACCTGACGAGCGAACGCGGTGAAGCCGTCCGTGCGCTGCTTTATCTCCACCGCCGCGACGAGGCGATCCGCTTCCTGCGCGCCGGCTGACCTATTTGGTGGCCGGAATATCCAGGGGCGACGGAAGCACCGGCAGGGCTTCGGACTTCGGCTTGTAGTCCGGCGCGATCAGGCCGCCGGATATGAGCAGCTTGGCGCCTTCCTCCGGCGTCATGTCGAGCATGATGATCTTGCTCTTCGGCACGAACATCAGGAAACCCGCGGTCGGAACCGGTGTCGGCGGCAGGAATACCGCGACCATTTCCTCGCCGGCTTCGTTCAGTTTCGCTGCGATCTCGCCCTGCGCGTCGCCGGCGATGAAGACCAGCGCCCATGTTCCCGGCGCCGGAAATTCCACGAGCCCGCATTTCTTGAACGAGGTCGACTGTTCCTTCAGCACCGTTTCGAAGATCTGCTTGATGCTCTTGTAGATGCTGCGGATCAGCGGCATGCGGTGCAGCACCGATTCGCCGAAGTTGACGATCGAGCGGCCGATCAGGTTCTTTCCGAGAAAACCGATGATGGTGATGAACACCACGGCGATCAGCAGGCCGGTGCCCGGAATGGTGACGTCGAAATAATATTGCGGATTGTAGCGCTGAGGCAGATAGGGGGTGACCCAGCTGTCCGCCCAGTCGATGAAGGTGAAGGTCAGCCAGATGGTGATCGCCAGCGGCGCGCAGATGATCAGGCCGGTTAGGAAGTTGTTCCTGAGCCGACCGGCCAGCGAAATGCGCTCGGGGCTGTCGCTCATATGATTTTCCTAGGGATTTTGGGCATTGCCGCATTCATTGAAGCGACAATGCCGGATGCGCTGTTGCTATGCAAGAAAAAGCCTTAGCGCAGGCCCATCACTCCACTGTGACGGATTTCGCGAGATTTCGCGGCTGGTCCACGTCGGTGCCCATGAAGACCGCCGTGTGATAGGCGAGCAGCTGGATCGGCAGCGAGAAGATCATCGGCGCGATGATCTCGTCGACATTCGGCAAGGTGATCGTCGCCATGGTTTCGAGCCTCGACGCCGCCGCTCCCTTTTCGTCCGTGATGAAGATGATCCTGCCGCCGCGCGCCGCCACTTCCTGCATGTTCGACACGGTCTTTTCGAAGAACCGGTCATGGGGAGCGATCACGATGACGGGCATGTTCTCGTCGATCAGCGCGATCGGCCCGTGCTTGAGTTCGCCGGCCGCATACCCCTCGGCGTGAATGTAGGAGATCTCCTTGAGCTTCAGCGCGCCTTCCATGGCGAGCGGGAAGCTGGTGCCGCGGCCGAGATAGAGCACGTCCTTGAAGCGCGAGAGATCGCGGGACAGGGTTTCGATCTGCGGCTGGATCTCGTTCAGTACCCGGCTCATGATCCTCGGCATTTCGGCGAGGTTCTTGACCATCGCCTTCTCGTCACCGGCCGAGACGGTGCCACGCACGCGGCCCGCTCCGATCGCCAGCGCGGCAAGAACCGCCAGCTGGCAGGTGAATGCCTTGGTCGAGGCGACGCCGATCTCGGGCCCGGCGAGGATCGGGAAGATCGCGTCCGACTCGCGCGCGATCGTCGATTCGCGAACGTTGACGACCGCGCCGATCTTCAGTCCCTGGTCCCGGCAATAACGCAGCGATGCCAGCGTATCGGCCGTCTCGCCCGACTGCGAGATGAACAGCGCGGCCTGGGTGGGGGAAAGCGGCAGTTCGCGGTAGCGGAATTCCGACGCCACATCGATTTCGACCGGCAGGCGCGCATATCGCTCGAACCAGTATTTGCCGACGAGCCCGGAGAGATAGGCCGTACCGCAGGCGGAGATCGCGAGACCCGAAAGCCCGGCGAAATCGATCGGCGTATCCTGCGCCTTCACCGTATGGCTGGCGAAGTCGATATAGTGGCTGAGAGCGTGCGAGATGATTTCCGGCTGCTCGTAGATTTCCTTCTCCATGAAGTGGCGGTGATTGCCCTTATCGACCATGAAGGTGGCAGCCTGGGAAATCTGGCTCCTGCGGACGACGGGTCTGCCCTCGAAATCCATCACCTCGAGCCGGTCGCGGGTGATGATCGCGCAATCGCCATCGACGAGATAGGTGATCTCGTTGGTGAAGGGCGACAGGGCGATCGCGTCCGAGCCCAGGAACATCTCGCCCTGGCCATGGCCGATCGCGAGCGGCGGCCCGAAACGGGCGGAGAGGATCGTGCCCGGATCGTCCTTGAACATCACGACCAGCGCATAGGCACCCGACACGCGGTTGAGCATCGCCAGCATCGCTTCGCGGTGGCCCATCCCCTGGCGGGTGTATTTGGCGAGCAGATGCGCGACGACTTCCGTATCCGTCTGGCTGGAAAAGACCGCGCCATCGGCCAGCAATTCGTCCTTCAGCTCGGAAAAATTCTCGATGATGCCGTTATGGACGACGGCCACGCCCTCGACGAAATGCGGATGGGCATTGACCTCGTTCGGCACGCCATGGGTCGCCCAGCGGGTATGGGCGATCCCGATCGTCCCGGCAAGCGGCTCTGAATCGAGCTTCTTTTCGAGATTGAACAGCTTGCCTTCGGCACGGCGGCGGTCGAGCTGTCCTTCGTGGATCGTTGCCACCCCGGCGGAATCATAGCCGCGGTATTCGAGCCTCCTCAGCGCGTCCACGAGACGCACTGCCACCGGCTCCCTACCGACGATCCCAACAATTCCGCACATGAATATCCCTCTCGCTGTTTCAGATATCGCGAATTCGTAGCCGATTGCGTACCACACGCAATTCCCGGACAGGTCACTTTCAATATCGCATGGTAATGCGCCGCGGCCTCGGCCGCAGCTTCTACTTTTTGGCGGTTCTGGCTGCCTTAAGGGCGAGCGACCGTTCGCGGATCAGCTTCGCACGATCCGGCTTGACCTCCTGACGGGCGCGCCCGAGTGCGAGCGCATCCGCGGGTACGTCGTCGGTGATGACGCTGCCGGAAGCCACATAGGCGCCATCGCCGATCGAGACGGGAGCGACGAGGGACGAATTCGAGCCGATGAAACTGTTCGCGCCGATCCGCGTCTGATGCTTGTTCACACCGTCGTAGTTGCAGGTGATCGTACCCGCGCCGATATTGGCATGCGCGCCGACGATCGCATCGCCGATATACGTCAGGTGATTGACCTTGGCGCCCTCCCCGACCTTGCCGTTCTTGACCTCGCAGAAATTCCCCACTTTTGAGCGCTCGGCGAGATCCGCTCCCGGACGAAGCCGGGCAAAAGGCCCGACCATCGCACCCGGCCCGATATGGGCGCCCTCGATATGCGAGAAGGAATGGATGACCGCGCCGTCATCGATGCGGACACCCGGTCCGAAGAAGACGTTCGGCTCGATCAGAGCGTCCTGCCCGATCTCCGTGTCGTAGGACAGGAACACGGTTTCCGGAGCGATCATCGTGACGCCGGAAATCATGAGCTCGTGACGGCGACGCTCCTGCCACAGCCTCTCGATGCCGGCGAGTTCGGCGCGGTTGTTGCAGCCCGTCAGTTCCGCCTCCGGTGCATCCACGGCGACGACCCTGCCGCCTTCGGCACGCGCGATCTCGACGAGATCGGTCAGATAATATTCGCCCTTGGCGTTGTCGTTGCCGATCCTTTCGAGAAGCGACAGTGCCTTGCGGCCGTTGATCGCCATCAGCCCGCTGTTGCACCAGGTGATCTTGCGCTCGGCCTCGGTAGCATCCTTCTCCTCGCGAATGGCGACGAGTTCGCCGTTCTCGACCAGCAGCCGGCCATACCCGTTCGGATTGTCGGTGTGAAAACCGATGACGACGACGTCGGCGCCTTCCCCAAGCCTTTCGCGGGCGGCCAGGAAGGGTTCGGCGGTGATCAGCGGCACGTCGCCATAGGCGACGAGGACGTCGTCGAAGCCTCGCGCAATCGCATCCCTCGCCGCCAGGACCGCATGACCGGTTCCCAGCCGCTCGGTCTGGAGGAAGCTGCCGACCGAAACGCCCTCGATCGATCCGGCTTTCGTCACCGCGTCCGCATCACGTCCGACGACCAGAGCCGCATCCGTCATTCCCGCAGATGCCACGGCCGCCATCACATGCGCGATCATCGGCCGGCCGGCGACCGGATGCAGCACTTTCGACATGGAGGATTTCATGCGGGTGCTGTCGCCAGCGGCGAGGATGACGGCAAGGCAGGAACGGCTCATCGGGAATCTCCTTCGGCAATTGCTCGCTGCTTTAGCAGCAACAATCTTGCTGGGCGATAAACGGCTTATGTCGCCACGAAACAAAAAGGGCGCCGCTTGGGCGCCCTTCCAGATTGCCGTTGATCCGGATCAGTTCGGCAGCTTGTCGTCCACGCCTTCGACGTAGAAATTCATGCCGAGCAGAACGCCGTCCTCCGGCTTCTCGCCGGCAGCGAGCCATGCCGAACCGTCCTGCTTGTTGATCGGGCCGGTGAAGGGATGCAGTTCACCGGACTTGATCTTGGCTTCCGTCTCTTCGGCCATCGCCTTCACGTCGTCAGGCATGTTGGTATAGGGCGCCATCGTCAGGATACCGTCCTTGAGGCCGTCCCAGATCTGTTCCGACTTCCAGGTGCCGTCGAGTACCGCCTGGGTGCGCTTGATGTAATAGGCGCCCCACGTGTCGACGATCGCAGTCAGCTGGGTCTTCGGGCCGGCGGCGATCATGTCGGATGCCTGGCCGAAGGCGAAGATGCCGCGCTCGGCCGCGACCTGCATCGGAGCCGTCGTGTCGGTGTGCTGGGTGAGGATGTCGACGCCCTGGTCGATAAGGGCTTTGGCGGCATCCGCTTCCTTGCCCGGATCAAACCAGGTATTGGCCCAGACGACCTTCAGCTTGAACTCCGGGTTGATCGACTTCGCACCGAGTTCGAAAGCGTTGATGCCCATCACGACTTCCGGGATCGGGAAGGATGCGATGTAGCCGGCGAGGCCCTTCTTCGACATCTTCGCGGCGATCTGGCCCTGGATGTAGCGGCCTTCGTAGAAACGCGAGTTGTAGGTGGCGAGGTTGGCCGCCGCCTTGAACCCGGTCGCATGCTCGAACTTCACGTCAGGGAACTTCTGGGCAACCTTGACGGTCGCATCCATGAATCCGAAAGAGGTCGTGTAGACCATGGCGCATCCGGAACGGGCCATGCGCTCGATGGCGCGCTCCGCATCCGGTCCTTCCGGCACGCTTTCCAGGAACGGCGTCTCGATCTTGTCGTTCAGGGCCTTCTGCAGTTCCTGACGGCCGATGTCGTGAGCCTGCGTCCAGCCGCCATCGGTCTTGGAACCGACATAGATGAAGCAGATCTTCTTCTTTTCCTGTGCCGACGCGCCGCTTGCAAAGCCGCCCAGCGCAGCGGCTGTCGCGGCAAGAGCAATAATGAGTTTCTTCATTTTCCAACCTCTGATGGAGTATGACATTGACGTTAACGCGGTCACCGGTCGGGGACAAACGGTTTTCCGAGCGATGCCGGCGTATTGATGAGCGTCGTGCGACGATTATGCGAAATGA
>JBQGDG010000102.1:0-13127 GCA_052038935.1 Neorhizobium sp. | reverse complement strand
CGTCATCAGCACCGCGGCGGCACATGCGAAGATCCCCGAATGGGAACAGGTGCTTTCCGCCGGCGCCGTCTGCCTCAACATGCTGATGGCCTGCGAAGCGCGAGGCTATGTCGCCAACTGGCGCACGGAATGGATCGCCTACGACGATGGAGCGCTGGAGGCGCTGGGCGTCGCGCCGGGCGAAAAGGTTGCCGGCTTCATTCATATCGGATCGAGCGATTTCCCGACGCCGGACCGGCCGCGGCCGCAGCTTGCCGATATCGTCACCTATGCGGGAGAAGGCGATCGCTGATGTTCTACAGGACGGACAGCAACGATCATGGAATGGCGCACGATCCGTTCAAGGCGATCGTCGCGCCGCGCCCGATCGGCTGGATCGGCACCAAGGGCAGGGATGGGTCGCTGAACCTTTCGCCCTATTCGTTCTTCAACATCGTGTCGGACAAGCCAAAACTGGTGATGTTCTCGTCTTCCGGCCGCAAGCACAGCCTCAGGAATGTCGAGGAGACCGGCGTCTTCACCGCCAGTCTCGCCAGCCGTCATCTCGCAGAACATGTCAACGCATCTTCCGCGCCGGTCGATTACGGAGTGAGCGAGTTCGACATTGCCGGCCTGACGGCGAAAATGGCGGAGCTGGTCGACGCGCCTTATGTCGCCGAGGCCTATACGGCGCTGGAATGCAGGTTGACGGAAGTGATCCGGCCGAAGGGGCTCGATGGGCAAGGGGCCGAATCCTACATGGTGCTCGGCGAGGTCGTCGGTATCCATATCAGCGAGGAGATCATCCGTAACGGCCGGATCGCGATGGATCTCGCCCGTCCGATCGGACGGATGGGGTATCGCGACTATGCCGACGGCGGTGTCGATGTCTTCGAACTCGAACGTCCTGCAGCGAAGCACGTCCCATGAGCGTTCTCTCGACTGGTCAATGAACGTGGTGAACCAATGTTAACCTTTGCGACCTAGTGTCTCGGTAGCCGGATCGATCAGGTCCGGCTCCGATTCCGAGGCATATTGTGATCGTTCAGGCATTTCTACATTGGGCAGAGACGGCGAGGGCAGCGGACCGTTCGCGTGCAGCGCAGGCGCTGGCCAGGGCATTCATCCAGTCACAGGCGGGTTCGGAAGAGCAGCGCGCATCGGTGCTGGCCATGACCTATCTGCTCGACGATCCTTCGCCGAAAGTCCGGCTCGCGCTGGCGCAGGCGCTGGTGCCGTCCGACGAGGCGCCGCGCGCAATCGTCCTGGCGCTGGCGGAAGACCAGCCGGAGATCGCCTGTACCGTGATCGCCGGTTCGCCGGTCCTGCGCGATGCCGATCTCGTCGATCTCGCCGGTCGCGGCCATGCGATGACACGCGCCCTGATCGCCGCCCGTCCCGGACTGGGATACTGTGCCGCGGCAGCGATCGCGGAGATCGGCGACGAGGGGCAGATCCTGCTTCTCCTGGAGAACGATAGTGCCTCGATCAGCCGGATATCGCTGCGCCGCATGGCGGAGCGTTTCGGTCAAGTCTCCGCTGTGCGGCACCTGCTGCTCGATCGCGACGCGCTGCCGGGCGATGCTCGACATCTGCTCGTCTCGCATGTTGCCGACGCGCTCGCACAGTCCGATCTGGTGCGCCAGACCATCGGTCCCGGCCGTATCGACCTGATGAAGCGCGAGGCCGGCGACGACGCTGTCGTGGCTATCGCCGGCGCCGTGTCGATCGACGAAATCCCGATGCTCGTGGAGCGTCTGAAGGCCGACGGAAAGCTGACGCCCGCGCTTCTCATCCATGCGCTCTGCAGCGGCAAGGTCGATTTCTTCGCCGAGGCCGTCGTTTCTCTCGTCGGTCTCGACGACCGCCGCGTCCGCGCGATCCTCGCTACCGGCCGGACGCATGCAGTCAGGGCGCTGTTCGAGGCCGCTGGCATCGGTCGTGACGTGGTCGCGGTATTCGTCGAAGCCGTGTTTCTCTGGCGCCGGACCACCGCCCATGGCGGGGCGGAGATCTGCTATCGAGGTCTTCTGGAGATCTTTGGAGAGAAGCCGGAACGCGACGGCCCGGTCGGCGAATTGCTCACCATGGTGGAACAGTTCCATCGCAACGAGATGCGCCGCAACGCCAGATCCTACGCGGCAGACATGTCGCTGGTGGCCTGAGCGCCGGGACATAACCTATCTGTCGAACCTGCGTGCCACCCAGGAATATCCGCCCTCGACGAGGCGCACCGGCTTGCTCATCAGGGTTTTGACGCCTTCCGTACTCGGCAGGACGTTGCGGACGCGCTGGATTGCCCGGCCCGCGAGAGTTTCAGCCTGTTCGGGTGTCACTTCCGCATCGGTCGCGTTCTCGGAGCTGCCGGAGTCTGCAGTCTGATTGTTCACGCTCTCCGTGCCGCTCGCTGCTTTTGCCGGGCCGGGCTCCGGCGACAGGCCAGCCGTTTCCGGATCCTGGCAGACGGCGATGATGACGGGATAGGGCTGGTTGGCGTAGTTCGGCAGGCGCTCTTCAGAAACGGCATCGCACATGGCAATCGTCGGCCAGCGCTGGCTGGCTGTCTCGATATAGTGACAATTGACCGCGCTGTCGTCGCAGCCGAGTATGGTCATGACGATTATCGCCGCATTCATGAGATTCTCCGATCCGAATGCACGAGCCTAACGGGACGAAGATGGCCGCACCAAGGCTGGCCGAAACAGGGATTGTTCAGGGCGCCGAGGCCTTGCGTGAGATGGGGAGTTCGGCGGGAGCGGAATCGGTGTCCGGGTCGATCGCAGTCGCCTCCGAGGTCTCGGCCATCCGCACTTCGCGGATCCATTCGCGCCAGATCGACACGATCAGCGCCATGAGCACGGGACCGATGAACAGGCCGAGAAAGCCCATGGTCTTCACGCCGCCCACCAGACCGAAGAAGGTCGGAAGGAACGGCAGCTTGATCGGGCCGCCGACCAGACGCGGTCGGAGCGTCTTGTCGACGATGAACAGTTCGACACTGCCCCAAATGAAGAGGCTCGCGCCGGCTATGTAGGAACCGTTCGCGACAAGGTATCCAGATACCAGGGTAAACGACAGGGGCGCGCCGCCGGGAATGAGCGCCATGATGCCGGTAAGGACGCCAAGCGTGACCGGCGAGGGGACCCCGGCCAGCCAGTAGGCGATGCCCAGGACGATACCTTCGCCGATTGCGATCAGGGTCATGCCGGTGACTGTCGAACTGATCGTGGCGGGCACGACCCGTGAGATGCGTTCCCAGCGACGCGGCAGTATGCGCTCGCCGAGCAGGTCGATCTGCCTGGAGAAGGATGCGCCGTCCCTGTAGACGAAGAACAGCGCGATCAGCATGAAGAGAAGAGTGAGGAGCAGGTGGAACGCGCCGTTGCTGGCCGCCAGAACCGCATGATAGATCGTGCCGATATTGGCGCCGCTGACGAGCTGGACGAGCTCGCCCACCGCGCCGGGCGAGCCGATATGGCGCGTCCACTGGATGCCGAGCCACTCGCCGGCAAAGGGCAGGCCGACGATCCAGGCGGGTGGCGGCGCGCCGAAACGGTTGACGTCGGAAACCCAGCGGGTCCAGTCGACAACCTCGTGGGCCGTGTAGGAAAACGCGACGCTGACGGGCACGACGATGAATAGGATGATGAAGGTGATGGCGAGCGAGGCGCCGATCGTCGTATTGCCGCCGATCTGCGCCAGAAGCCTGCGATAGAGCGGCCAGCTGGCAAAGCCGATGACGAGTGCGGCGAGAACCGGAACAAGGAAACCGTGAAAGAAGTAGATCGCGGCGGCCGCGACGAGGACCAGCAGCCATCTGGCCGCGGAGATCGGCGAGATCAGCGCGATCCTGCTCGGCGCTACGGGACCAAGCCAGCGTGGTTCGTTGCTTCCATTGAAATTGCTGCTACGGCCCACGAGATTTCCCTGTCAAATGCCTTGGCCCTATATGGCCAACCGGCTCCGTGAAAACAAGCTTCCCATCAATTCATTAAAGCGCGACTACCTGCTTGCGGTAACGGGTAGATGCGATAGAAATATGAAATTGCCATTTGGCAAGGCCGCTCCAATTAACACGAGCATGTATTTAACGTCTTGCGGGTTTGGAAGCAGGTCAGCAAGTGATGGTGAAGCTCAACGCCCTTTTGCCGGCGAAAAAGCTTCAAGGACGGATCGATGCCCCAGACAGAAGCGGTCAACCTGACAAATTGTGACCGCGAACCCATCCACATTCCAGGCTCGATCCAGCCGCACGGTTGCCTCATCGTCTGTGACAGCGTCGGTTCGGTCGTCCTGCAGCATTCGGCAAATCTCGAACGGATAATCGGAGTCGGTACGAGCGTCCAGGGGATGAAGCTCGAAGACGTCGTCGGCGGAGAGATCGCCCATACGCTGCGCAATGCCCTCGCGACCTCGGACGATCCTGCAAGGCCCGCGCTGCGGCACGGGCTTCTTTTGCCCTCCGGCGAAAAGGTGGATGTCGCGCTGCACCGGCTCGATTCCAAAGTGATCCTGGAATTCGAACCTACCTCAACCGATGCCGACCAGCCGCTCGAAGTGGCGCGCATGCTGATCAGCCGCGTCCGCAACCTCTCCAGCATCGACCGGCTCGTGGAGAGTGCCACGAGGCTGATGTACGCCATGCTCGGCTACGACCGGGTGATGGTCTATCGCTTCGAGCAGGACGGCTCCGGCAAGGTGATCAGCGAATACAAGCGACGCGATCTGGAGAGCTTCAAGGGGCAGTATTTCCCGGCCGGCGACATCCCCCGCCAGGCGAGGACGCTCTATATAAAGAACACGATCCGTGTGATCTGCGACATCGACTACACGCGTGTCCCCGTCGTTCCTGAAATCGACGAAGCGGGCCAGCCACTTGATCTGTCTTTTGCGCATCTGCGCAGCGTCTCGCCGATCCATTGCGAATATCTCCGCAACATGGGGGTTGCGGCATCCATGTCGATCTCCATCGTTCTCGACGGTGAGCTATGGGGCCTGATCGCCTGTCACCACTACTCGCCGAAAATCCTCTCCATGCCGCAGCGTGTGGCAGCGGAGACGTTCGGAGAATTCTTCTCGCTGCATCTCTCCTCCCTCAGGCAGAAGGAACTGCATGACACGGCACGGCAGGCGCGCCGCTCGCTCGACCGATTCCTGCAGGAAGCGGCGCATCATCGCGACATAAACCTGCTTCTGCGCAATTCGCTTGCGGATTTTTCGGCGATGATGCCGTGTGACGGTCTCGGGCTGTGGCTCGACGGCAGCTGGTCGAGCCATGGCAGCACGCCGGCACCCGAGCAGGTCGCGGAACTGGCGGAGCTGCTCGGCAACCTGTCCGGCGGGCGGGTCTGGTCTACCTTCCAGCTGTCGCAATCGGTGCCCCAGTCGGCGATCTCGCCGGACGATGCCTGCGGCATTCTCGCAATTCCCCTGTCGCAGCGGCCGAGAGACTATCTGATATTCTTCCGCAAGGAAGTGGTGCAGACGCTCGACTGGGCGGGCAATCCCGACAAGTCCTATTCGACCGGCCCGATGGGCGACCGGCTGACGCCGCGCAAGAGTTTTGCGATCTGGAAGGAGAATGTCAGGCTCCAGGCGAAACCCTGGACCGACAGCGACCGGGAGACGGCCGAAGCGATCCGCGCGGTGCTGGTCGAGATCGTCCTCCATCATAACGAGATGCTGGCGGATGAACGCGGCAAGGCCGACGTTCGCCAGAGGATGCTGAACGAGGAGCTGAACCACCGCGTCAAGAACATCCTGTCGATCATCAAGGCGCTGGTCGGCCATCCCGTCGAAGGCGGGCGGAGCCTGACGGACTATATCGGCTCGCTCAAGGGGAGGATTCAGGCGCTTGCCTTTGCGCATGACCAGGTCGTTCGCGGAGGTGACGGAGGATTTCTCCAGGATCTGCTCGAAGCCGAGCTTCGTCCCTACATGGAAGGCTCGCGTTTCGTCACGCTTACCGGACCACGGGTCTGGCTCGATAGCCGCGCCTTCTCCGTCATGGCGCTCGTGCTGCACGAAATGTCGACGAATGCCGCCAAATACGGATCGCTGTCGGAAGCCGGCGGACGGCTGGATGTCGAATGGACGAGACTCGAATCCGGTGCCTGCGAATTGACCTGGACGGAGAGCGGTGGACCGAAGGCGTCGCCGCCCAGCCGGTCCGGTTTCGGCAGCATCCTGATCGGCCGAAGCATCCCCTACGAACTGGAGGGGCAGGCCGCGGTCGAGTATCCGGAGGAGGGCGTCCGTGCCCGGTTCGTCGTGCCGAGCAAACACCTGCACGCAGACGACGAGATGCCGTTGACGGTGGCGGCAGAGCCGGCCGCCGCGGATCTCCAGCAACGGACGGAGCGGCCGCTTTCCGAACTGGAATTCCTGCTGGTCGAGGATCAGATGCTCATCGCCGCGGATGTCGAAACGATGCTCGCCGATCACGGAGTGACCAGGGTGACGACTGCGCCTTCCGTTGCCGAGGCGCTGCGGCAGCTGAAGGCTTTCACCCCGGATGTCGCGATACTCGACGTGAATCTCGGGTCCGGAACCTCGCTGCCGATCGCGGAAGAACTCGTCAAGCGCGGCGTCCCGTTCGTGTTCGCCACCGGCTACAGCGACAGGTCGATCATTCCCGCAGCGCTTCTGGCCCCTATCGTGCGCAAGCCCTACGAGGCAGCGTCGCTGGTCGGCACGATCACGCGGCTGCTATCCGAGCGCGCCGAAGGCAGCCGCTGACAGGTCGGCAAGTCATGACGGCTTGGTCGCCGGACCTGCCGACGGCCGAAATCGTCAGGTTCGTCAGATGTCCAGATTTTCCGCGAAGGCGGCACGATCCTGGATGAAGCGGAAGCGCGCATCCGCCTTGGTGCCCATCAAGTTGTCGACGGCTTCGCGCGTGCCCTCGAAATCCACCTCGTCGATCGCCACGCGCAGGAGCGTCCGCTTCCCGGGATCCATGGTGGTTTCCTTGAGCTGCGCCGCCATCATCTCGCCGAGACCCTTGAAGCGGCCGACCTCGACCTTCTTGCCCTTGAAGACCGTCTCCATCAGCTCGGCGCGGTGGGCATCGTCGCGGGCATAGACGGTCTTGCCGCCCTGACGCAGGACATAGAGCGGCGGCACCGCGAGATAGAGATGGTTGCCGCGGATCAGTTCCGGCATTTCCTGGTAGAAGAACGTGATGAGCAGAGACGCGATATGCGCGCCGTCCACATCGGCGTCGGTCATGATGATAACGCGCTCGTAGCGAAGGTCTTCCTCGCGATATTTCGTCCGCGTGCCGCAGCCGAGCGCCTGCACGAGATCGGCGATCTGCTGGTTGGCGGAAAGCTTGTCACGGCTCGCCGACCCGACGTTGAGGATCTTGCCGCGCAGCGGCAGGATGGCCTGGTTGGTGCGGTTGCGGCCCTGCTTGGCCGATCCGCCTGCCGAGTCACCCTCGACGATGAAGAGTTCCGCACCCTCCGCCGTATTCTGCGAGCAGTCGGCGAGCTTGCCGGGCAGGCGAAGCTTGCGCACCGCGGTCTTGCGGTTGACTTCCTTCTCCTTGCGGCGGCGCAGGCGCTCTTCGGCACGTTCGATGACCCAGTCCAGCAGCTTCGCCGCTTCTCCGGGGTTGCCGGCGAGATAGTGGTCGAACGGGTCGCGCAGGGCGTTTTCGACGATGCGCTGGGCTTCGACGGTGGCGAGCTTGTCCTTGGTCTGGCCTACGAATTCCGGCTCGCGAATGAAGACGGAGAGCATGCCGACGGCCGAGATCATCACGTCGTCGGTGGTGATTTCCTTGGCGCGCTTGTTCTGCGTCAGTTCGGCATAGTTCTTCAGGCCCTTGATCAGCGCAATGCGGAGGCCCGCTTCGTGCGTACCGCCCTCAGGGGTCGGGATGGTATTGCAGTAGGAATGGACCTGCGGGTCGCCGCCATACCAGGTGATCGCCCATTCCAGCGCGCCGTGGCCGCCGGTCTTCTCCGTGCGGCCTGCGAATATCTCGCGCGTTACGGTGAAGTCCTTGCCGAGGGTCGCGGACAGGTAGTCCTTCAGGCCACCCGGAAAATGGAAGACTGCCTTCTCCGGCACTTCGCCGCCGGGCAGCACGAGACCCGGATCACAGCTCCAGCGGATTTCCACACCACCGAAAAGATAGGCCTTGGAGCGCGACATGCGGAAGATGCGGCCTGCATCGAATTTCGCGTGGTCTCCGAAGATCTGCGGATCCGGGTGAAAGCGCACGCGCGTCCCGCGCCTGTTCTGGACATCCCCGAGCTCCTCCAGCCCGCCCTGCGGGACGCCCCGGGAGAAGCGCTGGCGATAGAGCTTGCGATTACGTGCGACTTCGACCTCGAGCACGTCGGACAAAGCGTTGACGACGGAAACGCCGACACCGTGCAGACCGCCGGACGTCTCGTAAGCCTTGCCGTCGAACTTGCCGCCGGCGTGGAGCTTGGTCATGATCACTTCGAGCGTCGACTTGCCCGGCACCTGCGGATGGTTCTCGACCGGGATGCCGCGACCGTTGTCGGTGACGGTCAGGAAACCCTCGGCGTCGAGATGGACCTCGATGAAATTGGCGTGACCGGCGACCGCCTCGTCCATCGAGTTGTCGATGACTTCAGCAAAAAGATGATGGAGCGCCTTTTCGTCGGTTCCGCCGATATACATGCCCGGACGCATGCGTACGGGCTCGAGACCTTCGAGCACCCGGATGGATGAGGCGCCGTAATCGTCCCCGCCGGCGGAGGGCGGCGCCGGGCGCGGCGTGGACGGCTCGGAGGCGATCGCAGGGGAAGGATCTGCCGCGGCCGGTTTGGCCGGCACGGGCATATCGCCGAAGAGGTCGTTATTCTCGTCCATTGGATGCGTCGGTGCTACCTGTCGAGGCGCAGAGGAGGAGGCCATACCCGTCTCACGCTGTTTCGAATCACTTGCGATCTTGCCAAAAAACCGGCTTTTTCGCGATACCGCGCAATCGCGGTCCGTTCAGACATGCTTGCCGGGGATCGCATTGGCAAGCGCGCAGCCCTTAGGAACCCGATGAAATCCGCTATGTCCACAACTCATTTCGCGCTCGGCATGGTTCTTGCGCTGTTCCTGTCCTGTCCCCCGATTGTTGCCCTTGCGCAGGAAGGCCCGGTCAAGCCCTTCAAGGACGATCGTTTTTCCCGCCAGAACGTGCTGCAGACGGCCGACGGGGGAGCCTACGAGGTGCTGGACTACAACGAGCAGCGCGACATCAATCAGCGCGACCAGGAGCCCGAACGTCGGGTCAGGAGCGCCTATGTCGATATTTCCGTCCGCCGCTACCAGGAGAACGAAACGCTCGTGTTGGGCGACAGGCGCGTCGATGTCGCCCGTGTCGGTCCGGTGTCGGGCGAGGCATTCGCGGTCGTCTTCGTGCATGGGCGGGGAGGTGACCGCCGTCTCGGTGTCAACGACTACTCGTTCGGTGGAAATTTCAATCGGCTCAAGAACCTCGTCGTGCGCAGCGGCGGCACCTATTATTCGGTCAGCGCTAAGACCTTCGACGACAATGGCGCTGCCGACGTGAGCGCGCTCGTCAGGCATGCGTTCGAGCGGACCGCCGGGCGGCCGGTAATATTGGCCTGCGCTTCGATGGGCGGCATTCTGTGCCAGCACATCGCCCGCGACAAGGAAGCCGTACGGTATCTGGGCGGCATGGTTCTGCTCGGTGGACCGCCCGATCCCGGCCTGCCGACCACGCCGCTCGTCAAGCTGAAAGTGCCGATCTTCTTCGCGCATGGCAGCGCCGACAGCGTCTACAGGGCCACGGATCAGGTCGATATCTACCAGAGGTTGCGCAATGGTGGGTATCCTGCACGGTTCTCGCTGTTTCAGACCGGCGGTCATGGAACGCCGATCCGCATGGTCGATTGGCGCAAGGTGCTCAATTTCACACTAAATGCCCACAGATAAGCGAGTTGCCGATGAAGTCGGGCTGGACGGCTTGTCAAACCGATTGAATCTCCCGCTTGCAAGCTGATATGCCCGGTCTTCGCGTCGGCACCGCCTGAGCGTAGCGCCGCGTTTTGCAGCAAGCGCTTGAATTACGGTCGTTTTCCAGAGTACGAAGAGTATGAGCAGTCTCGTTCGTCGAGGCTCTGCACGTGGAGGTGGCGGTCTCGCAGCGGAGATCGCAGGTTGGAGAGGAAACAGTCGCCGATGACCCCTGATGTCCGCCCGCTCGTTGCGGGAAACTGGAAAATGAACGGAACGCGGGATGCTCTCGGTGAGATCAAGGCGATGGCCGAAGGAGTGGCGGTGCCGCTCTCGCAGAGGGTCGATGCCCTGCTTTGCCCGCCGGCGACGCTGCTCTACGTAGCCACCGCGCTTTGCACCGACAGCCCGCTGATGGTGGGCGCGCAGGACTGCCATCAGAAGACTTCGGGTGCGCATACCGGCGACATATCTGCGGAAATGATCGCCGACTGTTTCGGAACCCATGTGATCGTCGGTCACTCGGAACGCCGGGGCGACCATGGCGAGACGGATCATATCGTCCGCGACAAGGCGAAGGCCGCGCACGATGCCGAACTCGCGGCCATTATCTGCGTCGGGGAAACGGAAGACGAGCGGGACAGCTATTCGACCCTGGATGTGTTGCGTCGGCAGCTGGCCGGATCGGTACCCGAAGGGGCCACGGCCGAAAATACGATCATAGCTTACGAGCCGGTATGGGCGATCGGTTCGGGCGTCACGCCGACCACCGAAGACATCGCCGTCGCGCACGCCTTCATGCGCTCGGAACTGACGCGACGTTTCGGAGACGAGGGACGCCAGATGCGGCTGCTTTACGGCGGATCGGTCAAGCCCGGCAATGCCGAGGCGCTGATGAACATCGCGAATGTCGATGGTGCGCTGGTCGGCGGCGCGAGCTTGAAAGCCGAGGACTTCCTCGCCATCTATTCGGTCTATGATGCGCTGATCACCGAAACCTCGTAATCAAGGCTTGGAAAGCGCGAAGCGCTCATGTAAAGAGCCGCCAAACTCTTTCTGATGCTCCGGTTGCGGGGCAGGGACCCGATATATGCAGACCGTTCTGATCGTCATACATCTCATGATCGTGCTCGCGCTCGTAGGCGTGGTGCTCATCCAGCGTTCGGAAGGCGGTGGCCTCGGCATCGGCGGCGGTTCCGGCTTCATGTCGGCGCGCGGCACGGCGAATGCGCTGACGCGGACGACGGCGATCCTTGCGACCCTGTTCTTCATCACGTCGCTGGCACTCGGTATTCTCGCCCGCTACGAGGCGCAGCCGACGGACATCCTCAATCGTATCCCGCAGGGCCAGCAGGGCAGCGGTAACGGCATCCTCGACCAGCTCGGCCCGGCGCCGACGGCACCGCCTGCGCAGGCGCCGTCCGGCAACGGCGTACCGTCCGAGTCCGGATCCGGCGCTGCCGCCCCTGCCGCGGGTGGTGCGGCTCCGGCGGCTCCCGCCGCCCCGGCGGCGCCCTCGACCGACGTTCCGACCGGACAGTAACCGCCCGGTCAGGTCTCAAATCTCCGGCAGGCCAAAAGCCTGCCGGTTTTCTTTTGTGAATGATTCCACAGCCCTTTTCGCGAATGGCGAAATTTGTGCTGGCGGAATCGATAATGAAAAGGTATCCGGTGACTCCCATGGCGCGATATGTATTCATCACAGGCGGCGTGGTTTCCTCCCTCGGAAAGGGAATTGCTGCCGCGGCACTTGGAGCTCTGCTGCAGGCCCGGGGATACCGGGTGCGGCTACGCAAACTCGACCCCTATCTCAACGTCGATCCGGGCACCATGAGCCCGACCCAGCACGGCGAGGTCTTCGTGACCGACGACGGGGCGGAAACCGATCTCGATCTCGGTCATTACGAACGCTTCACGGGGCGTTCGGCGACGAAGACCGACAACATCACGACCGGTCGCATCTACAAGAACATCATCGACAAGGAACGCCGCGGCGACTATCTCGGCGCGACTGTTCAGGTCATTCCTCATGTCACCAACGAGATCAAGGACTTCGTCATCGAGGGCAATGACGACTACGATTTCGTCATCTGCGAGATCGGCGGTACGGTCGGCGACATCGAGGCCATGCCTTTCATGGAGGCGATCCGTCAGCTCGGCAACGACCTGCCGCGCGGCACGGCCGTCTACCTGCACCTGACGCTGATGCCCTACATTCCGGCCGCCGGCGAGCTGAAGACCAAGCCGACGCAGCATTCCGTCAAGGAGCTGCAGGCACTCGGTATTCATCCCGATATCCTGCTGGTGCGCGCCGACCGCGAAATCCCCGAGGCCGAGCGCCGCAAGCTCTCGCTGTTCTGCAACGTGCGCCAGTCCGCCGTCATCCAGGCGCTCGACGTCGCCAATATCTATGACGTGCCGATGGCCTATCACAAGGAAGGTCTCGACAGCGAGGTGCTCGCCGCATTCGGCATCGAGCCGGCGCCGAAGCCGCGTCTGGATGCCTGGGAAGAGGTCTGCAACCGCATCCACACGCCGGAAGGCGAGGTGACGATTGCGATCGTCGGCAAGTATACCGGCCTCAAGGACGCCTACAAGTCGCTGATCGAGGCGCTGCATCACGGCGGCATAGCCAACCACGTCAAGGTCAAGCTCGAGTGGATCGAGTCGGAGGTCTTCGAGAAGGAAGATCCTTCGCCCTATCTCGAGAAGGTCGACGGCATTCTCGTCCCCGGCGGTTTCGGCGAGCGCGGTTCGGAAGGCAAGATCCTCGCCGCCCAGTTCGCCCGCGAACGCAAGGTACCCTATTTCGGCATCTGCTTCGGCATGCAGATGGCCGTGGTCGAGGCCGCGCGCCATCTGGCGGGCATCGAGAAGGCGTCGTCCACCGAGTTCGGCAAGGCCGAGGAACCCGTCGTCGGCCTGATGACCGAATGGCTGAAAGGCAACGAGCTCGAGAAGCGCAACGCCGCCGGCGATCTCGGCGGGACGATGCGGCTCGGGGCCTACAAGGCGGCGCTCAAGAAGGACACGAAGATCGCCGAGATCTACGGTTCCACCGATATTTCCGAGCGTCACCGGCATCGCTACGAGGTCAATGTTGAGTACAAGGACCGTCTGGAAGATTGCGGCCTCGTTTTCTCGGGCATGTCGCCGGATGGCCTCCTGCCGGAGACGATCGAATATCCCGACCA
>JBQGDG010000101.1:0-24031 GCA_052038935.1 Neorhizobium sp. | reverse complement strand
CATCGGCGAAAATCCGGCGATGGCGGGTTATCGTGCGGCCCAGATCTCCCCCGTCGAGGCCGATCTCGCAGACGACGCCTCGATCGATGCCTGGATACGGCAGAGCGCCAGCACGACATTCCATCCGACGAGCACCTGCAGGATGGGAGCCGACGAGGGTGCGGTGGTGGATGCCAGCCTGCGGGTACGCGGTTTGGACGGCCTGCGGGTCGTCGATGCGTCGGTCATGCCGCTGATCATCAGTGGCAACACGTCCGCACCGGCCATGATGATCGCCGAAAAGGCGGCCGACATGATCCTTGGCCGTCCGGCCCTCACCATTCACTGAGATTTCCGCTGTGATAACGCCAATGAAAAAGGGGCAGCGTCTGGCTGCCCCTGTTTCGCGTTCATTCCGATCCCCGACCGGATCCCGTCATTTCATGCCGGCCGCCTGCGCCAGTCCGCCTTCGAAGGCCGATTTGCAGACATCGCCGCAACGGTTGGTCCAACCCGGCAGCACGGCCGACAGAAACGCTTCCTTGCGCAGCTCGAGATCCGCGGGGGTCGGTTCGACGAGCGTGATACCCGCCGGCGGACCGAGCGGGCAGGGGCCTCCGGTGTTGCAGGCCAGCCCGGCAGCGTCCTCGCGGCGGTTCTGATCCCACATTTCCGTCGACAGATCGGTCAGCTGTCTGGTCAGAAAAGTCTGGATCTGCGGGTCGAGGCCGTCCCACCATGCAGCGTTTGCGGCGGTAGCTCCGGCTCCGAAGTTGATGGGCAGGGAATAGAGATATTTTGCACCCTCGTACCAGCGCGCGGTATAGCCGCCCATCGCACTCGTGATCGCGCAATCGATGACGCCCTGCTCCAGAGACTGCTGGACATCGCCGAACGCCATGTCGACAGGTTCGCCCTGAATATGCTTGACGAAATCGGCCTGGGAGGCACCTGACGTGCGGATACGTTTACCGGCGAAGTCGGCAAGTCCCTTGATCGGTACCCTGCAGAAGGTGACCTGGCTCTGGTAGGACTGGAGCGAGATCAGATGCAGGCCGAGCTTCTCCTTGTAGTAGCCCGACAGTATCGGGAAAAACGCCGTCGATATCTTCTGGAATCCGTCGAAATTCTCCGACATTCCCGCGAGATCGTTGCCGTCGTTGATCGGATCGGATCCGGAATGGTGGCCGAGTTGGGCGGTGGCGATGTTCATCGAGCCCGCTTCGAGCAGATTGAAGACTTCCGGTCCCTTGAGGCCGAGCTCGTTCCACGGACGGAACTGCGCGCTGATGGCGCCTTCCGAGAGCGCCTTGATCTTTTCCTGCCAGAAAGGTGCTTCCACCTGCCGGCTCTGGGTGCTGGTACTCAGGTTGCCGACGACATTGATCGTCGTCTCCGGAAGCGACTGGGCCGATGCCGCCGAAGCCCAACCGAGGGATGCCAGGACTGCTGCCTTAAGTATTCTACTCATGCGAAACCTCCTTTTCAGATTGAACAACAGGCGGTCATGCGCCCCTGACGATGGTCGGGAGCCAGAGCGCGACGGACGGGAAGGCGAGAAGAACGCCGATCATCACGAGTATGGCGATGACGAACGGAAAGGCGCCGACCACGACATCCTTGAAATCGCCATCGCCGCGCACCGACTGGACGATGAAGAGGTTCATGCCGATCGGCGGCGTGATCAGCGCAGTCTCGATCAGGAGCATGAAGAGAACGCCGAACCAGATAGGGTCGTAGCCGAGCGCCAGGATGATCGGCACGACGATGGGCGTCGTCGCGATCATCAGCGACAGCGTCTCCATGAAGCAGCCGAGCACGAGATAGATGGCGATGATGGCCAGCATGATGACGAAAGGCGGAGCGTCGATCGACCGGATCATGTCCTGGACCTGCCCGGAAAGACCGACGCTCACCATGACGAAGTTGATCAATAGCGCCGTGATGACGATCAGCATCACCATGCTGGTCGTCTTGATGGTCCGTTCGAAAGCGCGCATCAGCGTGTCGAAGGTCAGCTTTCCGTTGGCCGCGGTCAGGCACAACGCGCCGATGAAACCGAGCGCAGCCGCTTCCGTCGGCGTTGCGATGCCGAGATAGATCGATCCGACCATCAGCATGAAAAGCAGTAGCGGCGGGACGAGAGCCGGCAGGCTACGGAATTTTTCGGCCCAGCCGATCGGCGCCACCTTCATGCCGCCCAGATGAGGCTTGGCGACGCAGAGGATGAAGATGGTCAGCGAGAAAATCGACGCCAGCATGATGCCGGGAATGATGCCGGCGAGATAGAGACGGCCGATGGAGGCATCGGCCAGCACGCCGTAGACGATCATGTTGATGGACGGGGGGATGAGGATGCCGAGCGTGCCACCTGCGGCGATCGAGCCCAGAAACAGCGGCGGATTATATTTGCCCTCGCGCATCTGCGGTATGGCGACGGTGCCGATCGTGGCCGCCGACGCGACGGACGAACCGGATGTCGCGGCAAAGAGTGCGCTCGATCCGATGATGGTGTGAAGCAGCCCGCCCGGAATGAAACGCACCCATTTGTCGATCGCGTTGAACATCGCCGCCGCGATCCCCGAGACGAGCAGCAGTTCGCCGGTAAGGATGAAGAGCGGCACGGCTGTCAGCGAAAAATTGGTCGAGCCGCCCCATATGACGTCCGGCACCGCAGGCAGTACCGGAAAGAAGGAGAAGAAGTGGTCGAGGACGAGCGAGACCAGGACCAGCACGGCTGCCACCGGCAGGCCGAGCACCAACAGTCCGAACAGAAGAATTGCGGTTATTGCGATCATCGTGCCTTGCCCTCTACTTCATCCAGTGCCTCGCCGACCTCCTGCTCCGGACTGCCGAGACGCGAAAGCCGGTCGGCCTCCGCTGTCCGCCCGGTCGCGAGCAGGAACCCGTAGCGGCCGGCCATCATGACGGTTGTCAGGGCAAAGCATGCCAGGCCGACAAGCCAGAGCAGTTGCGGATATATGAGCGGCAACGCGATCGCCGAATTCGATCTCACGCCGCGCTGGTAGCTTTGGGCGGCGATCTTCAGGGCGAAATAGAACAGGAACAGCGCCAGGGCAGCGAGCGTCAGGTAGGCGAGAAAATCGAGGGACCGCCGGATCGGCGGCGGCATCTTGCTGGAGACGATGTCAATGCGGATATGCGCGCCCGATGTCGATGCGTAGGCCATTCCGAAAGCGATCGCGGCGGCGAAGAGATAGGTGCTGAGTTCCAGCGAATTGACCGCCATCCTGCCGAACAGGTTACGGGAAATGACGTCGATGGTTATCAGGACGCCGATCAGTGCGACCATCATGCCGCCGAGACGGGCGAACCAGATGGCGCTTCTGTCTATGAAACGATTGATGAACAACATGGCTGACCTTCCGCGTCCAGCTAAGCGACCAGATATCTGACGATGTCCGATATGTCGGAGAGGGTCTCGATCCGGTCGACGACGGCAATGAGTTCCTCGCCCTTTTCGGCTCCGAGCGACGGCACACGGCTCCAGCAGCGGCGGAACTTGTCGATATTCTCCTCCCGCGTGAGCGGGAAATCGGCATGGCCGTAGACCGAGGTCAGTTCAACGGCATGCCGGGCGCCGGATCTCAGCTCGACGGCCACGGTCTGCGGCGTCATCGCGGAATTGTCCGGATTGGGGACTTCGACGATATTGACCCGGGAGGCGAAATCGTGCGTGCGGGGATCGGTGAGCATCGCTTCGCCGATGAACTGATCGACATCGACGACACCGTGGTTGAGGAAGGTGCCTGCGACGAAGGCGAGGCAGAGCTTTGCGTAGTTGGGAGCCGGTTGTGGAATGTCCGGCCGCCCGACGAGCCGGTTCACCAGCGGCGGCACCGTACAGGTGATCGACTGGACCTCGTCGGCCACGAAGCCGTGTTTCTTCATCAACCGGTCCAGGCCGTCCACTACGCCATGCGTAAGCCGCCCGGAGGGATAGGGCTTGTGCGACATGCGCTCGATCTGGAGGCTCGCCTCCAGCTCCCGCCTGCCATGTTCGACATCGAAATCGTCGTTTTCGAACAGCCGGTAATAACCGTATCTGCCGGTCAGCACGTCGCTCGGTCCGAGAATGCCTGCTGCGGCGAAATCGCAGGCGGCGATAGCCGCGCGCGAATTGAAACCGACCTGCATGCCGAGAAGCGGCGAACCTTCGACATGGGGCTGCAGGGTGCCGCTCGACTGGCTGTATTGATTGCCGAGTGTGCGGATGATGGTGTCGCGGTCAAAGCCCTGCAGCTTTCCGAGTGCCGAGGCCGCGCCGAAGCCGCCTGCCGCCGCGGGCCGGAAGAAACGGATCGGGCCGCGCGAGGACTTTCCGAGAAAAATCGACACGTCCACGCCGGCGATTACCGCGGCCAGGAAATCGCGCCCGCTGACCGGGCTGCCCGCAGCCGAACGCCGCTCGCAATAGGCCAGCACGGACGACAGCAGGGTCGCCATCGGATGGAGCACCGCATCCTCGTTGACGCAGTCATATTCCAGACTGTGGATCTGGTAGGCATTGACGAAGGCGGCTGCCGGCGCGGGAAGCCGTTCGCCGGTCACCCAGACGGTCGCCGCGTCGCCACGTCCCCAGCCGGCGGCGACCTCTATGATGCTGTCGACACGATAACCGTGGCAGCCGGCAACACCCACCCCGAACGTGTCCAACAGGAAGGTCTTGGCCTTGTCGATCGCTGCCGGCGGCAGGTTATCGAAGGAGATGCCGACAGCGCGGTCGATCAGCCAGGGTAGCGGGTTGTCTTGCTCGGCCATGGAAAGCCTCTCCTTGTTCACATACGGGTGTCGCGCCAGCTCTCTGGATTGGTGCGGACATGATTGAGAATGGTCTCGTCGAATGCGGGCATCGCATATCCGGCAGGCTGCGGCGGGTGCTGGTAACCGGTTGTTCGGGCAATGGCGGCGAGGACTGACGGATCGGAATAATAGGCGGCGTAGACCGCCTCGATGACGTCCCGGAAGAGGTCAGGCCGCTGCTGTTCGATCATCTCCAGCATGGAAGTGGCTTTCTCCTCGGAGGAGCCGGCAAAGCCGTCGGGCAGTTCCTGGAGGAGCAGGAGGACCGCTTTCGCCCGGTGACGGCGGGCAAGGATCGTCGCCGCCGCCGTCTCCGAGGCTGCCGGAAAATCGGTCGTGCCGGGCAGCAACGTATCGATGAGCGTGGCCAGCTTCCGGGCCTCGGGTCCATGGTCGGTCATGCTGAGGCTCCATGAACGGGAGCCGCGACAGCGCCGGTTTCTCGCAATTCCCGCCAGCCATGCCGGGTGGTGGGGGAGGCGGAGCGACGCTCGCGCCTCGTCGCGATGATGCGATCGGCCGTGCGAAGGGCTATCGCCTGTATCGTCGGCGTGGGGTTCAGCGCTGCGGCGGTGACGAAGACGCTTCCGTCGACGATGAAGAGGTTATCGCAATCGTGGGCGCGGCAGTCGGCATCGACGACCGATCTTGCGGCGTCTGTTCCCATGCAGGCGGTGCCGAGAAGATGGAACCCGGTATAGCTCAGCAGCTGCTGCGTATGGATCTGCGTGGCGCCGGCCTCCTCGAATGCGCGGGTGGCGCTGCCGATGCCGTGGGCGATCATCCGGCGGGTATTTTCCGAGACACGATAGCGGAAACGCGGCGCCGGGATGCCGGAAGAGTCCGTCAGAAGCGGATCGAGATCGATCCTGTTCGCTTCCTCCGGCAGATCTTCCGTCGTGACGGTCAGGCTGACGGTGCGTCCGAAGCGCTGCAGGAATGTCGGGTGGTGCTCGCGCCCCCAGGGCAGCCTCGGCTGATGTCCGCCGAGGGCAAGCGTCATCGGCGCTTCGGAGCGCACGAGCTGCATCTGGTATCCACGAACGAAATCGTGTTCCGGCCTGGTCTCGTAGAAATGCTGGCAGAGAAGCGTACAGGCAAAAGCGCCGGCGAAGTTTTCCTGCATATCCGGCAGGACGGCGGATACCATGCCGGTCGGATGGTGCATAAGCCGCTTGCCGACGAGGCCGGAACTGTTGGCCAGACCGTCCGGATGACGGGCCGATTTCGACAACAGCATCAGCCTGGCGGTGCCCGCGCCATTGGCGGCAAGAATGACGGTGCCTGCGGCAATGTGCCGGGCAGCACCGCTTTCGTCGAAATAGGAAACGCCTGTCGCCCTGCCTTCGCCATCGACCGTCACTTCGAAGGCGCGGGCGCCGGTCTTCAGCGTGACGCCGGCGGCGAGCGCCAGAGGCCAGTAGGTTATGTCGGCGCTGGCGCGCGACAGCCGTGGACAGCCCATGTCGCAGGGGCCGCAGTGATTGCAGGCTCCGCGTCCCCGATAGGTTCGGCTGGTGATCGCGACATCGGATACCCACCAATGCCAGCCGAGCCGGTCGAAGGCCTCGGCCATCCTACGTCCGCCAGGGCCGAGCGGCAAAGGCGGCATGGGACGTGGACTGCGGCGCGGGTTGCCGGGATCGCCGGCGAGGCCCGACACGCCCATGATCCGGTCGTTGATGTCGTAATAGGCTTCGAGATCGAAATAGTCGATCGGCCAGTCTTCCGCCACGCCATCGAGGGATCGCGTGCGGAAATCGGACGGCCGGAAGCGGGGGAACTGTGCGCCCCACTTGATCGTGCTGCCGCCGACGCCGTTGAACATCACCGGCTTGATCGGCGTGTCCGCGTCGTTGACGGGATAGTCCTCGGGCAGCCTGCGGATGTTCGGCGACCAATGGTCTTCGAAATTGCGCGCCAGCTCCCAATTGTTCTCGGTCGTCGGCGTATCCGTGGGGTCGCGCCAATGGCCCTGTTCGAGACAGGTCACCCTGAAACCCGCCGCCGCCAGCCTCCTGGCGCAGGCGGCACCGCTTGCGCCCGCTCCCACGATGACGATCTCGTCCGAAGCATCTGTCATAGGCACCTCCCGTGCATCGAGCATCAAAGGTCGAGGGATTGTTGCGCGCGCCAGCAGCGCACCTGACGTCCGGCCGGGTCTCCGGCCAGCAGCTGCGGAGCGTTGCGACATTCGTCCATGCGATAGGAACAGCGGCTGTAGAGAAAGCAGCCGGGAGGCAGGTCGATGGGGCTCGGAATTTCCCCGGCAAGCGTATCCTCGTTGGTTCGATCGACGCGCCTGTTGTGCGGATCGGGTGCCAGATGCGAGGCGATCAGCGCCTTGGTGTAGGGATGCCGCGGATTGCGGAAGAGTTCCTCCGTCGTTCCGATCTCGACGATCTGGCCGAGATACATCACCGCGACCCTGTCGCAGACCTGGCTGACGGTGGTCAGATCGTGGGAGATGAACAGGAACGACAGGCCGAGTTCGGTCTGCAGGCGCCGCAGCAGGGCGATCAGGCTTGCGCGGGAAGACGGAGCAAGAACGGATGTCGGTTCGTCGAGAATGACGAATTCGGGATCCATCGCAAGGGAACGGGCGATATTGACCCGCTGCAGCGCGCCGGCGCCGAGGTCCCTCGGGCGCATCGGGAGCATCGCCTCGTCGAGTTCCACGAGGGACATGAGTTCGCGGACGCGGGCATCCCGATTTCGCTTCCCGCGCAACCCATGCACTTCGAGGGGTTCCATCAGGATGCGGTTGACGGTCCAGCGGGAATCGACGCTGTCGTAGGGATCCTGCAGGACGATCTGCATGCGGGCGCGCATCCTCTTCAGCGCATCCCTGTTCATGTCCCTTATATCCTGTCCCTTGAAGGATATGTTTCCTCCGTCGGCTTCCAGAAGCTTGATGAGAAGACGCCCGACGGTGGACTTTCCGGAACCGCTTTCCCCGACAAGCCCGATCGCTTCGCCGGGCAGGATTTCCAGATTGACGTCGTTGACGGCGTGGACCCGTTTCTCGCTGTTGGCGATCGGAAAGGCTTTCGTCAGGCTCGCGACGGCGAGCAGGTGGCTGCCGCCCGGATCGCGTGCTGCCGCTGCCGGCGCCGGCGGCGGAGTGGTCGCATGGGAGCGGGCGGACCGGCCGAAATAGGCTTTCGTTTCACCCTGGTCGACGATCCTGCCCTTGTCGAGCACGATGACGCGATCGCAATAGTTGGCGACGATGCCGTCTTCCTGGGTCACCAGGAGTACCGACGAGCCCGTCGAGCGGACCGTCTTCCACAACTGGTCGAGGAACTGCGCCTGAATGGTCACGTCGAGGCCGCTGGTCGGCTCGTCGGCCACCAGCAGGCCGGGCATCGAGCTCAGGGCCATGGCGATCAGAACGCGCTGAGCCATGCCGCCCGACAGTTCATGGGCGAAGGCGTCCAGGCGGCGTTCGGGATCGTTGATCCCGACGAGCTTCAGCATCTCGATGGCCCTGGCGCGGGCTTCCCTGGCCGAACCGGTATTGTGAGCCTGCCAGACGCCGCTGATCTGCGGCCCGACCTTCATCATCGGATGCAGCGACGCCCGTGGATTCTGGACTATCAGCCCAATCTCCTTGCCGCGCACCTGCCGGATTTCGTTGGGAGCCATCGCCAGCACGTTGCGGCCGTTGAGAAGCACTTCGCCTTCGACGATCGAGCCGGGCGGTTTCACCAGCCCGAGCATGGCGTAGGCAGCGGTCGATTTCCCGCTGCCGCTTTCGCCGAGCAGTCCGACAATCTCGCCTTTGCGCACACTGAAACTCAGCTTGTCGATCGCCTTCGTCGGACCGAAGGCGACGCTCAGGTTGCGGATTTGCAGCAGGTCGTCGGCATCACGCGATGCCGCTTGAGGTCCCAGCATTCCATGTTCCCTTGCTGATCTTCTCGTTGGGCCGCAAACAAGCGGATTGGAAGATTTGAATTCGTATTCAAATAACAGATATCCAACTTGTCAACGAGATTTTTTGTAAGAAGATTGCTGCGTTGGCGTGTTTGACGCCGGAGTTTCGCAGCTTTTTCGCCGGATCAGGCAATAAAAAATCTTGAATCGCGCTTGACAGAAATTGGCATCCAACAAATTATGAATTCGCATTCAAAAAATCTGGGGAACCAAAAATGCACGTTTATCCATCTTTCGTGAGAATGCGCAGAACAAGTTTCGGCGGCGGACTGGCGGCGATCCTGGCGGCAGGAACGCTGTTGTCGTCTCCGGTGCCAGCTATATCGGCATCCGGCGACACGCTCCTTTTTCTCGTCGAGGATGTGCCGTCAGGTCTCGATCTCGACGGCCCATCGATCGCAATCCCCACGTCCCAGCTCGGCATGGCACAGCTGATCGAGCCGCTTATCGCCTATGAAAAGAGCGCCGAGCCAAATGAGGACGGCGTCTTCATGCCGGACTTTTCCAAGCCGGTGGGCCGTCTGCTCGAGAGCTGGGACTACGATCCGCAGACCGTTACCTGGACGCTGCATATTCGCAAAGGCGTGAAGAGCTGCGCCGGCAATGATCTGACGGCCGACGATCTGATGTACACGTTCGAGCGCTCGCTCAACGTCGGCGGTGCCGTTCCGAACGGATGGTTTCTGCTGAACATGGCGGGCGTCAAAGGATACACCGCCGATGTTTTCAGTTCCGATCCGGCCGTTGCCACGGCTGCGAAGAAGAAGATGAACGAAGGCATCAACAAGGTCGACGACTACACCGTCACGATCCAGCAGGAGAAGCCCAATCCGCTGCTTCTCGTCAATCTGGCGGTCGGCAATTCGCAGGGCATCTATGATGCAAAGGAGATGAAGAAGCACGCGACCGAAAAGGATCCGTGGAGCTACGACTACGCCAACAACGTCAACGCGCCTTCCTTCGGTCCCTATTGCCTCGACAGCTGGACGAAGAATTCGGAAATCCGCTTCAAGGCAAATCCGGATTATTACCGGGGCAAGGCGGCGATCGAGACCGCGATCTTCAAGAAGGTGCCGCAGGGCGGCAACCGCATCTCCATCCTCCGTTCGGGACAGGCGCAGCTCATCCAGAGCATGACGCCGAACCAGTATGACAGCATCCGCAAAATGCCGGGACTGAAGGTGAGCGGCGTGACCGGCAACGAAGGCCTGTTCGTCGTCATGAACTTCAACACGCCGCCTTTCGACAACGTCAAGCTGCGTCAGGCGATCGCCTATGCAATGCCCTATCAGCGCATCATCGACGTCGGTTATTCCGGCCAGGCAAAACAGTGGGAGAGCGTCGTCCCGTCGAGCTATCCGAGCTTCATCAAGCAGGAGCCGCCCTATTCCTACGATGTCGAGAAGGCCAAGGCGCTTCTCGCCGAAGCGGGATATCCGGAAGGCAAGGGGCTGGAAAAGTTCGCCGACCAGTTCAAGCTGACCTATGTGGCCGAAAAGGAAACGACCCTCGGTCCGGTCGTCAACCAGATCCGGACCGCGCTGACGGGCGCCGGCTTCCCGGTGACGCTCGATCCGATCCCGCAGACCCAGTACGGCGACCGCCAGATCGTCAAGAAGGACCTGGCATTCGCACTGAACGACCAGGAGAAGCCGATCGGCGTCGATACCGGCTATGCCATGCAGCTGTTCTTCGTCTCCAAGGAGGCCGGTGGCCTCAACAACATGATGAACTACAAGAACAATACGCTGGACGAGACCTGGGCAAAGGCGCGGGTCGAGCCGGATACGGCCAAACGCGACGCGATGCTGGCCGACATGCAGAAAGAGCTGATGCGTGACCTCGCCTGGCTGCCGCTGGTGGAGTTCAAGACGCAGTGGGCTCATTCCGAAAAACTCAAGGGCCTCACCTGGAATCCCAGCAACGCGGTTCTGATCTACGATCTGCACTACTGACGGCAATGGCGGCGCTTCCTTTCGAGGCGCCGCCTTTCACATGCGGGGTGCATCATGCTGAAGCGATTTATTGCCCGCCGCCTGCTGACGGGCGCGATCCAGATGTTCGGACTGACACTTGCTGTCTTCTTTCTCGTGCGGCTTCTGCCGGCCGATCCGGTGTCACGGCTCGTCGGCCTGAACGCGTCTCCCGAGGCGTATGCCCAGGCGCAGAGAAGTCTCGGTCTCGACAAGCCGGTTCTGGCGCAACTCGCCGACTATCTCGGATTTGGTGACGGACCGGGCCTGCTGCAGGGTAATCTCGGCGTGTCCTGGGTTACGAGCGCGCCCGTCGTCAGCGAGATCGGCGCTTCGCTGCCGATCACGCTCGAGCTGTTGACCTACAGCTTCTTCGTGACGCTGCTGATCTCCATACCTGTCGGCGTCGCCAGCGCCGCAAATCCAGGGAAGCTCGTCGACAAGGTGGTCTTCGCCTACGGCCTGTTCGGCGGCTCCCAGCCGGAATTCTGGTGGGGCCTGCTCTTCGTCCTGATATTCTTCGCCAATATGGGCATCGCGCCTGCTCCCCTCGGAATGATCGACCCGCTCCTGACCGCTCCGCCGCGGGTAACGGGTTTCTACACGATCGACGCGCTGGTCGCCGGCGACTTCGTGGTGCTGCTGGATATCTTCCATCACCTGATGCTGCCGATCGTCACCATGGTCTTCGTTCTTTCGGGACCGGTGATAAAGATGGCCCGTCAGAGCATGATCCGCGCCCAGGCGTCCGATTTCGTGCTCTACGCCAATGCCGCCGGCCTGCGGCAATCGACGGTGACGCAGTATGCGATGCGCGCGGCGATCGCTCCGACCATCACCCTTGTCGGCATCCTCTACGGGGTCATGCTGGGTGGAGCGGTGCTGGTCGAGAGCGTCTATTCGCTCGGCGGCATCGGCCAGTATGCGGTTCGGTCGGTCCTGGCCTTCGATTACCCTTCGATCCAGGGGATCGTCCTGGTCATTACCGCCATCTCTCTGCTCATCTACCTCGTCCTCGACATTCTCTATGCGATCATCGATCCAAGGGTGGTGTATTCATGACAGACATAGCCACCGTTTCCGCGGATCTGCCGGCGGCAGCCGGGCGCACGAAGCCAGCCATGCCGCTTCTCCTGGCCTTTGCCATCGTCTTTGCCGGCTTCACCCTGATACTGGCGGCCTTCGGCGAATATATCGTGCCGCATGATCCGGTCGACAGTTCCTTCATTCCCAACACGCCGCCTCCCGCCCTGGCCGACGTGCCGGCCCTGTTCTGGGCGTCCCTCACAGGTTCGGCGACAGAGCCGGTCCATTGGTTCGGAACGGATTCGTCCGGTTTCGACGTGTTCTCGCGAGTGCTCTGCGCGCCGAGGATCGACCTGTCGATCGCGCTCGCGGCGAATTTCTTCGCCATGCTGCTCGGAATACCCTTCGGCCTCGTCGCCGGTTATTTCCGCAATCCCCTCACGGAAGTCATGATGCGCGTTTCGGACGTGCTCCAGTCCTTCCCGGTATTCATCTCGGCAATGATCCTCGTGGCGCTCGGCGGGCAATCGATCGCCAACGTCATCCTGGCGCTGTCGCTTCTGTATGCGCCGATCTACGTGCGCCTTACCCGCAGCGAGGTGATGGCGCAGAAGAGCCGCGGCATGGTGGAGGCGTCTCGCGCGCTCGGACAGAGCGAACTGATGATCGCCGTCAAGCATGTGCTGCCGAATTCCATGGGGCCGTCGCTGGTACAGAGTTCGGTCACGATCGGTTTTGCCATCCTGCTGACGGCAGGGCTTTCCTTCGTGGGGGCGGGCGTCCGGCCGCCGGCGCCGGAATGGGGCCTGATGATTTCTACAGGGGCGAACGACATCGTGCTCGGTCAGTGGTGGACCTCCGTCTTTCCGGGGATAGCGATCTCTCTCACCGTCTTCGCCTTCGCCGTGATCGGCGACGCGCTGGAGCGACGCTACAACAGATGACCGACAATCCAGGCTTTTAGAAACGGGAGGAAACCCATGCGTATCATCGTGCTCTTCAATCTGAGGGATGGCGTCAGCGCCGCGGATTACGAGGCCTGGGCAAGGACGACCGACATCCCGATCGTCAACGCACTGCCTTCGATCCGGAGTTTCACCGTGCATAAGGCCACCGGGGTGATGGGTTCCGATCAGCCGCCGCCATACCAGTATATCGAGGTGGTCGATGTGGCCGACGAGGCGCGGTTCGGGGAAGACGTCGCGACCGAGACCATGAAGCGGGTCGCCGCCGAGTTTCAGGCGCTCGCCGACAATCCGACCTTCATCGCGACGGCGGATATCGAGGCCTGATCCATGGAGGAAGGGGTGTTGCAGGGCAAGGCGGCGCTGGTGACCGGAGCCGGACGACCGGGTGGTCTCGGCCAGGCTATCGCAAGGCAGCTGGCGCTGGCCGGCGCCTCGGTAATGCTTCACGACCGCGGTGCGACGGCTGGAGATATCGCCCCGGATCATGGGGTCGGAACGCGGTCGGACCTTGAAAAGATCGCGGATGAGATCCGTGAAGCGGGAGGCGAGGTGGCTACCGTCACGGGCGACCTCCTCGACGACGCCGCTATCGAAGGCATCGTCTATGCCACCGTAAGCGAATTCGGGCGTATCGATATACTCTTCAACAATGCCGGCATCGGCTATCTCTTCGGAGAAACGACGGCGCTCAGCGTGGAGCATCTCGATGCGGTGCTGGGCGTCAATCTGCGGGCGCCGATCCTTGCGACCAAATATGCGGCCAGACACATGATCCGCCAGGGCGATGGCGGACGGATCATCAATATTGCATCCCAGGCAGGCAAATCGGGCTTTGCGCTGGCAACGGCGTATACCGCCACAAAGCACGGGATCATCGGTCTTACGCGCTCCACCGCGCTCGAATTCGGCGCGCATGGCATTACCGTGAATGCGATCTGCCCCAATCACGTGACGACCGGTCTCGGAAGCTGGCAGAACGACTTCATGTCCAGAGCGAGAGGGCAGACACTTTCCGAATATATGTCCGATATGCGTGCTCGCATTCCACTCGGGCGAAACGGGACGCCGGAAGACATTGCGGCTGCCGCGCTGTTCCTGTGTTCGCCGTCCGCCGGTTACATTACCGCCGAAGCGATGAACGTCTCCGGGGGCGAGGAATATCACTGAACGTCGATGGCGGCGCTGGGTGAATTTGCAGCCGCCGCGCGATATGGAATGTCATGACATAACGAGGGGTTTTCATGTCCAGTGTTGAAAGAACGAACCGGGATTTCGAGATCGAGTTTCCGGTCGTGGTCGTCGGGGCCGGCGCGGCGGGGCTCACGGCAGCTCTTGCCGCGCGCGATGCCGGCGCCGAGGTCCTGCTGCTCGAGCGGGACGAGGTCCCGCGCGGCAGCACAAGCATGTCGCAGGGTTATGTCTGTGCCGCCGGCACCAGGCTGCAGAAGGAAAACGGCGTCGAGGACGATTCCGAGCGCTTTTATGCCGACATCATGGCGCGGACGAGAGGAACGGCCGATCCACTGATCTCAAGGGCCGTTTCACTCAATTCCGGCAAGGCGATCGACTGGCTGGTCGAACGCCACGACATTCCCTTCCGCATGAACATTTCCTGGGCCGGCTTTTTCGGCCATTCGGTAAATCGCATGCACGGGGTCCCAAGCAAACGCGGCGAGGAACTGCACGGCGCCCTGATCCGGGCTGCGGAAGAGGCGGGCGTGGATCTGATCACCGGAGCCCATGTGGATCTCGTTTATGCCGATGCCGAAGGCCGGGTCAAGGGCGTCAGGCTCCGGCGTGCCGATGGCAGCGAGGAACATGTCGGCTGCAAGGCGCTCGTACTTGCGACCTGCGGGTTCGGGGCGAATTACGACATGGTCCGGCAGTTCATACCGTCCTTCGGCGAAGCGCCGTATTACCGCTATTTCGGCCATGAGGGGAATGAAGGAGAGGGCATCGAATGGGGAATGGAGCTCGGAGGCGCCACCGGCAGCATGGACGCATTCCAGGGGTACGGGGCGCTGGCCGATCCTTACGGCATCATCGTCAACTACGAGACGGTGATGCGTGGCGGCATTACCGTCAATACGCAAGGCAAGCGTTTCTCCAACGAGGTGGCCGATATTTCGGCCCAGGCGCTGAACATCCTGGAACAGCCGGATGGTCTCGGCTGGATCGTCTTCGACGATGCCCGTCGGCAGAGTGTGGCCGACCTTCCGGAATTCATGGATCTCGTAGCGCTCGGAGCCGTTCGAAGCGCGGATACCGCCCAGGAACTGGCGGCGCTCCTGAAGATTCCGGCTGACGAACTGCAGCGGACGCTCGACGACGTCGAGGCTATGGCGGCAGGCAACAGGGCATGCCCCTACGGTCGCGACTTCACCCGCAATGCGGCGCTCAAGGGCCGTCTCCACGCCATAAAGACGACGGGCGCTCTCTTCCATACCCAGGGCGGTCTGCAGGTCGATGAAACCGCCCGCGTCCTGCGTGAAGACGGAACACGACTGCCCAATCTTTTTGCGAGCGGCGGAACGGCACGCAGCATTTCCGGCAATGGCTGTGACGGCTATCTGCCGGCGGCCGGTCTCTGCATGGCGATCACGCTCGGCATGCTGGCCGGCGATGCGGCAGGGCAGCTTGCCAAGGCGAACTGAGTAGATGGAAAAAACGCCCCGTGACGGTTCACGGGGCGTTTTGCTGCTTCCCTCCGGAAGAGGGGATAATCGGCGCCGTTCTTATTCCTGCGAGAATTTCCGTTCGAACGCCCATACGTCCTCGAACCCGAGCAGCGAATTGAACTCGCTGAACGGATAGAGCGGTACGGCGTCCGTCGTCACGCCGTTCTCCTTGAGGTCCTGATAGGCGTTTCTCACGGCATGGCCGTGGGCGAGAAAGCCGAGGGCCGGATAGATGGCAATGCCGTAACCAAGGTCTTCCAGCGTCTGCCGGGCGACGAGCGGCGTGCGGCCACCATTGACCATGTTGGCGAGAAGCGGTCTGTCGATCGCACCGGCAATCGCCTTTATTTCCTCTTCGCTTTCCGGAGATTCGATGAAGACGATATCGGCGCCGGCTTCGGCATAGGCCTGGCCCCGGCGGATGGCCTCTTCGAGACCGAGGCTCGTCCTCGCATCGGTTCTGGCGATGATCAGGAAATCGTCACTCGTGCGGCTGTCGACCGCGACCTCGATCTTGCGCACCATGTCCTTCATCGGAACGACGCGCCTTCCGGGCGTGTGGCCGCATTTCTTGGGAAATTCCTGATCCTCGAGCTGGATCGCCGTCACGCCGGCATCTTCATATCCCTTGACCGTATGGCGGACGTTGAGCAGACCTCCATAACCGGTATCGGCATCGGCGATGACCGGGGTTTTCGTCATCCTGACGATCTGAGCGATCCGCTCGATCATGTCTCGGTAGGTGGCGATCCCGGCATCCGGCAGACCGAGATGCGAGGCGACCGTGCCATAACCGGTTACGTAAAGTGCCTTGAAGCCCATCCTGTCGGCGATCAGAGCGGAAATGAGCTCGTAGACGCCGGGCGCCAGAATGAACTCCCTGCGCTGCAGGGCAAGTTTGAGAGCGGGGTCCGCCATTGTTCCTCCTCGTCAGAAAGCCGATTTTGCCGTCCATCCATAAGGACCGCAATTTTTGAATGCGCATTCATTATTAATTCGGATGCGGAGCGAATTGTCCAGTTTAATGCGCAAATTTCTCAAAGAACTGCGATGAAAGCGCATGCGAACTCAGGTGGAAAAATCCGTCTGGAGGGCGAGGTTTGCTTGGGCTGCTACTCGGGCGCAACGAGGCTTCCAATCGGGCGGCGGCGACTGTCGTGATCGCGCCGCAGCAATGAAAGGCGACACGCGCGGGACCGCAAGCCGGCTGTCGCCAGGAAAAACTTGCGGTACCGGATTTCGGCGTGGCTCAGGCTGCGGTCAATTCTGCCTGAAGTACATTTTCGCTCTGTCCATCCAGATATCGAACGAGATCCTCGATGGTGATGACATGCATGCCGTGGCGCTCCGCGAAGACCTCGAGTTCCGGTAGCCGCGCCATCGTGCCATCGTCATTGGCGATCTCGCAAATGACGCCAGACGGGAACTTGCCTGCCAGCCGGCAGAGATCGACGGCTGCCTCGGTATGGCCGGGACGGCCGAGGACGCCATCGGGGTTCGCCCGCAAGGGAAAGATGTGGCCGGGGCGGGCGAAATCGTCCGGACGGGCCGCGGGATCGACGAGCGCCTTCACGGTCGCAGCGCGATCCGCTGCCGATATGCCGGTGGAGGTGCCGGGGATATAGTCGACGGATACGGTGAAGGCCGTCTTCATCGACTCGGTATTGTTCGGGACCATCAGCGGGATTTCGAGCGCATCGAGGCGATTGTGGTCCATCGCCACGCAGATCAGGCCACGGGCCTTGCTCATCATGAACGCGATCTTTTCTTCCGTCGCATGTTCGGAAGCGAAAATCAGGTCACCTTCGTTTTCGCGATCCTGATCATCCACGACCACGACCATTTCGCCATGGGCAAAGGCTGCGACTGCGTCTTCAATTCTGGAAATCGGCATTTACAAGTCTTTCAAGGGTTAAGCCGGTTAAGGCTGTTGCATCGGCCTGCGCCGACAAAACTTTCCCTTGGGCGAACAAGCACCACGGGCAAACCGGTCAGGCTTGCCGCGGGTTGGTCTCTTCCATCCGGACTTTAACCGTCGGCTCCGGCATCTCACCGGATCTGCTGACCTTCCATTTCCGGAAGCGCTCGCGGGCTCCGGGAAAATCCCGATACCGCCGGTGGGGAGTTTCACCCCGCCCTGAGAACGGAAGAAATGTATTTCAACATTTGCTTTGATTGCAAGCCTTTCGGAAGCCGGCTCAGCGGCAGATGGGAGGAAAAACTTGCCGTCGCGAGCCGTCAGGCGACTTATTTTGCTATCAGAAGCTCGATGCCGCGCTTTTCGAACTCGCGGGCGTCCCGGTCGGAAATGCCGTCATCGGTGATGAAGGAGTTGATCACGTCGAGCGAACCGAGCCGGGTGAATGACGAACGGTTGATCTTTGTGGAGTCGGCGACGAGATAGACATGCGCTGCGGCCTTGATCATCGCTTCCTTGAGCTGGAGATCGGCGAAGCTCGGATAGGTAAGCCCGGCGTCGAGCGCCACGCCGGCTGTCGCGAGGAACAGCTTGCCGGCGAAGATGTTGCGGAAATATTCGACCGACTTGTCGCCGGAAAGCGAAAGCGTCGGCGACTTGAACTGGCCGCCCGGCATATGGACGGCGAAGCTCGGCACCGAGCCCAGGATGATGGCGATATTGAGCGCGTTGGTAATCAGCGTCAGGTCGCGGCGGTTCGTCAGCCGCATGGCGATTTCGGTCGTGGTCGTGCCGGCATCGAGGATCAGGGTCTCTCCATCCCTGACCAGGCTCGCCGCAAGGGCGCCGATCCGGCGCTTCTTGTCCATGTTCTCCTGGTGGTGGAGCGTCATCGTACCGGTCTGGGGTGCCGCGGTATTGAGATAGGCGCCGCCATGCTCACGGGTGATGAAGCCTTCGTTCTCGAGCCTTTCGAGATCCTGCCGGATCGTCGCTTCGGAGACGTGGAAGGCGCCCGCGAGTTCCCTGACGCGGGCGGATCCCTCTTCCTGGAGCCATTCGAGGATGCGGCGGCGGCGAGGTTCGGACAGAAGTCCGATCATCGATTCCGAGGCATCATGCTCGTCCCTAGCTTCCATTTCGACCTGCCTTACCTCGTGAATCGCAATCAATCGAAACTAATCGATTCAAAGTGACCTTTACAGCAGCAGTCCGGCGCATCAAAACGCTAATTCGCGTTCTGCTGCAGGACGACCCGGGCCTGGAGCTTCTGCTGGATCTGGTCGACGACTACCGCCGCGATGATGACGAGCCCCTTGATGACGGTCTGCCAGAAGGACGAAACGCCCATCATGATCAGGCCGTCGGCAAGAATGCCGATGACGAAGGCGCCGACGATCGTTCCGCCGATGCGCCCCCGGCCGCCCGACATGGAGGTGCCGCCGAGCACCGCCGCAGCGATGGCGTTAAGTTCGAAGGTCTCGCCGGTTGCCGGATGGCTCGCCTGCAATTGCGAGGAAATGATGAGGCCGACCAGTGCGGCGCAAAGGCCGGAGAACATGTAGACGAAGAGCTTGATGCGGTCGACGCGCACACCGGACAATGCCGCGCCGCGTTCGTTGCCGCCGACGGCATAGATATGCCGGCCGAGCGGCGTGCGTGTCGCAAGATAGGCGGCGAGCAGGGCGACCACGACCATGATCCAGACCGAGACCGGGAGGCCGAGGAACGAGCCGGATCCGATGATGCGGAACGTGTCCGAACCGTATTCAGGGTTGCCCGCCAGATTGGGAAAGGTCCGGCCTTCGGAAAAGAGCAGTGCCGCGCCGCGGGCGACATAGAGCGTGCCGAGCGTGGCGATGAAGGGCGCAACGTTCAGCTTGGTTATCAATAACCCGTTTATCCAGCCTATTAATATGCCGGCCACCAGCACGATGAGGCAGATTTCGATCGTGTTGAACTGGATGCTGTAGGCCAATCCGAGGAAACCGAGATCAATGCCGTAAAGTACCAGATAACCGGCGACCATCGCGCAGAGGCCGACGATCGAGCCGACCGACAGGTCGATGCCGCCGGCGATGATGACGAAGGTCATGCCGATGGCGAGAAGCGCGTTGAGCGCGACATGCTTGGAAATGATCAGCATGTTGCCGGCGCTCAGGAAGTTGGGCGCGGCAATGGCGAAAAAGGCAAAGACGAGGATCAGCGCCACGAAGGTGCGCATGTGCAGAAGCATGAGCAGCGCCGATGTCCTGGATTTCGATCCGCCGATGACGGTCTTGACGTTGCCTGCGGCGTCGATGCTGCTCATGATGCTTCAATCCTGTTGAGATTGGGGGTCGCCGCCGAAACGACGTCCGAGGCACTGGCGCCTGCCGGAAACTGCCCGGTCAGCCTGCCGTTCGCCATGACAAGAATGCGATCGGAAAGGGCAAGGACCTCCTCCAGATCGGATGTGACGAAAAGGATGCCGAGGCCGTCGGCCGCAAGGCGTCGCATGGTGCGGAAGATTTCCGCCTTGGCTCCGATGTCGATGCCGCGCGAAGGCTCGTCCATCAGGAGGATCCGAGGTCTGGTCATCAGTGCCTTGCCGATGACGACCTTCTGCTGGTTGCCGCCTGAAAGGCTGGAGACGGGATGTTCGAGGCTGGCGATCTTGATCGCCATCCGTTTTACGAATTCCGCCGCCCTGGCCGCCTCGGCCCTGAGGCTCAGGTGGAAGACGCGGGTGAAATCATGCAGCGATGACATGGTCAGGTTTTCGCGGATCGACATGATCTGCACCAGGCCGTCGCGCTTGCGGTCCTCGGGGATCAGTGCCAGCCCGCGGCGGATACGCCCCGAGACGCTTTTCTCGCGGACCTGCTTGCCGGATATGAACAGCTGGCCCGAGGAATTCGGGTGCTGCGCCATGATGCATTCCAGAAGCTCCGAGCGGCCGGCACCCATCAGCCCGTAGAGGCCGACGATTTCGCCCTCGCGCACCGACAGCGACATGTGATCGACGGCATAACCGCCGGCGGGGCTCGGGAGGCAGACATTCTCGACCCGGAAGACTTCGCCGCCGAGATCGTGCTGCACCGTTTTCGGGAATTCCTTCGACGCGCTACCGATCATGTTGGCCACGATCCAGGGGATGTCGACGCCCTGCATCGATCGTGAACCGGTGATCACGCCGTCACGCAGCACGGTGATGTAGTCGCCGATACGGATCAGTTCCTCCAGCCGGTGGGAGATATAGACGATACCGACCCCCTGTTTCTTCAGGTCGTTGATGACCCTGAACAGCACGTCGACCTCGGTGGCCGAGAGTGCCGAGGTCGGCTCGTCGAGGATCAGGATGCGGGCGTTTTCGGCGAGCGCCTTGGCGATCTCGACGATCTGCTGCTGGCCGATCCGCAGATTTCCGAGCGGCGCGTTCGGATCGATATCCTGTTCGAGCCGCTTCATCAGTGCGGCCGCGGCGGCAGTCTGCGCCGCCCGGTCGATATGGATGCCGCCACGTGTCTTCTCGTGGCCGACGAAGATATTCTCCGCCACGGTCCGGTTGGGGAAGAGGTTGAGTTCCTGAAAGACGATGCCGACGCCATGGCGGGCCGCATCCGACTTGTCGGCGAACACGACTTCCCGTCCGTCGATTTCGATCGTGCCGCCATTCAGTTGCTCGACACCGGCAATGACTTTCATCAGCGTCGATTTGCCTGCGCCGTTTTCGCCGACGAGGACGTTGACCGCGCCCATGCGCAGATCGAAATCGACGTTCTTGAGCGCCTGCGTGCCGGGATATATCTTCGACCCGTTGCGGATCTTGAGCCCGATCGGATGAAGCTCGCCCGTTGCCACGTCGCTCATGGCGCAACCTCGATCGATACAGGCATGACGAGCGGCTTTTCGGATGCGGAGCGGATCACGACGGCACCGACGAAATTCACCTTCTTGCCCTTCAGTGCCGTGTCGGCGCCGGGAAGCTTGGTGACTGCCTTGTCGTTCAGCGCGCGGCCGAGCTTGGCGTATTCGATCTGGTCGCGGAACGTCGAGAAATCATAGAGGCCGGTCGTGTCACGCAGAGCCGTGCCCTTGACCACGGGGCCGAGCTGCAGCGTTGCGTCCGCCTGTCCGTCGCCGTCGAGATCGATGTCGGCGACCGCCGCCTTCGAGGCGCGGTTTTCGTCCACCACGGTTGCGGTTCCCTTGACCGGGAAATTCCACCCGCCGCCCGCACCGCCGACGCGCACGCCATGGCTTTCACCGGCCTTGTCCAGCCCGCCCTTGACGGCATCCCGCAGGGCCGCGAGTTCCACGGCCTTCTCGTTCAGCGCCGGAACAAGCTTGGCATCGAATGTCGTCTCTACAAGTTCGGCGATGGGATCGGCAGCCGAGCCGCCCGCTTCGCCGTTGCCGGTTTTCACCAGCTTGCAGCCGGAAAGGGACGCGGCAAGCAGGCCCGCCGCAAACAGGGTCGTGATTTTCATGGCGTACCGCACTTCTTCTAAAGCAGGAAACCGCCCGGGACGCGTGGTGCTTCCCGGGCGGCGATCGCGGTGTCACTGAGTGAGCGCGAAGGTCTCGAGCTTGGAGGCATTCTCGGCATTGATGAGAATGCAATCCATCAGCTGCTTCTCCTCGAGGCCGGTCGAGCCGGTCTTGATGAACTTGTCGGCCTGTTCGACGGCGTTCTGCGCCTGCTGGTAGGCCGGCTGCAGGACGGTTGCCTTGATGCCGCCCTTCTTGATGCTGTCGCGCACGTCGTTCGATCCGTCGAAGCCGACGACGATGACATCCTTGCGGCCGGCGGCTTCGAGAGCCGCATAGGCGCCCATAGCCATCGTATCGTTGCCGGAGATGACCCCCTTGATGTCGGGATGCGCCTGCAGCATCGATTCCATCACCGTATAGGCTTCGGTCTGCGACCAGTTGGCGGTCTGCTTGGCGACCAGCTTCATCTCCGAATACTGGTCGATGACGTCATGGTAACCCTGGGAGCGGATGCCGGCATTGGTGTCGGATTCCTTGCCGAGCAGCTCGGCATAGGTGCCCTTCTCGCCCATCAGCTTGACGAATTCCTCGGCGCCGAGCTGGGCGCCCTGGTAGTTGTTGGAAACGATCTGCGAGACGGCGACGCCCGTCGTGGTGATCTCGCGGTCGATCAGGAACGAGGGGATGCCCTTGTCCTTCGCCTTCTGGACGGCGGCGACCGAGGCGTCGGCGCCGGCATTGTCGAGAATGATGGCCTTCACGCCGGCAGCAATGGCGCTGTCGAACAACTCGTTCTGCTTGTTGGCGTCGTCGTCGTGGACGAGGACCATGGTCGCATAACCGAGTTCCTTCGCCTTGGCGGCTGCGCCATCGGCTTCCGCCTTGAAGAAGGGGTTGTCGTGGCTCGGCGTGATGATCGCGATCGTGTCGGCTGCGAGTGCGACGCCCGACATCGCGCCGGCAATGCCGAGCGCTACGACGGACATCAATAGACGTTTCGTAAGCTTCATGAGGACCTCCCGTTGTCGAAAACCACCCTCCAGTGGCCTTTCGTCCACAAACTATCGATTACTTTCGTTTGGTGTCAATATATTTTTGAAGCGCACCTTTTCGCAGGTCGATGCGCGCCAATTGCAGGCTTCAATGCTGCAATGCGGCATCATTCGCGATTTCATGGCGGGCGAATTTAAGAGAAATCGCTTGAAGGCCGAGAGAACTTGTGCCAATTAAATCGCCAAACGAAAGAGATCGAAAGTATTCAAAAGGCGCATTGGCCATTTTGATGCTGGTCGCTACGGCCTTGGAGGAGTGGGGCGTGCTGGTTCATTCGCAGGACGGGAGTGGTTCCCAGAAAAGCCTGCGCCGGGCCGCATGTCTCGGCTGGCTATCGCTCGCTCAACGAACAGGGGCGCGCGCAGAACCATCGGAAAACGTCACGGCGGGTATAGCTCGCTTGAGCTTCGGCATTTGCATATCTGGAGGAAATCGATGACTACACAACGTTTCGGCGCCGGCATCTGGCACTTCGCCACCTATCTCGACCGTTATGCGACCGATGGCTATGGTGCGCCGCGCAGCGTCATCGAAGCGATCGACCTCGCCGGGCAGGTGAAGGATCTGTCGGTCGTCGACATCAACTACCCGTTTTTCGGCGGCGATTTTTCCAACGTCCAGGTCAAAGAGGCGCTCGACCGCAACAAGCTCGGCGTCATCGGCATCACGCCGGAAATCTACACACGCGAGTTCGTCAAGGGCTCCTTCACCAATCCGGATGCCGGCGTGCGCCGCCGAACCCATGAAATCGTCACCGAAGCCTGTGATCAGGTCCGCTATTTCGGCGCCGACTACGTCAAGCTGTGGCCGGGCCAGGATGGCTGGGACTACCCGTTCCAGGTCGATTACGGCACGCTCTGGAAACACTCGCTCGACGGCGTCGGCCAGCTCGCCAGCGAAAACCCGGATCTGAAATTCGTCATCGAATACAAGCCGCGCGAGCCGCGGGTGCGGATGAGCTTCGGTTCCGTCGCCCGCACGCTGCTCGGCATCGAGAAGATCGGCCTGCCGAATGTCGGCATCCTGCTCGATTTCGGCCATGCCATCATGGGCGGTGAATCCGCCGCCGACAGCGCCCAGCTCGCCATCGATTACGGGCGCCTCTTCGGCATGGACGTCAACGACAACTACCGCTCCTGGGACGACGATCTCGTCGCCGGCAGCCTGCATCCTATCGAGATCTTCGAGTTCTTCTAT
>JBQGDG010000100.1:0-9313 GCA_052038935.1 Neorhizobium sp. | reverse complement strand
TCGCGCATGGCCGCGAGATCGACGACCGCCGGAACGCCGGTGAAGTCCTGCATCAGGACGCGCGCCGGGCGATAGGCGATCTCGGCCTCGGTGAGGCCCTTGTTCTTCAGCCATTCGGCGACCGAAAGGATCTGTTCTTTGGTAACCGACTGGCCATCTTCGAAGCGCAGCAGGTTTTCCAGCAGCACCTTCATCGAGAAGGGCAGCTTCGAGACGCCGGCAAGGCCGTTCGCCTCGGCCTTCGGAAGGCTGTAATAGACATAGTCCTTACCGCCTACGGTAAGGACGGAGCGACAATTGAAACTGTCGATAGATTTGGTCACGGATAACAACCCCGCTGATATCAAGAGCCAACACGCGCGTGCGGACGCCTATGCACTGGAATGCACTATAGGATGCGGGTACGACCATTTCCGCTGTCCGCACGAGAAGATTTGAGATCCTCAGGTCCGGCGCTAGGTGGAAGTCACGCCGGCCGCTGGCGTGGTTGCGAAGCTTATAGATAATTTCTAAGAAGCGTTCCAGACACTTTGACACAGCTCGCGAAAGATTTTTTGCGTCTAGATTATCCAGAACCTAACGAAGGTCTCGTCGATGCGACTGACGGCTGAAAACCTGAGCGCCAGGCGCGGCGAAGACCTGATATTCAAGGACATTTCCTTTTCCCTCGGCGCCGGCGAAAGCCTTATCCTGACCGGCCGCAACGGCTCCGGCAAATCGACGCTGCTGCGCACCGTCGCCGGCTTGCTGCGCCCTGAAACCGGCCGGGTCGCCGTTCGGTCCGACCTTGCCGAGAAAGGCATGCGGGCCGCCGAAGCCTGCCACTATCTCGGCCATCGCAACGCCATGAAGGCCGAGCTCTCGGTCTTCGAGAACCTCTCCTTCTGGAAGGATTTCCTCGGCGATTTTGCCGGCCGGCGAGGCGCGGACGTCGGCGAAGCAGCCGATGCGGTTGGTCTCGGCGAAATAACCCACCTCCCGTTCGGCTATCTCTCGGCCGGGCAGCAGCGCCGCATGGCCTTCGCCAAGCTCCTCGTCGCCTGGCGGCCGATCTGGATCCTCGACGAACCGACCGCGGCACTGGATGTGAAGGCGGAGGCGTTCTTTACCGGGCTCATCAAGGAGCATCTGACCGAGGGCGGCATCTTGCTGGCGGCGACGCATCAACCGCTGGGGCTGGAAGGTGCGCAGGAACTGCGGATGACGGGTTTTGCGGGCGTGATGGAGGAGGTGTGGTGATGAGCCCAAGGCATTTCCTCGTCCTCATACCCCTTGTCGGTCGTCAGAGCGCAGGCCCGCCCCTCGTCCGGCTGCCTCCACCTTCTCCCCGTTTTGACGCGGAGAAGGGATATGCCGCGCCATCGCCGTTCCCACTCGCCCCGTTCAAGGGGAGAGGGTGCGCCGAGCGAGGCGGAGGCGGGGCGAGGGGCCGGCCCGACGGCAGCCATCGCCGAAGGATCGCCCGATGACCGCCCTGCTCCTCCGCGACCTCAAGCTATCGGTGCGTGCCGGCGGCGGCGCCTTGATCGGCGTGCTGTTCTTCATGACCGTCGTCGCCGTCATCCCCTTCGGCGTCGGGCCCGATCTCAACCTTCTCTCTCGCATCGGCCCGGCGATCGTCTGGATCGGCGCGCTCCTGTCCGCCCTGCTCGGCCTCGACCGCATGTTCCAGACCGACCGGGAAGACGGCTCGCTCGACCTCATCCTGATGCAGGAACATCCGCTCGTGCTCACCGTGCTGGTCAAGTGCCTCGCCCACTGGATCGGCAACGGCCTGCCGCTGGTCTTTGCCTCGCCGCTTCTCGGCCTGTTCATGAACATGAGCGAGATAGCGATCGGCGCGACCATGCTGACGCTTCTCGTCGGCACGCCGGCGCTGACCTTCATCGGTGCCGTCGGCGCCGCGGTCGCCGTTGCATTGCCGCGCGGCGGCCTGCTCGTCTCGATCCTCGTCCTGCCGCTCGCCATTCCGGTGCTGATCTTCGGCGTCAGCGCCTCCTATGCCGCCGTGGAGGATCCTGCCCCCTTTATGCCGCCTTTCCTGATATTGGTGGCCATCACGATGTTTTTTGCCGTGATCGGCCCGATCGGCGCCGCACTGGCTTTGAGAAACGCCGCCGATTGACTAGAATCATTCTCGGTCGCGCCCGCGCCGGTTAGAAAGCAGCCATGTCCGAAAGCCTCGCCATCATCAAATTTTCCGACCTCGCCAACCCGACGCGGTTTCTGGCTCTGGCCGCACGTCTGCTGCCCTGGATGGCAGGGCTGACCGCGATCCTGTTTGCCGTCGGCCTCTACCTGAGCTTTGCCGGCGAGGGCGACTACCAGCAGGGCATGACGGTCCGCATCATGTATATCCACGTGCCGGCGGCATGGCTGTCGATGATGTGTTATTCGGTCATGGCGCTGTCGGCGATCGGCACGCTCGTCTGGCGTCACCCGCTGGCCGACGTCTCCCACAAGGCGGCCGCACCGCTCGGCGCCGCCTTCACCCTGATCGCGCTCGCCACCGGCTCTCTCTGGGGCAAGCCGATGTGGGGAACGTGGTGGGTCTGGGATGCGCGACTGACCTCGGTCTTCGTGCTGTTCCTGATGTATCTCGGCCTGATCGCGCTCAACCGGGCAATGGACGACCCGTCCCGCGCGGCGCGCGTTTCGGCCGTGCTGATCCTCGTCGGTTTCGTCAATATCCCGATCATCAAGTTTTCCGTCGACTGGTGGAATACGCTGCACCAGCCGGCCAGCGTCATCCGCCTGGACGGGCCGACCATCGACCAGGAATTTCTCTGGCCGCTTCTCGTCATGGCGATCGCCTTCACGCTGCTCTTCTTCACCCTGCACGTCATGGCGATGCGCAACGAGATATGGCGCCGCCGCGTCACCGCCCAGCGCCGCATGGCCGCCCGCATGGCCGGCCGGACGACGGCAAGGGAGGCCTGATCATGAGCCACGATTTCTATATCGGCGCCTCCTATGCGGTCGCAGCCATCGTCGTCCTCTGTCTGATCGGCTGGGTGTGGCTCGACGGCCGGGCCCGCCGGAAGGAACTGGCGGAGCTCGAAGCGTCCGGCATCCGCCGGCGATCCTCCGGTGCGGCGCCTGCCGGCGGTCCGGAGGGCACGGCATGACGACCGGAACCGGAAACGAAAGCCTGCCGCCACGCCGCAGCGTCGCGCGCTACGCCCTGGCACTGGTTCCCCTGCTGATCTTTGCCGGTTTTGCCGCGATCGCCGGCAAGATGCTCTACGATCAGGACGTCAACGGCCGCGACGTATCGGCCATCCCTTCGGCGCTGATCGGCAAGAAGGCGCCGTCGCTCGACCTGCCGCCGCTCGAGGGGTCGAATACCGCAGCCCTCACCAACACCGCCATGAAGGGCAAGCTGACGCTGGTCAACGTCTTCGCCTCCTGGTGCGTGCCCTGCCGCCAGGAACACCCGATCCTCAAGGATCTGGCGAACGACAGCCGGATCAGCATCGTCGGCATCAACTACAAGGACCGCAACGACAACGCGCTGCGTTTCCTCGGCGAACTCGGCAATCCCTACAGGGCGATCGGCGTCGATCCCAACGGCAAGGCGGCGATCGACTGGGGCGTCTACGGCATTCCGGAAAGCTATCTGGTCGGCCCGGACGGCACGATCCTCTACAAGAAGGTCGGCCCGTTCGACGAGCGCAGCCTCAGCCAGGATCTCCTGCCGGCCATCGCGAAGGCTTCCGGCGCAGCAAGCTGATCGCGGCCCGGCAGGCCTACGAGACCACCCGCAGCGGCGGCGGGCCTTCCGGCGGCCGCTGCCCTTCGGAGACGACCCGGTTGCGGCCGGAATTCTTGGCGACATAGAGACAGGCGTCGGCACGGGCGATCGCCTCATGCACGGAATGATCCCCGGGCGCCGTCGTCGATACGCCGAAACTGGCGGTGATCGACCCATCGATCCCGTGCTGCGACCAGCCCATCGCCGCAAAGGCAAGCCGCGCCTCCTCCGCCATCCGGGCCGCATCGACGCGGCTGACGCCCGGCAGATAGGCGACGAATTCCTCGCCGCCGAACCGGGCGATGGCGGATGCCCCAATCAGGGTCCCGCGCAGCCTATCCGCAAATCCGATGATCACGTGATCGCCTGCCGCATGGCCGAAGCGGTCGTTGACCTGCTTGAAATGGTCGATATCGCCGACGACGAGCGCGCCTGCGGGAAACGCACCGCCTCGCGCCTCCGGCAGCGCCTGTTCGAAGCCCCGGCGGTTGAGAAGATCGGTAAGCGGATCGTGCTCGGCGGCCCTGCGATGGCCGGTGACGACGTCCACGACGACGGAACCCGCCACCGTCAGCGCCATCAGGAAACCGACAATGCTCGCCGCGACCTGCATGAGGAACGCGTAGTCGGACATCAGGAAGGCGTCGAGCGATTCGAAACTGCCGGCCGATGTCGAGACGAGCAGGGTGACGACGCGCACCGTGGTCTCGACGACCACCATCGCAGCCATCCCGACGAGCAGCCGGTCTATCGCGCCCTTCGCATGCCTCCAGGTGGCCAGCACCGAAATGCCGAGCAGGATGGCGAGCGAGGAATCGCCCACCGCCAGCTGCGACCTGAGGTCCTGATGGACGAAGATGAGCCAGCAGACGGCGACAAGCGCCAGCAGCGTGAAGGCTAGCCGCGGCAGCAGCAGCACAGGCCTGCCGAAGCGGACGAGCAGCGCATGGCCGTAGAGGAAGAAGGCCGCGAAGAAGAGCACGTTGGAAAATGCCGCCTGTAGCGAGAACGGCAACGCATAGGCGATCACCGGAAAGGCGAACCCGAGGGCTGCGGAGATATAGCCCATGCCCCAGTAGCGGGCAGAACCCGGCGACCACCGGTCTGCAATCAGAAAGACGCAGCCGAACACCAGAAAGATGAAGGGCAGCAGATAGGCGAAATTATCGGTCAAATCGAAGAAACCCCGTGCAGAAGACGAGACCTGCTGTCGGCAGTGCCGGGAAGTCGTAGGCCCAGAATATTAACATTCTGGCGACAACGGGGCCTCCCGGCGAGGTCAGCCGATGGCCCCCTGCCACGCCCTGATCGCCTCCACGGGCCAGATCAGCATGACGACGTTGAGCGTCAGGTTGTCACGGATCAGCCAGCCGGTGAAAAGTTCGAAGACGAGCGCGACCACCACGGTCACCCGGACCGGCATGCGGGCGGCGAACAGGAAGCCGAGCGCCATGAATACCGTGTCCATGGCCGAGTTGAGAATGCTGTCGCCGGAATAGCCGAGCGCCATCGTCGCGGAACGGTAGCGGTCGATGATGAGGGGCGAGTTCTCGGCGATTTCCCAGGCCGCCTCGATCAGCACCGCCAGCGACAGGCGGGCGGAAGATGGCGCCCCGCGCATCAGCAACCAGCCGAGACCGTAGAAGAGGAAGCCGTGGATGATGTGCGACGGCGTGTACCAGTCGGCCAGATGCTGCGAGTTGCCCGGCGAGTTCACACCGGGCTCGAACAGCCTCACATAACCGCATTCGCAGATCGGAATGCGGCCCATGACATGCAGGATGACGATCTGAGCCATGAACAGCAGCAGAGCGACAAGCAGCCAGCGCCGTGACGCGGGACCGTGATCCGACGCGATGGATGTCACTTCTCGCTCTCGGCGGCAGGCTCGGAAACGGTATGGCGCATGATCAGCGGCATCTGGGCGAGCGTGAAGGCGATGGTGATCGGCATCGTGCCCCAGACCTTGAAGTTTACCCAGAAATCATCGGAGAAATTGCGCCAGACGACTTCGTTGAGAACCGCGAGGAAGAAGAAGAAGATGCCCCAGCGCAACGTCAGTTTCCGCCAGCCTTCCTCGTCGAGCTGGAAGGCGGCATTGAAGACATAACCGAGCAGCGACTTGCCGAAGAACAGGCCACCGAGCAGGGCGACGCCGAACAGCGTGTTGACGATGGTCGGCTTCATCTTGATGAAGGTCTCGTCCTGAAGCCAGATCGACAGCGAGCCGAAGACCATCACCACGATGCCCGACACGAAGGGCATGACGGGAAGGTGCTTGAACACGATCTTGGAAATGATCAGCGAGATCACCGTCGCGACCATGAACAGTGCTGTCGCGACCAGCAGCGGGCCGCCGATGGTCGAAAGCGCGGGGAATTTCCCGACCAGCCACTCGCCGCGCAGGTTGCCGAAGAAGAAGACCAGGAGCGGGCCGAGTTCCAGCGCCATTTTCAGGCCCGGATTCTGCTTCTCTTCCTTGGTCGGCGTGATGTCGCTTTCGATCGTCTGCATGGTATCCAGCCTAGAACCTGTCGTTGCGCGGAGCCAAATCGCTTTTCTGTGTCATCAATGCGGCGCAGGCGCCAGACCGGCGATCGCCTCGGCAAAATCCTTCGCTTCGAAGGGCTCAAGATCGTCTACGCCTTCGCCGACACCGACGAAATAGACCGGCAGCCTGTGCTTGGCGGCGATGGCGACGAGGATGCCGCCGCGCGCCGTGCCGTCGAGCTTGGTCATGATCAGCCCGCCGACGCCGGCGACATTGCGGAAGATCTCCACCTGGTTCATCGCATTCTGGCCGGTCGTCGCGTCGAGCGTCTGCAGGACCGTATGCGGCGCATCCGGATCGAGCTTGCCGAGCACGCGGACGATCTTTTCGAGTTCGGCCATCAGCTCGGCCTTGTTCTGCAGGCGGCCGGCGGTGTCGATGATGAGGACGTCGGATTTGTTGGCCCGCGCCTGTTCGTAGGCGTCATAGGCGAGACCCGCCGCATCGGCACCGAGCTTGGTGCCGATGAACTGCGAATTGGTACGATCGGCCCAGATCTTCAGCTGCTCGATCGCGGCCGCGCGGAACGTATCGCCGGCAGCGAGCATGACCTTGAGGCCGGAGCCCGACAGCTTCGCCGCCAGTTTGCCGATCGTCGTCGTCTTGCCCGTACCGTTGACGCCGACGACGAGAATGACATGCGGCTTGTGATTGAGATCGAGCTGCAGCGGTTTGGCGACCGGCGCCAGCACCTTGGTGATCTCCGCCGACATGATGCGCGACACGTCCTCGCCCGTCACATCCTTGCCGTAGCGCTCGGAAGACAGCGTTCCGGTGATCCGCATCGCCGTTTCGACGCCGAGATCGGCCTGGATCAGCAGGTCCTCGAGGTCTTCCAGCGTCTGGTCGTCGAGCTTGCGCTTGGTGAATAGGGCGGCGATCTGGCCGGTCAGCTGCGACGAGGTGCGCGCAAGCCCCGCGCGCAGCCGCTGGAACCATGTGAGCTTCGGCGGCGGCACGACGGCCACCACATCCGGCTCGGATCTGGAGGTGGAGAAGCCCCTGGGCAGATTGACTGCAGCCGGAGCAGCCTCCCCCGCCGGGCTGCCGGCCGTCCCGTCCACGGGCGGGGAGAGGCTTAAGCCATCGCCCTGTGCGGAGAGAGCAGTGCCGTCCGGCGATACGCCGTCTTCAATCTCTTCTGAAGGGCGCGAAGCCTCGTCTCCCGAGCGCTCATTCTCGACGACGCCGATCGTTGGCCCGAGGTCTGGCCGCGGCTCGGCCTCCTCGCCTGTGGAGGGGATGGTCGGCAGGCCGGAAGGGGTGTCCCCTTCCGCCTCGGCCGCTGCCTCGGCTTCGAGCAGCGACATCGGCACGATGCCGAGCTCGGACGTTTCCTCCGCACCGGGCAGGATCGCGGCAGGCTCGTTTTCTTCATCTTCGGCAGTCTGTCCGGCGACAGGCTCCACTGCATCCGCGGACGGTCCGCCGGCCGTCTCGATCTCGACCGGCGTTACCGGATCGACGGGAGCGACCGGAAGATCTTCGTTCCTGGGCTTCGGCTCCAGTTCGGCTTCGACGGCGGCCGCCTCGCCCCGCGTTTCGGCGACCTCGGGCACACTCGGCTGCGCCTTGTCCTCCACCGGTCTTTCGGCCGGCTGCTCGACGGGCTTGTCGCCGAAGGTGAAGACGCGTCTGATGAAGCTTACCATGATGAAAATCCGTTTCGGTCAGGCCGCATGCACTTGCGCAGCCAGAACCCGCATGTCGAGATGTTTGCCGTTATGTCCTGTAATCATAACGCGCTCGATGTCACGGGGAACCAGCCCCGGCGCGGCAACGAGCGAAAAGTTTTCGGTATGACCCATGCCGTTGTTTTCCACGACGATCACCTGCTCGCTACCGACCATGCGGTCGAGATGCGCAAGATGCAGCGCCTCGCCGCGCACGCGAAGCCGCGCGGCCCGTTCCTTGACCAGAGCCCGGTCGACCTGCGGCATGCGCGCCGCCGGCGTGCCGGGACGCGGGCTGTAGGGGAAGACATGCAGGAAGGAGATGCCCGCCTCTTCGGCGAGCGTCGCGGCATTCTCGAACATCTCTTCCGTTTCGGTCGGGAAACCGGCGATCATATCGGCACCGAAGGCGATCTCCGGCCGCAGCCGCCGCGCCTGCCCGGTGAATGCCAGCGCTTCGGCGCGCGAATGCCGCCGTTTCATCCGCTTGAGGATCATGTCGTCGCCATGCTGCAGCGACAGATGCAGATGCGGCATGAAACGCGGTTCGTCGGCGATCAGGTCCCACAGATGATTGTCGGCCTCGATACTGTCGATCGACGACAGCCGCAGCCGCAGGATGTCGGGAACCTGCTTGAGCAGCGTTTTGGCGAGATAGCCGAGTGTCGGCTGCCCGGGCAGGTCGGCACCGTAGCTCGTCGCGTCGACCCCGGTCAGCACGATCTCGCGATAGCCGCTTTCCGTCAGCCTGCGCGCCTGCTCGACCACCGCCCCCATCGGCACGGAACGGGAATTGCCGCGTCCATAGGGGATGATGCAGAAGGTACAGCGATGGTCGCAACCGTTCTGCACCTGGATGAAGGCGCGCACATGCCCGTCGATATGCCTGACCATCTGCGGCGCGGTCGCCTTGATGCTCATGATGTCGTTGACGCGCAGCTTCTCTTCCGCCGAAACGCCGAAATCCGGCAAGGCACGGTAGGAACTGCTCTTCAGCTTTTCCTCGTTGCCGAGCACGACATCGACTTCCGGCATGTCCGCGAATGTCTGCTTCTCGGTCTGCGCAGCGCAGCCTGTCACGACGATGCGCGCATGCGGGTTCTCGCGGCGAGCACGCCGGATCGCCTGCCGCGCCTGGCGCACCGCCTCGCCGGTGACGGCGCAGGTGTTGACCAGCACTGCATTGTTGAGCCCCGCCTTTTCGGCCTCGGCCCGCATCACTTCCGATTCATAGGTGTTGAGCCGACAGCCGAAGGTTATGACCTCGACGCCGCTCAATTGACCTTGACCTCGGGCTCCGCATCACGCTCGAACGCGCCCGTTGCCGGATCGACC
>JBQGDG010000099.1:0-2152 GCA_052038935.1 Neorhizobium sp. | reverse complement strand
CAATCGAACAGGGTGGTCCGTTGCGGGTCGGCGCGCCGCATCCCCGCGGACAGGAACGAGCGAGGCGCGGACGCGATCGATCATCCGTCGAACAGCATGGCGTCCGAGGTGTCGGAAATTCCCGGCCATGTGCCGAAGATCCGCTCGCCTGCAGAGTTGGGGCCGACTTCGGTGCATCCGAAATCTCAGGTCCGGGCTCTGTAATGATGTCGGCCGGCACGGCACTCGAAATCGCCGGGACTGCAACGCGGAACGGGGCGAAGGCGCGGATGAAGGACGAGTTCGCCAGAAAGGGCCAGGGGCAAGTCGCCAGCAGCGCTCGGCCTGGATCTGCCGACGGGCGTCGTCGCGCGCTGACGCAGCGCCCGTCGTTTGACCGGCACGCGGAACTCAGACGGCAGGAAGCTATTTCAGAAAATTATTGGCGGAAGAGGTGGGATTCGAACCCACGGTACGGTTTCCCGCACGCCGGTTTTCAAGACCGGTTCCTTAAACCACTCGGACACTCTTCCTGACGACGAAGGATTGTCTTCGTCGATTTGCAGACGTCTGTGGGCATCTGTGACCGTACGACGTGCTCACGGCTTTTAGCAGTTTTGATCGGGGCGTCAACGCAGCGAGATCACCGTCGGTAGCCTGGCATCCCGGTCGGGTACGAACTTTGTGAAAAAAACCGCTCACCCGTGGCTACGGGCGAGCGGGCTGTCGCGGCGAGTGGTGCCGCGGACCTCAGGAATGGACTTCCGTGCCGCGCTGTCTGGCGAGTTCGGCGAGATCGGCGGCCTTCAATTCCACCGATTCGCCGCAGCCACAGGCCGAAGTCTGGTTGGGATTGACGAAGACGAATCCCGACCGCATCTGCGACGTCTCGAAATCCATCTCGGTACCGAGCAGGTAGAGCACGGCGGCCGGCGCTATCCAGACCCTGGCTCCGTCGCGTTCGACCAGATCATCCTTGGGATTGGGCTCGGTGACCAGATCGACGGTATATTCCATACCGGCGCAGCCGCCCTTCTTGATGCCGACCCGAATGCCCTGCGCATCCGGGCCCGACTTGGACACGATCTGCCTGACACGGCTTGCCGCCGTATCGGTCATGGTCATCACAGCAAAGCCCATGCGTTATTCTCCTTCCGCAACCGGGTTCAAGGCCCGGCGCTTCATCTACAAATGTAACATGCGGTCGCCGGCAATCAATACCAGCCGACGGCGACCTGCGCTTCCTCGGACATCCGCTCCGGCGTCCACGGCGGATCGAAGGTCATCTCGACCTCGACGCCGGACACGCCTTCCACGGCGCCGACGGCGTTTTCCACCCAGCCCGGCATCTCACCCGCGACCGGGCATCCGGGCGCAGTCAGCGTCATGACGATCTTGACCATGCGGTCGTCTTCGATATCGACCTTGTAGATGAGGCCGAGTTCAAAGATGTCCGCCGGGATTTCCGGGTCATAGACTGTCTTCAGCGCGGCGATGATGTCTTCGGAAAGCCGCTCCACCTCTTCGGCGGGGATGGCGGTCTGGATGATCCCTTCCCGGGCATCCCATTTGAATTCGGAATTGTCGACAGCCATTGTCGGGCTCCTCAGGAAAAGAAGTTTCGCGCATAGTCCAGCGCATCGGCCAGCGCATCGATTTCGGCGCGGGTATTATACATGCCGAAGGATGCGCGGCATGTGGAGGTCACGCCGAAGCGTTTCAAGAGCGGCATGGCGCAATGGGTTCCGGCACGCACCGCCACGCCGCGGCGATCGATCACCATGGAGACGTCGTGAGCATGGATGCCGGCCAGCTCGAAGGAGAAGATGCCGCCCTTGCCCGGCGCATTGCCGATGATCCTCAGCGAGTTGATCGCCCTCAGGCGCTCGTTCGCATAGGCGGTCAGATCCGCCTCGTGCGCGGCGATGGCCGCACGGCCGACCCCTTCCATGTAATCCAGCGCGTAACCGAGGCCGATCGCCTGCACGATCGGCGGCGTGCCGGCCTCGAAGCGATGCGGCGGATCGTTGTAGGTGACGACGTCCTCGGCCACCTCGACGATCATCTCGCCGCCACCCTGGAACGGCCGCATCTCCTTCAGCCGGTCCGTCTTGCCGTAAAGCACGCCGATGCCCGAAGGGCCGTAGAGCTTGTGGCCGGTCATGACGAACCA
>JBQGDG010000098.1:0-4102 GCA_052038935.1 Neorhizobium sp. | reverse complement strand
GCGCTGTCGAAGGACGTTCGCCTGCTGATCCTCGACGAGCCGACGGCCTCGCTCAACGAGACCGACAGCGCGGCTCTTCTGGAGCTCCTCAAGGAATTCCGGCGCCACGGCATCACCTCGATCATGATCAGCCACAAGCTGAACGAGATCACCGAGGTCGCCGATCGCATCACCGTCCTGCGCGACGGCCGCACCGTCGGCACGCTCGATTGCCACGAAGGGGCAGTCGACGAGGACGAGATCGTCCGCCGCATGGTGGATCGCGATCTGGAAAGCCGCTACCCGAAGCGGACGCCGAAGATCGGCGACGTGATCTTCGAGGTCGAGAACTGGTCCGTCCATCATCCCCAGCACGCGCACCGCCAGATCGTCAAGAACGTCTCCATGAAGGTGCGTGCGGGCGAAGTCGTCGGCATTTCCGGCCTGATGGGCGCGGGCCGGACCGAGTTCGCCATGAGCATCTTCGGCAGGACCTACGGCCGCGACATTTCCGGCACCGTGAAGATCCACGGCAAGCCGGCGGACACGTCGGACGTCCATCGCGCCATCAAGGCGGGATTGGCCTATGTCACCGAAGACCGCAAGCATCTCGGGTTGATCCTCGCCGAGGATATCCGCAAGAACGTATCGCTCGCGCATCTCGGCGGCGTTTCGTCGGGCGGCGTGATCGACGACATCAAGGAAATGAAGGTGGCGCAGGAATTCCGCACCCGCATGCGGATCCGCAGTCACAACGTCTATCAGGAAACCGGCAAGCTTTCCGGCGGCAACCAGCAGAAGGTGGTGCTGTCGAAATGGCTGTTCACCGGCCCCGATATCCTGATCCTCGACGAACCGACGCGCGGTATCGACGTCGGCGCCAAATACGAAATCTATTCCATCATCAACGAACTTGCGGATGCCGGTAAGGCCGTCATCGTGATCTCGTCGGAAATGCCCGAGCTCATCGGCACCTGCGACAGGATCATGGTGATGCATGAAGGCGAATTCGTCGGCGAAGTGGCCGGCGAAGAGGCAACGCAGGAAAATATCATGCGCGCCATCATGCGCCGCAAAGCGAGGGACTAATGAGCACGCCCCAGAATACAGCGGCAGCGCCGCAGCGAGGAACAGGGTTCTGGAAAGAGAACCTGCGCGAATACGGCATGCTGATCTCGCTCGTCGTGATCGTCATCTTCTTCCAGTTCGCAACCGGTGGCGTCCTATTGAGGCCGCTCAACATTACCAACATCGTTCTCCAGAACAGCTATATCGTCATCATGGCGCTCGGCATGCTGATGGTGATCGTCACCGGACATATCGATCTTTCGGTCGGTTCGGTCGCGGGTTTCGTCGGCGCGGTCGCCGCGATGCTGATGGTGCAATACGGGTTCGATTTCGCCACGGCGGGTGTTCTCTGCCTGATCCTGGGCGGGCTCATCGGAGCGGTGCAGGGCTTCTGGGTCGCCTATTTCAAGATCCCGTCCTTCATCGTGACGCTTGCCGGCATGCTGGTCTTCCGCGGCCTGATGATCGCGGTCCTCGGCGGCCGTTCGATCGGTCCGTTCGATCCGACCTTCCAGCGGCTTTCCTCCGGTTTCATTCCGGAAATGATCTCGCAGGCGAACGGCCTTTATGTCACGTCGTTCATCGTCGGCCTGATCCTGGCGGCCTTCCTGGTCTGGCAGAATTTCAGGAGCCGCTCGCGGCGCATCGCCCATGACGTGGAAAGCGAGCCCTTCGGCTTCTTCGTCGCCAAGAACATCGTCGTCTTCGCGGCGATCGGTTATGTCGCCTACCTGATCTCCTCGCATCGCGGCCTGCCCAACGTGCTGATCATCATGGCCGTGCTGATCGTCGCCTACGGTTTCTTCACCAACCGCACGATCATCGGCCGGCAGATCTATGCCGTCGGCGGCAATGCGCGTGCGGCAGAACTCTCGGGCATCAAGACGACGCGTTTGGTGTTCTGGACCTTCGTCAACATGGGCGTGCTGGCAGCCCTTGCCGGCCTCGTCGTCGCGGCCCGCCTCAACAGCGCCACGCCGAAGGCCGGCACCGGCTTCGAGCTCGACGTCATCGCGGCCTGCTTCATCGGCGGCGCGTCGGCCTATGGCGGCGTCGGCAAGGTGACGGGCGCCGTCATCGGCGCGTTCCTGATGGGCGTGATGAACAACGGCATGTCGATCCTCGGGATCGGCATCGATTACCAGCAGGTCATCAAGGGCCTGGTTCTGCTCGGCGCCGTCTGCGTCGACGTCTACAACCAGCGCCGATAGGCGCTGCAATCCTCTGCCGAGTTCAAAGGGGCGCGATGGCGCCCCTTTCCTTTTGGTGGGCGGTATTCCCGAACTCCGCCGTGCCCGGGCTTGCCCCGAGCATCCGGCCACGTTGCGTTCGTCGGAACGCCTCGGATCCCCGCGACAAGTCCGAGGATGACGGTGGAGACTTCAGCCCCTCGCGAACATCGGCCCGCCCTTATGGGCCGGGAAGCCGTAGCCGTTGATCATGACGAGATCGATATCGCCCGGCCGGGCGGCAATGCCCTCGGCCAGGAGTGCAGCGCCTTCCGCCGCCATGGCGGCGAGGAGCCTCTGCCGGATCTCGTCCTGGGAGAAGCTGCGGGGCACAATGCCCTTTCTCGCTCTTTCGGCTTCGATGAGGGCCGTGACGTCGTGATCGATCGTCCGCCTGCCGTCCGGATAGGCATACCAGCCGCGTCCGGCCTTCTGGCCCATGCGTCCCGCTTCGCAGAGCATGTCGGCGATCTCGACATACCGCGCCGAAGGGTCACGGGACGCGGCCTGCCGCTTGCGCCTTGCCCAGGCGATTTCGAGGCCGGCCATGTCGCAGACGGCGAACAGGCCCATCGGAAAACCGTAGTCCTCCAGCGCCGCATCGACCTCATGCGGCAGGCAACCGTCCTCCAGCAGGAACTCGGCCTCGCGGCGATAGGCGGAGAAGATGCGGTTGCCGATGAAGCCTTCGGTGACGCCGGTGACGACCGGCAGCTTCCTCAGCCTCTTGGCAAGGGCGAGGCCGGTGGCGAGCACGTCCGCCGACGTCCTTTCGCAGCGGACCACTTCGAGCAGCCGCATGATATGCGCCGGCGAAAAGAAGTGCAGGCCGAGCACGCGCTCCGGATACATGGTGGTGGCGGCGATCTCGTCGGGGTTCAGATAGCTCGTGTTCGTGGCAAGGACCGCATCCGGCCGGATGACCCTGTCGAGGCGACGGAAAAGGTCGACCTTCACCGCGAAGTCGTCGAACACAGCTTCGATCACGAGGTCGCAGGGGGCGAGGTCGGCATCCGCTGCCGTAACCGAGAGCCGTTCCATCTGGGCCGTGAACCCGGCCTGATCGAGACGGCCGGAGGCAAGATTGCGTTCCAGCAGGCCGCTGATGCGCCCGCGGCCCTTTTCGGCGGCTTCCGGCGTCTGGTCGAGGCCGATCACCGCGTAACCCGCGCCGAGCGCCGCAACCGCGATACCGCTGCCCATCAGGCCGAGGCCGCATATGCCGATCGTGGCGACCGGCCGTGGTGCGACGTCTTCCAGCCCGCCTACCTTCGAGGCCTCCCGTTCCGCGAAGAAGACATGCCGCAGCGCCGCCGCCTCGCGGCTGTCGCGCAGGGCGAGGAATGTCACCCGTTCGTCGGCCAGCCCTTCGGCAAGGGGGCGCGAGGACGATGCGACGAGCCGGATCGCTTCCGCCGGCGCCTTCTGCCCGCGGGCTTTCGACAGGATCCGGGCGGACGACTTCTCGATATCGGCGGGATCGACCGGGGCGACCGATAGCTCTCCCGTGCGGCGCAACGGCCTGCCGGCAAGCTCGCGGGCTGCCTCGACGGCCGCCTGCAGAAGGTCGCCCGGCGCAATAGCGTCGACGATGCCGAGGCTTGCCGCCTCGTCCGCCTTGGTCATGCGGCCCGTCGCGATCATCTCGAGGGCCGCCGGGATGCCGGTCAGTCGCGGCAGGCGCTGGGTGCCGCCGGCGCCCGGCACGATGCCGAGCCTGACTTCCGGAAGGCCGACCTGCGCGGAACGGGAGGCAAGGCGATGATGGCAGGCCAGCGCCACTTCCAGCCCGCCGCCGAGCGCTGCACCGTTCAATGCCGCGACCA
>JBQGDG010000097.1:0-10480 GCA_052038935.1 Neorhizobium sp. | reverse complement strand
AATGGCGGCGTCGCCAAGGACCTGCTCTCCATGATCTGGAAGCTGAAGCCGGGCGTCAAATGGTCTGACGGCACCGATTTCACCGCGGAAGACGTGATCTTCACCTGGAAATACTGCACGGCACCGGATGGCGGCTGCGCCCAGGCGGCTCAGTATGAAGGCGTCAAGAACGTCGAGGCCATCGATCCGCAGACGGTCAAGATCACCTTCGAGGAACCGAAACCCTATCCCTACAGCGCCTTCGTCGGCGCCCAGTCGCCCGTCATCCAGGCGGCCCAGTTCAAGGATTGCCTCGGCGCCAAGGCACCGGGATGCACCGCCGCCAATTTCGGCCCCATCGGCACCGGCGCCTTCGTCGTTAAGGATTTCAAGCCCAACGACGTCGTCACCTTCGAGGCCAACGCGAATTATCGCGATGCCGCCAAGCCCGCCTTCGCCTCCATCACCCTGAAGGGCGGCGGCGACGCGGCATCCGCGGCCCGCGCGGTGCTCGAGACCGGCGAATACGACTATGCCTGGAACGCCCAGGTGGAACCGGAAGTGCTGGAAACCATGATGGCGGCCGGCAAGGGCCGCCTCGAAATCTCCTTCGGCACCCAGGTCGAACGTATCAACCTCAACTGGACCAACCCCGACTCGTCTCTCGGCGCCAAGCGGTCAACCACGGAAGCCGGACCTCATCCGTCCCTGAAGGATCCGGCGGTTCGCCGCGCGCTCTCGCTCGCGATCGACCGCGACATCATCGTCGAGGCCGGTTACGGCCAATCCGGCAAGGCTACCTGCAACATCGTGCCCGCTCCGGAAACGGTGGCCTCCACCAAGAACGACGGCTGGTGCCTGAAGCAGGATCTGGAAGCCGCCAACAAGCTTCTCGATGATGCCGGCTGGGCCAAGGGTGGAGACGGCATCCGCGCCAAGGACGGCGTCAGGCTGTCCTTCCTCTATTCGACCTCCACCAACTCCGTTCGCCAGGCGACCCAGGAACTGGTCAAGGCCATGTGGGCCGAGATCGGCGTCGATGCCGAATTGCGCAATGCCTCGGCCTCCGTCTTCTTCGGCGGCGACCCGGCGAGCCCGGACACGTTCCAGAAATTCTATGCCGACGTCCTGATGTATACCAACAACTTCGATGGCACCGATCCGGAAAAATATCTGGCGGAATGGCTTTGCGACAAGATGCCCGGTCCGCCGAACGGCTGGCAGGGCCAGAATATCCCGCGCTACTGCAATCCGGAATTCGACAAGCTCGTCGGCGTCCTCTCCAAGACCGCCGATCTCGACAAGCGCGCCGAGCTCGCCAAGCAGCTGAACGACATGCTGACGGAGGAAGGCGCCCATATTCCCCTCGTCCATCGCGGCGACCAGTCGTCCTTCGCCGTCACCCTCGATGGCGTCAGGATGAACTCCTGGGATTCGCAGGTCTGGAACATCGCCGACTGGTACCGCAAGAAGTGATGCCGGGCGCCGATCGGATCACGGTCCGGCCGGCGCTGCCGCACTCAGAGCCACTGGCGCCCGCCCTGCGAGGCGGGGCCGCTTCACACGGCATAGAGCATTCTGCGTGGCTGTCGCCCAGCGTCGGCGCACGTTCGCACAGGCGGAGAAACCCGTATGTTCACATATACGTTGCGACGGTTGTTCTTCGCAATTCCGACACTGCTTGTCATCAGCTTCGTCATATTCGCACTGCTGGATCTCGCTCCGAGCGACCCGACCGGCGACCTGCCGCTCACCATCCCGCCGGAGGTCCGCGAACAGATCAGGGCCTCGCTCGGTCTCGACCAGCCTTTCCTGATCCGTTATCTCAAATGGCTGCAGCAGTTCTTCGTCAATGAGCCGCTGAACATCCTCGAAAGCATTACCGGCTGGCAGTTCGGCGACGGCGAGAGGATGCGCGTCCTCTCCTGGGCGACCCGCAGCCCCGTCGTCGACCTCATCGTCCAGCGCCTGCCGCAGACCCTCTGGGTTGTCGGCCTCGCCTATCTCTTCGGCATCCTGATCGCCATCCCGATCGGCGTCATCTCCGCCTACAAGCAGTATTCGATCTTCGACCAGATCGGCACTTTCGTTTCCATGGTCGGCTATTCGGTTCCCACCTTCTTCACCGGCGTGTTGCTGATCGTCATCTTCTCCTCCTATCTGCAATGGTTCCCGTCGGTCTACGACACCAACCTGCGGGTTACGGATTTCGCGAGCTTCATCGAGCAGATCAGGCAGATGGCGCTGCCGGTCGCGGTCCTGGCGCTCTACAACGCCTCGCAGATCGCCCGCTTCGTGCGTGCCTCCATGCTCGACAACCTGCATCAGGACTATGTCCGCACCGCGCGCGCCAAGGGTGTCAGGGAGAAGGCCGTGCTGCTGGTGCACGTGTTGCGCAACAGCATGATCCCGGTCGTCACGGTGATCGCGCTCGGCGTGCCGACTGTCTTTTCCGGCGCCATCATCACCGAACAGGTCTTCCGCGTGAACGGCCTCGGCCAGCTGCTCATCACCGCCGTCCAGGGCGCCGATATTCCGCTCGTCCAGACGCTGACCTTCATCTTCGCGGTGCTGATCGTCCTCTTCAACCTGATCGCCGACGTGCTCTACGGCATTCTTGACCCTAGGATCCGATATGACTGATGCGACGATCGCCAATCCCGTGCCGGCGAAGGCAGCGACCCCCGCACGCTCCGCCATGGCCGACATGTGGCACCAGTTCCGCGCTCACAAGGGCGGCGTCGCCGGCCTTGCCGTATTCACCTTCATCGTGCTCGCCGTCTATGTCGGCCCATATATCCACACGGTCGCGCCGAACCAGATCAACATCCGCGCCAAGAACCAGTGGCCGTCGCTGGCGCATCCCTTCGGAACCGACAATCTCGGCAAGGACATGCTCGCGCAGGTTCTGGCCGGCGGACGCATCTCGCTGGCGGTCGGCATCACCGCCATGCTGCTGGCGCTGTTCCTCGGCACCCTCGTCGGCGTCGTCTCCGGTTATTTCCGCCGTCTCGACGGCCCGCTGATGCGCCTCACCGACCTCTTTCTCGCCTTGCCGCTTCTGCCGCTGCTTCTCGTCATCATCATGCTGTTTCGCGATACGCTGCGCTCGGCCTTCGGCCCGGAGACGGGCATCTTCATCCTGATCGTCTTCGTCATCGGCATCACCAGCTGGATGCACACCGCCCGCATCGTCCGCGGCGACGTACTGGCGGTGAAGAGCCAGGAATTCGTGCTGGCGGCGAAGTCGAGCGGCATGCGGGAGCATCGCATCATCGTCAGGCACATTCTGCCGAACGTGCTGTCTTCCATCATGGTGTCGGCGACATTGGGCATAGCCGCGGCGATCATCACGGAATCGGCGCTGAGCTTCCTCGGCCTCGGTTTCCCGTCGGATTTTCCGACCTGGGGACGGCTGCTGTTCGATGGCGCCAACTTCCTGCAGCTGACGCCATCCCGCGTCCTCTGGCCGGGTCTGGCAATCTCGCTGACGGTGCTCAGCGTCAACTACATGGGTGACGCCATTCGCGACGCGCTCGATCCTCGCGCCGTCCGCCGCTGAGATCGGCGCCGGACGGGCGACAGACCGGCCGAAATCCCTCTTTCGAAAAAAATTCAATCTTTTTTTTCTTCGAGGGAACTTTCGTTGAGGCCGGTCGTTATCACAGTGTTCGAAGGCGACCCCCCGTCCCCCGCCCTACAAAAGCCTTCGGACATACTCTTCAATCCCCCTCGAAGAGACGAGCTGGCTCGGTTCCGTTTTCGGAACCGAGCCAGATCTGTTTTGGGGCGAAGGAAAAGGTGAGCGGCGGACAGCCGGTCGCTGCCGGGTCGCGGGGCGGTTGCTTATTCTCCGCCGATATCCAGCGGAAAGCGCAGCCGATAGCTGATCCGGTCCCTGGCAATCACATAGTCCGCCTTGCCGTTGACCGAGGCCGGCACGACCCGTTCGAGCACGGTACTGCCGAAATGCGCCTTCAGCCCGTCGTCGGGAAGGTCTGCGGAGACGCTGCCGCCGAGTGCCTCGTTCCAGTTCATCTCCAGGCAATCCTGCCCGTCCACATGCCTGCGCATGCAGGTGATTTCGATCGCGCGCCCGTTGTGCAGCAGCGACCCGTGGCTCACCGCGTTGACGATCAGCTCATGCAGCGCGAGGCCGAGATGGAGCGAGGCATTCGGGGTGAGGAGCACATTGTCGCCCGAAACCTTCACGAGATGGCGGTTGTCGGGGAGGTATTTTTCCGTCTGCTGCTGCACCAGGTCGAAGAAATAGGCGCCGCGCCAGCTCGAATCCGTGATCAGGTCCTGGCTCTGCGACAGCGAATAAAGTCGTCCCCGGAACTTGTGCAGGAAGAGCTCCAGAGAGCCGGAATATTTCGCCGTCTGCAACGCTATGCTCTGGATGATCGCGAGCAGATTTTTGGAGCGGTGGCTGACCTCCCGCAGGAGTGCACGCAGCAGCCGCTCGCGGTGGCGCTCCTCCGATCGGTCGATGATCGTGGTGATCAGGTGCAGCCCGCCGGACTGGAACTCCACAGCCTGGACGCGGAATTCGAATACCTGATCGGAGCCGATGGTGACCTCGACATGGCCTTTCCTGCCACTCTCCGTCATGCCTTCCTTGAGCGTCAGGAGCTTGGCAGCGACGTCCTCGCCGAACAGGATCGCATCGGTGGGCGTGGTCATCTCGACCGGCGACCAGGCCTCGGGAAGGTTGGCGACATAGAGGTAGTTGAACCGCCTGTCCTGAATGATGATGCTTGCACCGAGGTCGATGAGCGCAGGTACGAAGAACTCCCGCAGCTTGTCGTCACTCTGACCAGCTTTCTGCCATGTCAGCGGATGCGGCAAAATCACCACTCCATCTACCAAATCAACCCAGCGCCCCTATGGCAGCACCGGATGCTCGTGTTTCATCTAAGGGCCCGCCGGCTGAAAAGAAAGCCGAGTCGGGCCCGGAGCATTTGGCGTGATGAAGACGGACACATGTCTTTGCTTCGAACTCGCCGGCCCAGATCCCTGGCGCCTGCCCTCCGGTCTCGATCCACCCATAAGGATAGGCGGAAGACGACAAAGACAAGGGGTGACGTTCCGTTCTCACGGATGCGTCACAACCTTGTCTCGATACATTTGTTCCCGTTCGTGAGACGGCGCGTACCTCGCTCACGCGGCGGCCTTGACCGCCTCGTTGAAGAACAGCGCCTGGCTGATCAGAGCCTTCACCATGTCCGGGTTGAACGGCTTGGTCACGAGGAAGGCTGGCTCGGGCCGCTCGCCGGTGAGGAGACGCTCCGGGAATGCCGTGATGAAGATCACCGGAACGCTCGAGCTCTTGAGAATTTCGTTCACGGCATCGATACCGGAGCTTCCGTCGGCCAGCTGGATATCGGCCAGCACCATCTTCGGCTGCGACGATTTGAACAGCGATACCGCTTCCTTGTGGGTGCGGGCGATGCCCGTGACGCGGTGGCCGAGATCCTGCACCATCTGCTCGATGTCGAGCGCGATCAGCGGCTCGTCTTCGATGATCATGATGTCCGTCGCCACCTGACGGGAAATCTCGCGCGATGCCTCGTCGAGCAGCCGGTTGACGTCGGCGACGCCGACATTCAGCACTTCTGCGGCCTCGTCGACGCTGAATCCCTCGACGGATACGAGCAGGAAGGCATGCCGCGCCTGTGAGGGTATGGACGAGAGATTGGCGGCTGCGCGCTGCTCCCATGCGAAGGGAGATTCGATCGGACGGATCTCGATGGCTGTGGAACCAAAAATTGCGACGAATAGTTTATACAGCGAAACGCGGTCCTTCGAGGTTTCCGGAAAGATGGAAACATCGGCGATCAGCGCTTCCAGGACTGCCGCCACATAAGCGTCTCCCGACGTCTGCGATCCGGTGACCGCACGGGCATACCGCCGCAGATACGGAAGGTGAGACGCGACGCGTGTGGTGAGTGACATACAAATTCTCCCCTGGGCCCAAGCGGGCAATTGACTTGGGATTAACGTGGGACTGCAAAATAAGTTCCGCAAGACGGAACTTTTTTTAATCTCGGGCATTTCTATTCCCGAAGATTTGCAAGCAGGCGCCCGCGTGATGAGTGACGAGACCAGAAAAAAGCATGATATGACGACAGCCCAACCCCCACAGACAAAGCCTGGAGCGATGGCACCGAACGCATCGATTTCCCGAAAGCTCAGGGATTTCTATGACGCCGTCCAGGAAGAAGGTATTCCCGACCGGTTCCTCGATCTGCTCGAGCGGCTGGAAGCAGCCGAAAATGCGCAGAAGGCGAGCGCAAAGGCGGTGGATGCAAAATGAGCACGCAAGACGAGACTGACGATCGCGGTTTCAAGCGCGACCTTCTTGCATCGCTGCCCAATCTCCGCGCCTTCGCCGTATCGCTCACCGGTCGCCACGACAAGGCGGACGACCTTGTCCAGGATACGATCATGAAGGCCTGGGCCAACCAGAAGAGCTTCACGGCCGGCACCAACATGCGTGCATGGCTGTTCACGATCCTCCGTAACGAATTCTACAGCCAGATGCGCAAGCGCGGCCGCGAGGTGCAGGATACCGACGGCCTGTTTTCGGAACGGTTTTCCGTACATCCGGAACAATACGGACGTCTCGATCTGCAGGATTTCCGCGAAGCGCTCGACAAGCTGCCGGAAGACCAGCGCGAAGCGATCGTGCTCGTGGGTGCCGCAGGTTTCGCCTACGAGGAGGCGGCCGAGATTTGCGGCTGCGCCGTCGGGACGATCAAGAGCCGCGTGTCGCGCGCCCGCACGAGACTGCAGGAGCTTCTCGGCGTATCGGGAGAAAGCGACTACGGTCCTGATGCCGGCGATGCGGCAATCACGGCCAGGGCATTCGGCAGCTGACCGATCCGCTTTTCCTTCTGACGAGTTGAAAAGGCCGCCTTCCGGGCCCGGCCTCCAACTGAAATGTGGAACGCTTTCTGTTGCAAGACCCGCTCGCAAAACCTTTCTTTTGCGAGCAGGTCTTGCGATTGATTTCCCTCAAGAGCTCCGGTCCTCCCGATTTTGTCGAGAAGCTCGGACGATAACGCAAGCGGCTTCGCACTCCGGCAGACTTTGCTGGTTTTTGTCTGCAGGGTATCGCCGCAGAGAGCGGCGATACATCAGCAAAAAATCATTTGACCGATGAATTGCCGCCGTCGGCAAACAGTGCCGACCCCGTGACGAAGCTCGACATGGAGCTCGCGAGGAAGAGAGCGGCGTTTGCGATCTCTTCGGGCTGCGCAATGCGTTTCATTGCGTGCAACCCGGCCGCCCATTCCTTCTGGCTCGCATCGCCAGCCATCGGCGTATCGACGCCACCAGGCAGCAGCGCATTCACCCTGATCCCTCTGCTTGCATAGTCGGCAGTGATGCCTTTCACCAATCCCATCAGCCCAGCCTTGGCAGCGGCATAAACCGCCATGCCGGGAAGCCCGACACTTGTCCCGACGAAGCTTGAGGTGATGATGATGCTACCGCCCCCACGCTGGAGCATAGCAGGAATTTGACTGCGGCATCCGAGGAAGGCAGACGTCAACGAGGTCGCAATCGTCCCGTCCCACTCTTCCAACTCCACGTCGGCAAGAGGCTTCATGGGTCCGACAGACGCCGCGTTGTTTAGGGCTATGTCGACAGACCCGAATGCTGTCAGGGCCTCCGATACGAGCCTGTCATGCGTCGCCGGCAGGCTCACATCACCTGCAACGGCAACAGCTTGTCCGCCACGGGCACGAACGTCAGCCACGACATGATCGAGCGCAACCCTGCTTCTGCCGTTCAGAACAACCGCCGCACCCTCTGCACCGAACAGCATCGCGGCTGCCCGGCCGATCCCTGACGATGCACCTGTTATTATGGCTACTTTGTTTTCAAGCAAACCCATGCCGATATCCTCCTTGGTTGGGAGGTCGAGCGATACAGACGCCCGGCGGGTGCGAGCCACCCGTTTCCTGCAAGAGGCTCCGGCCATTTGGACTGGATTGGGGCCCCGCCTTCCGGCGACCTTTCTCGCTCGATGTTTGATCGGCATCGAACGGACCGCACGAAAAAGCCGCCTGCACGGAAGTCAGGCGGCTCAGTCGGGATACGAGAGACATCTTCTCTAGGGTGCCGGCGGCGGCCCCTGGCGGTTACCGGAGCCACCCTTCAGCGCCAGGAAACCCAGGCCACTGGCGGCGGCGAGCACCAGCAGCGGCTTCGATTTCAGCAGAAGCGGCAGCGCCGAGACGGCCGCCGTGACGGCGAGAGCCCGTCCGCTATTGGCGGCGGCCGCTTCCTTTCTGCGCTTTTCCGTCGCGCTGTTGGCAAGAGCGACGCAGGCGATCATGATCAGCGCGAGAACCAGCGTGCCACCGGCCGTGACCAGCAGCGCGACGAGCGTACCCCAGAGGGTTGCGAGATACACGGCGAGCGCGGCGACCAGCAGGCCGTATGTCGTCAGCAGGAAAACGAGCGCAAGCCCATAGAAGATTGCGTTCCGTTTCAGTTTGCGCTTCAGCGCTGCCACGTCCATTGCGATGAAGGATGCGAGCAGCGGCCCAAGTCCGGCCATCATCAGCGGCGCGACAGCAGTGCGAAGACGAAGCCGACGCCGGCGGCGATCGCTACGGACTGGATCGGGTTCATGCGGATCTGGCGCTCCAGGTCGCGTTCCCAGCTCAACGCCTGCTCGCGCGCCGCCTCTACGACCTGATAGGAAGCGTCCGCCGCCTCGTTGGCGGCTCGTTTTGCCTTCCCCTTCACTTCGCTGGCCTTTTCGTTGCCGACGGCGGCAACCGTCTTTGCCAGCGAGGCGATATCCTCGCGCAGCTGCTGCAGCTGCACCTCGATATCCTTGGTGGAGGCCGAGGCGCCATTGCCGTTACCTGGGAATTCGGTTGTCGATGTCGAAGCGGGCATATCGATCTCCTGATTGTCTATGGATAGTCGTGTACGGGTGACGCCTTCGCTTTGCGGAGGATCAAATCCAGTGGAATACGTAGAGAAGAATGATCACGGGGATCGGGATACCGACAGCCCACAAAAGGATTCCTCTCATTCTCCGTCTCCTTGAACGGCGCAGAAAGTTCTGCGCCCTACGCCGAATATCCGGCTGCAGGCGAGGAACGCGGCCAAAGCATGATTGTTCCCGAGCTCATCCCGCCTCCGACAAGAAAATCAGATGGTCAGGTCGCCGGAGGAGGCTCGGGCCAGCTCGCGATGCCACCGGACCACCGCTCGAAGGCGCAAGAGAGTTTGAGGACGAGCTGGTCCCCGTAGCGCGGCCCCACGATCTGCAGTCCGATCGGCATGCCCGAACTTGAAAAGCCGCAATTGATCGACGCCGCCGGCTGTTCCGACATGTTCCACGGCACGGTAAAGCCGATATGCTCGAAGGGTCGTGCCGGATCATTGGTCGGCGAGGCCCAGTCAGCGGGATAGGAGACGACCGGATTGGTCGGCGAGATGACGGCGTCCACCGCCGAGAACAGTCCAGCGCAGGCCTTGCGCATCTCTATCGTCTGGTTGAAGCCACGCACCGCCTCGACGCCGGAGATGGAAGCGCCACCCTCGGCCCATCTGTAGATATAGGGGAGAATGAGCTCCCGCCGTTCCGCTGGCATCTTCTCGATATCGCCCCAGAAGCGCGCGCGCCAGAAATCATCGAGCCCATCGAGCATCTCGCGGCTCATGACGGGCCCGACAGGCACGATCTCAGCTCCCGCTTTCGCAAAAAGCCTCGCCGCGCTCACCACGGCGTCGCGGATCTCGTCCTGAACCGGCATGCCGACGCCCGCATCGAGCATCAGGCCGATCCGCATTCCCTTCACATCGATATCGAGATCCAGCCAGTCGAAATCGTTCGGCGGCAGTGACGTGCCGTCGCGCCAGTCCGGCCGTGAAAGCGTCGCCATGGCGATGGCGGCATCCCTCACCGTCCGGGTCATCGGACCGGCGCAGCGGCCGACGTAATAGGGATCGACCGGAATGCGGCCATGGCTCGGCTTGAAGCCGAAGACGCCCGTCCAGCCGGCGGGCAGCCGAACCGAACCGCCGATATCCGTACCGATATGCAAGGGACCGAAGCCTGCGGCGGCGGCGGCCGACGCACCGGCGCTCGAGCCGCCGGGGTTCTGGCTCAGGTCCCAAGGATTGCGGCTCAAGGGATGGAAGCTGGATAGGCCGGAGGACAGCATGCCGTAATCCGGGCAGGTCGTCTTGGCGAAGATCACCGCGCCATCCTCCCGAAGCCTTGCGGCGACCGGTGCATCTTCGGCGGCAGGAACGCGCTCGACGGCAGCCGTTCCCATCGGCACCGGATCGCCCCTTGTCGCGATCAGCTCCTTGAGCGTGACCGGGATGCCATCGAGCACGCCCAGCGCCTCGCCTTTCGTCCAGCGCCCGGTCGAAGCCTCGGCCTGACGTCGCGCGCCTTCGGGATCGTAGAGATAAAGCGCCTGAACCTGCGGTTCGAAGGCCGCCACCCGCTCCTCCACCGCGC
>JBQGDG010000096.1:0-43267 GCA_052038935.1 Neorhizobium sp. | reverse complement strand
TGCCGATGGCGTCGAAGCCTCGTTCGACATCATCGAAACGACGATCACGGCCAAGGGCGGCACGGCGCTGTTCTCGACCCGCGTCCGAGGCGAGGCCGGCAAGGACAAGCCGGATGCGACGGGCAGGTTCGAAGGCTCCAGCGTCTATGCCTATGTCTGGCCGACGAGCCTCGATAGCGGCGAAATCGGTTTCGATGAAAAGCAGGGCATTGTCGCGCTTGCCGTCACCTTCCATCCGGATTTCGACGACGCCGCCAATGGCGGCAAGAACCGCCACGTCTGGCATCCCCACTGGGTGGTGCTGGCGCAGGACAAGGCCTGCGGTGCCGGGCTCAAGGTCATCGACATACCGGAAGGCGCAAAGCCGAAGGTGCCGGCCACATGGCCGGGCGTTCCGCTTTTGATCGACAGTCCGGATTATCCGACCAGTTTCAAGGGGGACACGGTCGATGTCGAGATCCCGCTCTCGCTGATCGGCGGTATTGTCGGAGCGTCCTATGACGGTGTCACCGCCGGTCTCAAGGTCAACGGAAACCTGCATGCGCCGCTGTTGTGCGTCAGCGACGTCTTCAAGATTGCCTCCGGCAATCTCGGCTTGCCCGGCAAGGTCATGCCTGCCGAGTAAAAAACGCCGGTTCGGCGACTGCCATCACCGAACCGGTACATCCTCCCCCTCCAGGCAAATGAAAGGAAAGAACATGACAAGGATTACTCTCATCGAACCGTCGAATGCAACGGGCGTCACCGGCGAAAAGCTCGCCGAGATCAAGGCGGCGTTCGGCATGGTACCGAATATGTTCAAGGCGGTGGCCAATTCTCCGGCGGCGCTCTCCAGCATGTGGGCCTCGTTTGCGGCACTCGGCGGCGGTCGTCTCGGTGCCAGGCTCGGCGAGCAGATCGCGGTGGCGATCGCCGATCGCAACAACTGCAACTATTGCCTCGCCGCCCATACAGGGCTCGGCCGCAAGGCAGGTGCCACCGCCGATGAAATGGCCGAGGCGCAGGCGGGCCGCTCGTCGGATGCGCGGACCGAAGCTGCACTCCGCTTTGCCATCAAGGTCGTGGACAATCGTGCCGATATTGCCGCGCAGGACGTCGCCGCCTTGCGGAACGCCGGTTTCGACGAGGAGGAAATCGTCGAAATTCTCGCCCATGTCGCCCTCAACCTGTTCACCAACTATCTCAACGTCGCGCTGGATGTTCCGGTGGACTTTCCGGGTGTGAAGCTGACGCGCGCCGCCGCTTAAGTCCGCATCCGGCGGGCGGACCGTTTCCCCCACCCGCGGTCCGCCCCCTTGCAAAGGAACATGATCATGGAAAATACCGAATTCACCCCCGCACCGGAACTGGCGGTGAGCGAATGGTTCAACACGAGCCTTCCGCTGACGCTCGCCGGGTTGCGCGGGCGTCCCGTCTTCCTGCACAGTTTTCAGCTTCTTTGCCCCGGCTGCGTTGCCCAGTCCATACCGCAGGTCCAGAGGATCGAGCGCGTCTTCGCCCATACCGATCTGCAGATTATCGGTCTCCATACGGTGTTCGAGCATCACGGGGCGATGTCGCCGATCACCTTGCGGGCATTCCTGCACGAGTACCGAATAACGCATCCCGTTGCGGTCGACATGGCCGACAATGTATCGGATATCCCGCTGACGATGCGGAGATACGGCCTGCGCGGCACGCCCTCGTCGGTGCTGATCGGGCGAGACGGCGCAGTTCTTCATCAGGCGTTCGGCGTCGAGGACGATATTGCCGTGGGTGCACGGATCGCGATGGCGCTTTCGTCCCATGCGCCCGGAAAGGCCATGGATGGAAAGTCCCGCAATGAGGGCGGAAAATGCACGCCAGATTTCTGCCCTGTGCCCGCGGCCGAACATGCTTGAGGACGACATGAAGAAAACTGTGCTCGTGCTCCGGCACGTCCATTTCGAGGATCTCGGTTCTTTTGCAGAGCCGCTCGCAGCGGCCGGTTACGGCATCTGCTATCACGAGGTCGGCGGGTCGGACCCGTTGCCTGCCGATCCTGGTGCGGCGGATCTGCTGATCGTTCTCGGCGGACCGATCGGCGTTTACGAGACGGAAGCCTATCCGTTTCTCACGGAGGAAATCGCCTTCGTCCGCTACCGTCTCGCGGAGGCAAGGCCGACGCTCGGCATTTGTCTCGGAGCACAATTGCTGGCGGTTGCGCTCGGCGGCCGTGTCTTTCCTTCCGGCATGAAGGAGATCGGCTTCTCGCAGCTTGCGCTTACGTCGGCCGGTCGGGCAGGCCCGTTGCGGCATCTCGCCGGCGTTGCGGTCCTGCACTGGCACGGCGATACCTATGCGCTACCTGACGGTGCAGCCCATCTGGCATCCAGCGCACTGATCGAGCAGCAGGCATTCGCGATCGGCAGCAACATCCTCGGACTTCAGTTCCACCCGGAGGCCGAAACCGACAGTCGTTTCGAACATTGGCTGATCGGCCATGCGGCCGAAATAGCTACCGCGGGGATCGATCCGCGGGTGTTGCGGGAGGAAGGACGACGGAACGGTCCGCGATTGCGGCTGGCGGCACGAGATATGCTCGCCGAGTGGCTCGAAAAGCTGGAGAGCGGCCATGGTCTCCCATGACATCGTCGGCCCGATGGTTGGAAGCGTCATGCCGCTCGGATCGAGACAGGCGCCGAGCGGCATAGACAAACATCCGGTCGACAGGCCGCTGCATCTCGGGACCTCCGGTTTCGAAGGGGATGCGCAAGGCGATACGAAACGGCATGGCGGGCCGGAAAAGGCAGTGCATCACTATCCGTTCGATCACTATGCGGCATGGCGGATGCATCTCGGCGAACGGCCGGTGCTGACGCGGCCAGGCGCCTTCGGCGAAAACCTGTCCACCATCGGCCTGCTGGAAAACGCCGTCGCGATCGGCGACGTCTTCACGCTCGGCGCCGCGATCATCGAAGTCAGTCAGGGGCGTCAGCCCTGCTGGAAGCTCAACGAGCGTTTCGGATCCGGGACGATGGCGCGCGACGTCCAGACCAGCGGCAGGACCGGGTGGTACTACCGCGTCGTCAAAACCGGATTGGTCACGCCTGATGATAGGCTGGTGCTGATCGACCGACGGGCGCCGGAATGGACGATCGGGCGCATCTGGAGAATATTCTACGTCGACACGATGAATGTGAAGGAACTCGAGGCCATTGCGACGCTTTCGCCGCTTGCCGCGGGGTGGCGGGAGCATGCGGCTAGACGACTTGTCACGCGGCAGGTGGAGGACTGGAGACCGCGGCTGGAAGGGTGAGGAGCCCGTGCCCGTCGCTGCCCATCGGTCGGGTGGAAGGCGTCGGATCCAGACCGCCCTCCCGCATTTCGGGATGCGTTATCTGGCGCAGATGGCTATGCTGTCGCCTTCGACGGCGAGAAAGGACAGGCCGCCCTCCTCGAAGGCCCGGCGCAACTGCGCCTCCGTCGAGCGATGCACCTCGTGACGATCGCCCTCGTAGTCGCGGATCGTGCTGCGGGAGACACCGGAACGGTCTGCAAGTTCGCATTGCGTCCAGTCGAGATAACCTCGGCCGGCACGACAAAGGGCAGGCGTCAAAATCTTTGCCCGATCTGCTTGACCCATTGTTACAAACCGCCCATATTGGTCATTATCAATCATATATGGCAAATTGCTTCGGTTGGCTAGTGGGCTGCTTCTCCACGCTCAAAAGCCCGAAATTGCCGCCTCTGGAAAGGTACGGTCCGTTGGGATAACGCTGGCGCCACAATTTCTCGTTCTTTTGCTGGCCCTGCCGTTCATCGGAAGTATTCTCTCCGTTCTGCTGCTGAACACGGCGTCGAAGGTTCTGCCGTCCCGGCTTGCCTCGGCCGTTTCGTTCTGCTGCCTTGCAATCGTCATCGTCGCCTATCCGGAAGTCTCCGGCGGGCAGGTGTTCCGGTTCCATTTCGAATGGATTCCCCAGCTCGGGCTCGATTTCACGCTGCGTCTGGACGGTTTCGCATGGATGTTCTGCGTCCTGATCACAGGCATCGGTTTCCTCGTCACCGTTTATGCGCGCTACTATATGTCGGAGGAGGATCCGGTTCCCCGGTTCTTCTCCTTCTTCCTCGCCTTCATGGGAGCCATGCTCGGCATCGTCCTGTCGGGCAACGTGATCCTGCTGTCGATCTTCTGGGAGCTGACGAGCATCTCGTCCTTCCTGCTGATCAGCTACTGGCACAATGCCGCTGCCGCCCGTGACGGCGCCCGCATGGCACTGACGATCACCGCGATCGGCGGCTTCTGCCTGCTGATCGGATTGCTGTTGCTCGGCAACATCGTCGGCAGCTACGATCTCGACAAGATCCTCGCCTCCGGCGACCTCATCCGCAATCATGACCTCTACCTGCCGGCGCTGGTCTTCATATTGCTCGGCGCGCTGACGAAGAGCGCCCAGTTCCCGTTCCATTTCTGGCTTCCCAATGCGATGGCCGCGCCGACACCCGTTTCGGCCTTCCTGCACTCGGCCACCATGGTGAAGGCCGGTGTGTTCCTGCTCGCCCGCTTCTGGCCCGCACTGGCCGGGACCTACGAATGGTTCTGGCTGGTCGGCGCGGCGGGCATCATCACGCTGCTGATCGGCGCCTATTTCGCGATGTTCCAGCAGGATCTCAAAGGCCTGCTCGCCTACTCGACGATCAGCCATCTCGGCCTGATCACCACGCTGCTCAGCCTTGGAAGTCCGCTCGCGACGGTCGCGGCGATCTTCCATATGCTGAACCATGCGACCTTCAAGGCCTCGCTGTTCATGGCCGCCGGCATCATCGACCATGAGACGGGTACGCGCGACATGCGAAGGCTGAGCGGGCTTTTCCGCTACATGCCGATCACGGCGACGCTCGCGATGGTCGCAAGCGCCGCGATGGCCGGCGTGCCGCTGCTCAACGGCTTCCTGTCGAAGGAAATGTTCTTCGCCGAGGCGGTGGAAACCCATGCGGATTCCATTCTCGACCGCATCCTGCCCTATGTCGCGACGTTGTCGGGCGCGTTCAGCGTCGCCTATTCGCTGCGCTTCATCCACACGGTCTTCTTCGGTCCGTCACCGACGAACCTGCCCAAGGATACGCCTCACGAGCCGCCGCACTGGATGCGTTTCCCGATCGAGCTGCTGGTGGTGATCTGCCTGATCGTCGGTATCGCGCCCGCGATCTCGATCGGCCCGTTCCTGCATACGGCGGTCGTCAGCGTGCTCGGCGCCGATACGCCGGAATACAGCCTGTCCATCTGGCACGGCTTCAATCTGCCCCTGGTCATGAGCCTTGTCGCGCTTGCCGGCGGTACGGCGCTCTATCTCGTGCTGCGGCACTATCTCGCCACCTGCGCGGACGGGCCGCCGGTGTTTCGCAGGCTGCGGGGGCAGCGCATCTTCGAGCGCATCCTCGTCGAGGTGTCCTGGCGCTGGGCGCGCCTTGCCGAACAGCGTATCGGAACGCGCAAGCTGCAGCCGCAATTGCGCTGGGTGGTCTTCACCGGCTTCGCCGCCGGGCTGCTGCCTCTCTATCTTTCCGGTTTCGAGCCTCGTTCCTTCGTCTTTTCCGGCGTCGACCGGGCCTTTGCCGCCATCTGGGTGATCGGCATATGCCTGGCGCTCGGTACGGCCTATCTGGCGAAATATCACCGGCTCGCCGCGCTGGTGATGCTCGGCGGTATCGGTCTGATCGTCTGCGTCACCTTCATATGGCTTTCGGCACCGGATCTCGCGATTACCCAGCTTCTCGTCGAAATCGTCACCACCGTGCTCATTCTGCTCGGATTGCGCTGGCTTCCGAAACGCACGGAGACGATGGACGAACCGGTGACGCTGCGCGCGCGTTTCCGCCGCTTCCGCGACCTGCTTCTCGCCGTCGTCTGCGGCGTCGGCATGACCTTCGTGTCCTATGCGGTCATGACCATGCCGGTACCGGACGCGATCGCCAACTATTTCCTCGAGAACGCCTATTCGGAGGGCGGCGGACGCAATGTCGTCAACGTCATCCTGGTGGATTTCCGCGGTTTCGACACATTGGGCGAGATTGCCGTTCTCGGGGTAGTGGCTTTGACCGTCTATTCGCTTCTGAGGCGTTTCAGGCCGGCCCCGGACAGCATGGACATGCCGGAACAGCAGCAGATCCAGAACCGGTTCGACGAGGAAAGGCCGGAACGCAGCGCCGGGGATACCGCGCGCGACTATCTGCTCGTGCCTTCCGTCATCATGCAGTGGATGTTCCCGGTCATCATCACGTTCTCCGTCTACATCTTCATGCGGGGCCATGACCTGCCGGGCGGCGGCTTTTCGGCCGGCCTCACCCTGTCGATCGCCTTCCTGCTGCAATATCTCGCCGGCGGAACGCGCTGGGCGGAGGACCGTATCCGCATCCTTCCGCTCTGGTGGATGGGGACCGGGCTCCTGGCGGCGGCGGCAACCGGCGTCGGGGCCTGGCTATTCGGCTATCCGTTCCTGACCTCGCATTTCCAGTACCTGGAAATTCCGCTGATCGGAAAGGTGCCGGCCGCCTCCGCGCTGCTGTTCGATTTCGGCGTCTTCTCACTGGTGGTCGGATCGACCGTCCTCATTCTCGTCGCGCTCGCCCACCAGTCCATCCGTATCAACCGCCTGCGCGCGATCGACGCCGAAAAGGGGAGGGAGGAATAATGGAAATCATCCTTTCCATCGCGATCGGCGTGATGACGAGCTGCGGCGTGTGGCTCATCCTGCGACCGCGCACCTATCAGGTCATCATCGGTCTTTCCCTGCTTTCCTATGCGGTGAACCTGTTCATCTTCAGCGTCGGCGGGGTCAAGAGCAACGTGCCGCCGATCCTTTCCGACGGAGCGCTGACCTCCTCGCTTGCCGATCCGGTGCCGCAGGCGCTGGTACTGACGGCAATCGTCATCGGCTTCGCCACGACGGCGCTCTTTCTCGTCGTGCTTCTCGCGTCCCGCGGCCTGACGGGAACCGACCATGTGGACGGAAGAGGGGACAAGCGATGACGGGCTGGTTGCACCATCTCATCATAGCGCCGATCCTGATCCCGCTTGCCGCGGCGGCGATCCTGCTTTTCATCGACGAGCGCCGGCGTGTCAGCAAGGCGATGACAAGCCTGGCATCGACGCTGTTTCTCCTGCTCGTCGCCATCATGCTCTTCCGGGTGGAGAGCGGTACGAACGATTCCGCGGAGGTCTACGTCCTCGGAAACTGGCCGGCACCTTTCGGCATCGTGCTCGTCCTGGACGGCCTGTCGGCGCTGATGCTGCTCCTGACGGCGATCCTGTCGATCGCAGCGCTCGTGTATTCGCTGGCGCGCTGGCATGCGATGGGCGCCCATTTCCACTCCATGTACCAGCTTCTGCTGATGGGCGTGAACGGCGCTTTCCTGACCGGCGACCTCTTCAACCTCTTCGTCTTCTTCGAAGTCATGCTCGCGGCATCCTACGGTTTGCTGCTGCACGGATCCGGACCGCTGCGGGTCAAGGCAGGACTGCATTACATCGCCGTCAACCTGGCGGCGGCGCTGCTGTTTCTCATCGGCGTAAGCCTGATCTACGGCACCGCGGGAACACTCAACATGGCCGATCTCGCGGCCCGTATCCCGGATATCGAGCCGGACCGGAGAATGTTGATGGAAGCGGGTGCCGGCGTGCTCGGCATCGCCTTCCTGATCAAGGCCGGCATGTGGCCGCTATGCTTCTGGCTGCCGACCGCCTACAGCTCGGCCTCGGCACCGGTCGCAGGCATTTTCGCCATCCTCAGCAAGCTCGGGATCTACGTCATCCTGCGGCTGACCATGCTGCTTTTCGACAATGGGCCGTCTGCCGGTTTCGGTTCGAACTTCCTGCTCTTCGGCGGAATGGCGACGCTGATCTTCGGCACGATAGGCATCCTCGCTTCGCAGGCGCTGGGCAGGCTCGCGGGATATTCCGTGCTGGTTTCCTCCGGCACGCTGCTGATGGTTCTCGGCATCAACGACGGAGCCGTGTCTTCCGGAGCGCTGCTCTATCTCGTCAGTTCGACACTGACGATCAGCGCCTTCTTCATGCTGATCGAGCTGGTGGAGCGCGGCCAGGATGCGGGCGCCAACGTTCTCGCCGTGACGATGGAAGCCTATGGCGATGCGGAGGAGGACGAGCCGGAAGAAGGGGATGGTGTCACCATGCCCGGTACGCTTGCCATCCTCGGCACCTGCTTTGCCATGTGCGGCATCCTTCTGTCCGGACTGCCGCCGCTCTCCGGCTTCGTCGCTAAATTCGCGATGCTGTCGGCGATGATGGGGACAGGCGCCATCGGCGTGCCGCCGACGGCCGCCGTCTGGACGCTGATCATTCTCGTCATTCTCTCGGGCGTCGCCGCGCTGATCTCCATGACGCGTGCCGGGATACGGACATTCTGGACCTCGATCGAGGGGACCGTGCCACGGGTTCTCGTCATCGAGATCGTCCCCGTCATGTTCCTGCTCGGCCTGACACTGGCGTTGACGATCCAGGCGAATGCAGCGATCCAGTATATGGATACGACCATCCGTACGCTCAGCAATCCGAACGTCTATATCGACGCCGTCAGGAATGCGGTGATCGTGCCGGGCGTGGATGTCGAAACAGGAGGTGACTGATGCTTCCTTACCCGCTGCTCGCATCCTCGCTGGTCCTCATGTGGCTGCTCCTGAACGGATTCACGCTCGGCCACCTTCTGCTCGGCACGCTGGTGGCGGTGTTCGCATCCTGGGCCATGGCGTCGCTGAGGCCGGACAAGCCGAAGTTTCGCAAATGGTATCTGCTGCCGAAGCTGTTCGTCATCGTCCTCATAGACGTCGTGCGTTCGAACCTCGCCGTCGCCTGGTTGATCGTGCGGGGGCGCGCCAAGGGCCGCAATTCAGGCTTCCTGACGATCCCGCTGGAAATCGAGGATCGGACAGCACTCGCGATACTCGCCGTCATCCTGACCAGTACGCCCGGCTCCGCCTGGCTGGAATACGATTCCCACGACCGCAGCATCCTCATGCATATCCTCGACCTTGCAGACGAGGCGCAGTGGATCGAGACGGTGAAGAACCGGTACGAAAAGCTGCTGATGGAGATTTTCGCATGAGCGCCGTCATCATCTATACCGCAGTGGCGATCGCCCAGCTCATGCTGGCCGTGGCGATGGCGATCGCAGCCGTTCGGATGTTCAGGGGGCCGCGGGCGCAGGACCGGATCATCGGTCTCGATACGCTCTATATCAACGCCATGCTGCTGCTCGTCACGTTCGGGATCGGCACCGGCCGCGTCATCTATTTCGAGGCGGCGCTGGTCATCGGCATGCTCGGCTTCGTCGCCACGGTGGCGCTGGCGAAATTCCTGATGCGCGGGGAGGTGATCGAATGATGCAGCCGGCTGCCGATATTCCACTCGTCGCGGCGGCGTTCGTCGCCTTCTTCCTTCTCACTGGCGCTGCGCTGGCGCTCATCGGTGCGATCGGTTTCCTGCGTCTGCCGACCTTCTACGAGCGTCTGCATGCGCCGACGCTCGGAACGAGCTGGGGCATAGGCGGCGTGATGCTGGCCTCGATGATCTATTTTTCCTTCGCGTCCTCGCGCCCGGTCATCCACGAAATCCTGATCGGCATCTTCGTGACGGTGACGACGCCTATCACCTTCATGCTGCTGGCGCGCGCCGCACTGCATCGCGACCGTGCCGAGGGCAATGTCGGCATCCCGCAGAAATCGGGCCCTCCGGAGGCGGAATAGACCGTCTGGGATTGCGGCCGGGCCTTCGCAACACATCGTACCGTGAGCCCATGCCGAAACAAAAGAGGCGCCCTGCAGCGCCTCTTCTCCTGTCGGCAAGATCCGCTTCGACGAGCGGTCAGCCGTCCGTGTGAAGTTCCGCCGCGGACTTGCTCTCGTTGTCCAGGCCGTCGAAGCGGTGGTCGAACTCGTCCTCTGCCTTCAATTCCTTGCCCTTGAAGTTTCCGGCCGCCTGGAGCAGGTCTATCGTATCCTGCTGGCGCGGGATGATCTCGGACTTCCAGTCGGGGATATAGCTCCTGCCGCTTTCGGAATCGATGACCGCCTTGGCGTCCTCGGCACTCAGCCGCTGGTCCTTGACGAGATATTCCCTGCTCCAGGTGTCGAGATTGTCGTTCTTCCAGAGATGCGCGCGATACCAGTGGATGACGAGATCGCGGATGGCTGCCGCCTGTGCCGGATCGTCCAGCGCCGTCTTGCTGGCATAGAGGATCTTGAGGTTCTTGTTGCCGTTCGGCGCATTGTCGATCTCGGTCGCCGCCGAGCCGCCGACGGATTTCAGGTAGCGTGCGCGGTCGGGCTGCTTGAGGACGGCCGCGTCGATCTGGCCTGCCCGCAGCGCATCGGCGAATTCGGCAAGCCCGAGATTGATCGGCACGATGTCGTCGGGTGTCAGTCCGGAGGCGCGCAGATTGCGGAAGACGATCGCCTGCTGGGCGGTGCCGGGATTGATGCCCACCTTCTTGCCCTTCAGATCCTTCAGGTCCCTGATGCTGGATTCCGCGGAGGTCGCGATGATCGTCGTCGGCCCTTCCGTGACGACGACGCCGACGATCACGACGTCTGCGCCGGAGAAATGCGCCAGGATCGGCGGTACGTCGCCGACCGCGCCGACCTGGGCCGCGCCGGCGCGGATCGCTTCGAGGCGGAGCGGACCGCTGGTGAAGTTGGCGAAGCTGACGTCGGAGGCGAGCCTCTCGTATTCACCGGACAGCTTCAGGAGGCTTGCCGCGTTGTTGGCGTCATCGGCAAGGACGATCTTCGTGCCTGACGGGACACGTGTCGGCAGATCGCCATCGGCGGCAAATGCCGAGGCCGCGAGAAGGAGGGAGGCGAGCGCGGCGATGCCGGCCCTCAGGCTGATGGGGTTCGTCTGCATGGTTGACCTCTTACTGTCGTTGGTTCTTGGGAACGCCGAGATGTTCCAGGATCTCGGCCCTGTATTCGTCGAAGAGCGCCGGCGAGGTGCGGGCATCGCGGATCTTCTCGTCGTAGGAGACGACGCCATCGGTGATCACCAGCGCCCGGTCCGCCAGCCGCAGCGCCTCCTCGACATCGTGGGTGACGAAGAGCACCGAGGGCTGATGGCGGCTGCACAGATCGAGCAGAAGGCGCTGCATGCGGATACGGGTCAGGGCGTCGAGAGCGCTGAAGGGCTCGTCCGCCAGAATGAATTCCGGGTTGCGGACGAGGGATCTCGCAAGCGCGACCCTCTGCTGTTCTCCGCCCGACAACGTCTTCGGCCACACGTCGGTGCGATGCTGGAGTTCGACCTCCTCAAGTGCCCTGAGGGCGTTCTTTCTCGCCTCGAGCCCGTCCAGTCCCAGCGTGACGTTGTCGATCACCGACTTCCAGGGCAGCAGCCGCGAGTCTTGGAAGAGCACGGACCTGCGGGAGGGGACGTCTATCCCGCCGGATCCCTCGACGCCGTCGTCGAGACCGGCAAGCGCCCGCAGGATCGTGCTCTTGCCGGAGCCGCTCTTGCCGAGGAGGGCGACGAACTCGCCCTTGCCGATTTCCAGATCGACGCCGTGCAGCACGGTATTGCCGTTGAAGCGGCGGATGAGTTTCTCGACCCGGATGGTAGGCACGAGAGAGAGGCTCGCTGGGTTCACTGCTCGAGCGACTGACGCCATGACAGCACCCTCCTTTCTACGAGACGGACGGCGGCATCGGACGAGAAGCCGAGGATGCCGTAGATGATGAGGCCAAGCAGGACGATCTCGGTCTGGCCATAGGTGCGGGCCTGGCTGATCATGTAGCCGATGCCGCTGGTGGCGTTGATGGTTTCGACGACGACGAGGGCCGTCCAGGCTCCGGTCACACCCAGCCGCAAACCGGTGAAGAAGCCGGGCAGGGACGCGGGTATGACGATGTCGCGGATGAAGCGGCTTCTCGTCAGGGCCACGGTCTGGCCAAGCTCGACGAAGCGGCGGTCGATGCTTCTGAGCGCCGCGTGGGTGTTGATGTAGATAGGCACCATGACGCCGAGGGCGATCACCATCACCTTCATCGTTTCCCCGATGCCGAGCCAGATGATGAAAAGCGGGATGAGGGCGAGGTTCGGAATGGCCCGTTTGACCTGAACATTGCCGTCGATCACCGAGTCCCCGAACCTGCTGAGGCCGGAAATCACCGCCAGCACGAAACCAAGCGATATGCCGATAGCAAGGCCGAGGGCGGCGCGCTGGAGAGACATCAGCAGATCTGCGGCGAGGACGCCGTTATCGGCGACCTCGGTGAATGCGCTGAAAACGGCGGCCGGTGCCGGCAGTTTCGCCGGGGATACCCATTGCTGGGCCGCGGCCACGTACCAGAGGAGCAGGACGAGCGCCGGGCCGACGATCCGCTGCCCCGGGATCGCCGGTTTCGGCAGGAGCCGGACGCCTGCGGCAGCCTGGGCGCCGGATCTGTCGGCGATCGGCTGGCGGTGAGGCGCGCTCGAGAAGGATACGAGTGTCATGGGCTGCTCCGTTCATTCCGCCGCGGCGACGAAACTGCGCGATGCACGGGTGACGGCGGGACGTTCGAGGCCGAGATGCTGGCGGAGCGTGGTCCCCTCGTATTCGGTTCTGAAAACGCCGCGTCTCTGCAGAACGGGTATGACCTGATCGACGAAGGCTTCGAGTGAAGTCGGGAGGGCCGGCGGAATGAGATTGAAGCCGTCAGCCGCGCCGTTTTCGAACCATTCGATGATCGTGTCGGCGATCTGATCGGGAGTTCCTGTCGCGATGCGGTGTCCGCGGCCGGCGCTGAGACGGCGCAGGAGCTGCCGCAGCGTGACGGTTTCGGTGGCGGTGAGCCTGTGGACGAGATCGTGGCGGCTCTTCTGGTCGCTTGCGCCATTTCCGCGCGCCGGGACATGCACGATGTCGTCGAGGGAATGGGCGGAATAGTCGATGCCGGTCACCCGCTTCAACTGCGCCAGGCCATAGGTCGGCAGCGTGAGGTCCTCGAACTGATTCCGCAGACGCTGCGCCTCCTCTTCCGTTCCGCCGATGAAGAAAGACAGCCCGGGCAGGATCAGCACGTTGTCGGGATCGCGGCCGAAGTTCCGGACCCTCGTCTTGACGTCGGCGTAGAACGCCTGCGCCTCGTCGAGAACCGGCTGGGCGGTGAAGATCGCCTCGGCAAACCGTGCGGCAAGATCCTTGCCGGGCTCCGACGAACCCGCCTGGAAGACGACCGGCCGCCCCTGAGGCGAACGCGGCACTTCGAGGGGGCCTGCCACGTCGAAGTGACGGCCATGGTGATCCAGCCTGTGAATGCCGTCCGGATCGACGAAGACGCCCGCGTCCTTGTCGCCGATGATCGCATCGTCGTCCCAGCTGTCCCAGAGTCGGTTCACGACATCGAGGAACTCGGTGGCGCGCTGATAACGTGCGTCCGGATCCGGATGGTGGCCGAGGCTGAAATTAGCGGCCGCGTCGGCATTCGCCGTGGTGACGGCGTTCCAGGCCGCGCGCCCCTTGCTGACATGGTCGAGTGTGGCGAAGCGCCGGGCGAGACCATAGGGGTCGTTGTAGGTGGTCGACGCCGTGGCGACGAGACCGATACGTTCCGTCACGCCCGACAATGCCGCGATGAGGGTGAATGGGTCCAGCGCATCCCAAGGGCGGTCCTGAGCCCTGTCCTTCAATACCGGGTGATCGGCGAAGAAGATCGCATCCAGCTTGCCGCGTTCGGCGATCCTGGCAAGATTCCGATAGTGGTCGATGTCGGTCACCGAGGAAATCCTGGTCTCGGGCAAGCGCCATGCGGCTTCGTGCTGTCCGACATTGCGGAGAAACGCATTCAGATGGAGTTGGCGGGTTTTCGACATTCTAGCCTCCGTTTAATCCCCTAATAGTCGATAGGATTAATAGACTATGCGAGGCAGATTTTTTCCGACTTGGGGACGCGCCGTAGCAAATGTCACTCGCTTTCGGCCCTCGCCGGCCCGGGATCATCCCATCCGCTATCGGGTGGAAGCAGAAAGGATCGGCTTGCCGTGGCCGGCAATCGCATTCCTCGGGTTGCCGGCAAGGTTACGACGAAAGGGGCGATGGGTTGTCTGGTGATGCGGGTGCCGAAGCCTCGGTAGGGGCTTCGAATTCGGATTGGCCTGACCCGCGTCGCGAGCCTGTGTCTTGCTCAAAGAGCGGGGAAGGTACCGCCGCTCAGGGTCCGCGAGACGGCGTTGCGCCATCCGAGAATGCCGACCTGTCTGTCCGTCTCGGCCATGGCCGGTCGGAACGAGCGGTCACGTCGCCAGGCGCGTGCAAATTCATCGCGCCCGGGCCAGACGCCGGCCTGCGAACCCGCGAGCCATGCGGCACCCAACGCGGTCGTTTCCACGATCGCGGAACGATCGACGGGGCTCGACAGCACGTCGGCGAGCCGCTGCATCGTCCAGTCGGAGGCCGACATGCCGCCGTCGACGCGCAGCATCGTTTCCATCGGATGGTCGCCCCAGTCCCGCTTCATCGCCACGAGAAGATCGAGGGTCTGGTAGGCGACGGATTCGAGGACCGCGCGGGCGAGTTCGGCCGGTCCACTGTTGCGGGTCAGGCCGTAAATGGCGGCTCTCGCCTCCGGATCCCAATAGGGGGCGCCGAGCCCGGTGAAGGCCGGCACGAGATAGACGCGCTGCTGGGGATCGGCCTTTTCGGCCAGGAAACTCGAATCTGCGGCCTGACCGATCACGCCGAGCCCGTCCCGTAGCCATTGCACCGCCGCGCCGGCGGTGAAGATCGAGCCTTCCAGCGCATAGGTGGTTTCGCCTTTCAGCCGGTAGGCTATGGTCGTCAGCATCCGGTTCGAAGAGGCAACGCGCTGTCTGCCGGTGTTGAGAAGGGCGAAACAGCCGGTGCCGTAAGTGGATTTCATCATGCCCGGCTCGAAACAGGCATTGCCGATCACCGCGGCCTGCTGGTCGCCTGCGACGCCGAGGATCGGAATGGATCGACCGAAAAGGGTGCGCTCGGTCTCGCCGAAGCGGTCGGCGCAATCCCTGACTTCGGGAAGCGCGGCTTCCGGGACGCCGAGGATGTCGAGAAGCTCCTTGTCCCAGGCGTTTTCGGTGATGTTGAACAGCAATGTCCGCGAGGCGTTCGTCGCGTCTGTAGCGTGAACCCTGCCGCCCGTCAGTTTGTAGATCAGCCAGCTGTCCACGGTTCCGAAGCAGATGCGGCCATCGGCGGCACTGCTTCGCAAGCCATCGACATTGTCTAGCAGCCAGCGCAGCTTGGTGCCCGAGAAATAGGGGTCGAGCAGCAGGCCGGTCTTGGCCGTGAACAGTTTTTCATAACCGTCCACCTTGAGGCGATCGCAAATTTCGGCGGTGCGCCGGTCCTGCCAGACGATCGCGCGATGCAACGGCCTGCCGGTGACCCTGTCCCAGACGACCGCGGTCTCGCGCTGATTGGTGATGCCGATCGCGGTAATCTTCTCCGGGGCGATGCCGCTCTGGCCGACCGCGGCGTCGACGGTCGACAGTACCGTTTCCCATATTTCGTCCGCGTCATGCTCCACCCATCCGGCCCTCGGGAAATGCTGGGTGATTTCCTTCTGCGCCGAGGAAACGATCCGCATTTCGGGATCGAAGAGGATGGATCGCGAGGAGGTGGTGCCCTGGTCGATGGCAAGGATGTAGCCGCTCATGACAGTCCGGTTCCCGCGCAACAATCGTCCGCCCGTCGGTGCGACAGGGGTCTTGGTCTCTCAATGGAAAGAAGAGGCCTCCCCGGGGGTCACGCCGGGGAGGGAAGGGTGCCGGGCACGCCAGCGCGCCCGGCTTGCCCGTTACTTCTTGGCGTCGGCCCAGCTCTTGACGAGCTCGTCATAGTTGACGGTGATCGGCTTTTCCTTCTCGTTCTCGATCTTCAGCTGTGGCGCGAGGTTGCCCTTGGAGACGGCATCCTTGTTCCAGTATTCGAGATCGTGCTCCTCGGCGAGCTTCGGGCCCATGTCCTTCTGGACACCGGCGCGTTCGAGGCGCTGCAGCACCTTTTCCTGTTCGGCGCAAAGTGAATCCATGGCCTCCTGAGGTGTCTTGGCGCCCGAGGACGCGTCCCCGATAGCCTGCCACCAAAGCTGCGCCAATTTCGGATAGTCGGGGATGTTGGTGCCGGTCGGCGACCATTGCACGCGGGCCGGCGAACGGTAAAACTCGATCAGGCCCCCAAGGTTCGGTGCCCTATCCGTAAAGCTCTTGTGCTGGATCGAGCTTTCCCGGATCAGTGTAAGGCCGACATGGCTTTTTTTCACGTCGACCGTCTTGGAGGTGACGAATTGGGCGTAAAGCCAGGCGGCCTTTGCCCGGTCGTCCGGCGTCGATTTCAGCAGCGTCCAGGAGCCGACGTCCTGATAACCGAGCTTCATCCCGTCTTTCCAGTAGACGCCATGCGGGCTTGGAGCAAAACGCCATTTCGGCGTTCCGTCGTCATTGACCACCGGCAGGCCTTTTTTTACGAAGTCGGCAGTAAAGGCCGTATAGGTGAACATCTGCTGGGCAACCTCGCCCTGTGCCGGCAACGGCCCAGATTCGGAGACGTTCATGCCCTGGGCTGCCGGAGGCGAATAGGCCTTCATCCAGTCGAGATATTTCTGGATCGAATAGACCGCGGCCGGTCCGTTCGTGTCGCCGCCGCGCGCAACGCAGGATCCGACGGGCCTCGATTTCTCGTCAACCTTGATGCCCCATTCGTCGACCGGCAGGCCGTTCGGCAGGCCCTTGTCGCCGTTGCCGGCCATGGAGAGCCACGCATCGGTGAAACGCCATCCGAGCGACGGGTCCTTCTTGCCGTAGTCCATATGGCCGAATACCTTTTTGCCGTTTACCTCGCGACCGGTGAAGAATTCGGCGATATCCTCATAGGCCGACCAGTTGACCGGCACGCCGAGATCGTAGCCGTATTTCGCCTTGAAGTCGGCCTTGTTCTTCTCGTCGTTGAACCAGTCGTAACGGAACCAGTAGAGGTTGGCGAACTGCTGGTCGGGCAGCTGGTAGAGATCGCCGTCCGGCGCCGTCGTAAATTTCAGGCCGATGAAGTCTTCAAGATCGAGGCCGGGATTGGTCACGTCTTTGCCTTCGTTGGCCATCCACTTCGTCAGCGAACGAGCCTGCTGGTAGCGCCAATGAGTGCCGATCAAGTCCGAGTCATTGACATAGGCGTCGTAGACGTTCTCGCCGGACTGCATCTGCGTCTGCAGCTTCTCGACGACGTCGCCTTCGCCGATCAGGTCGTGGGTCAGCTTGATGCCGGTGATCTCGCTGAAGGCCTTGGCCAGAACCTTGGATTCATATTCATGGGTGGTGATGGTCTCGGAAACGACCTTTATGTTCATGCCGGCGAAAGGCTTCGCGGCATCGATGAACCACTGCATTTCCTTTTCCTGCTCGGCGCGGGACAGCGCCGACTGATCGCCGATTTCCGCGTCTAGGAATTTCTTCGCCGCGTCCATGTCGGCATGGGCAGATCCCGCCATTGCCAGCACGATGCATGCCGTCGTTGTCAAAAGATGCCGTCGCATATCCAAGTCCTCCGTTGATGCGATTGCAGTTCCACCATGATCGACGGCCGGACCTCCTCCCGCCGTCGCAGAAACCAGCCTAGACGAAACGGAATACGCCGATTGCGTAAACCACCGACAGGGCCAGAGCCCACCACAGGTTGGGGCTCACGAGCCCCAGCCATGCGAGATTGATGAATGCCGAGCCGAGCAGCGAAATGAACAGCCGGTCGCCGCGCGTCGTCTCGAAGCGCAGGATGCCGGTCCGCGGGTTGCCGCCGGGCGAGAAATATTCCCAGACGCCCATTCCGGCGATGAGCAGGAAGATCGTCACGAAGAACAGCGTCGTCGGCAGCGTCCATGCCATCCATGTCAGGTTCATGTGCGGTTCCTTCCTCTCAGACGCGGCCGAGGGCGAAGCCCTTGGCGATGTAGTTGCGGACGAAATAGATGACGAGCGCGCCGGGCACGATGGTGAGCACGCCGGCTGCCGCAAGCACGCCCCAGTCCATGCCGGATGCCGAGACGGTGCGCGTCATGATCGCCGAGATCGGCTTGGCGTCGGTCGTCGTCAGCGTCCTGGCGAGCAGCAGCTCGACCCAGGAGAACATGAAGCAGAAGAAGGCCGCGACACCGATGCCCGAGGCGATGAGCGGCATGAAGATCTTCACGAAGAAGCGCGGAAAGGAATAACCGTCGATATAGGCGGTCTCGTCGATCTCCTTCGGCACGCCGGACATGAAGCCCTCGAGGATCCAGACCGCGAGAGGCACGTTGAACAGGCAATGCGCGAGCGCCACGGCGATATGCGTGTCGATCAGCCCGAATGCGGAATAGAGCTGGAAGAAGGGCAGCGCGAAGACGGCCGGCGGCGCCATGCGGTTGGTCAGCAGCCAGAAGAAGAGGTGCTTGTCGCCGAGGAACCTGTAGCGGGAGAAGGCATAGGCCGCCGGCAGGGCGGCCGCCACCGAGATCAGCGTGTTGAGACCCACATAGATGATCGAGTTGATATAGCCGTTGTACCAGGAGGGATCGGTGAAGATCACCGCATAGTTGCCGAGTGTCGGATTGTGCGGGAAAAGCGAGAAGGTGCCGGTGATCTCGGCATTCTCCTTGAAGCTCATGTTGACGAGCCAGTAGATCGGCAGGAGCAGGAAGACGATGTAGACCGTCGAGACGAGCCAGGAGAAACGTCCGGCTGGTTTGAATTTCTTGATATCCGCCATGGTCGCCCCCTCACTTTTCCGCATCGCTGCTGGTCATCACGGTGTAGAAGACCCATGACAGCAGGAGGATGATCAGGAAGTAGACGATCGACATCGCCGCCGCCGGGCCGAGATCGAACTGGCCGACCGCCATTTTGACGAGGTCGATCGACAGGAAGGTCGTCGAATTGCCCGGCCCGCCGCCGGTCACCACGAAAGGCTCCGTGTAGATCATGAAACTGTCCATGAAACGCAGCAGCACGGCGATCAGCAGCACCCGCTTCATCTTCGGCAGCTGGATGTAGCGGAAGACGGAGAAGCGGGAGGCGCCATCGATCTTGGCGGCCTGATAATAGGCATCCGGGATCGAGACGAGGCCGGCGTAGCAGAGCAGCACCACGAGGCTCGTCCAGTGCCAGACATCCATGACGATGATGGTGATCCATGCATCGAGCGGGTCGCGGACGTAGTTGTAGTCGACGCCCATCATCGCCAGAACGCGGCCGAGCAGGCCGATGTCGACACGGCCGAAAACCTGCCAGATGGTGCCGACGACGTTCCACGGGATGAGCAGCGGCAGGGCCATCAGCACTAGGCAGACGGGTACGCCGATGCCCTTTTTCGGCATGTTCAAGGCAATGAAGATGCCGAGCGGAATCTCGATTGCCAGGATGATGAAGGAAAAGAGCAGGTTGCGCTGCAATGCCTGCCAGAAGCGGTCGGAATGCAGGATCTCGTCGAACCAGTCGGTACCGGCCCAGAAGAACTCGTTATTGCCGAACGTGTCCTGCACGGAATAGTTCACCACCGTCATCAGCGGTATCGCCGCCGAGAAGAGGACGAGCAGAAGAACCGGCAGAACGAAGAACCAGGCCTTGTTGTTGTAGGTCTTTTCCATGCTGTTCACGCCTCTCCAATTCCAGCCTGGGAGCCGATGCGCCAGGAATTGGCGTAGATGTTGATGCCGCTCGGTGCGAAGGTGACATGCGCGTCGGCGGGAATTTCCGTGTCCTCGTCTGCGACGATCGCGATCGGTTGTCCCTCGAATTCGGCGCGGACGATCCGGCGTCTGCCGATATCCTCGATACGGCGGATCGTCACCGGCATGCCTTCGCGGCCGAGCCGGATGAATTCCGGCCGGATGCCGAGCTCGATCCGGTCGCCGGGCGAGGCGGTCGGCGCAGCGGCGAGATCGAGCCGCTGGCTGCCGAGGGTGACGGATCTCCCTTCGAGGCCGGCCGGCAGGACGTTCATGCCCGGCGAGCCGATGAAATAACCGACGAACGTGTGGCGCGGTTTTTCGAAAAGCTCGGCCGGCGTGCCGATCTGGACGATCTGGCCGTCATACATGACCACGACCTTGTCGGCGAAGGTGAGCGCCTCGGTCTGGTCGTGGGTGACATAGACCATGGTGAAGCCGAACTGCTTGTGCAGTCGCTTGAGCTGCGAACGCAGCACCCATTTCATATGCGGGTCGATGACCGTCAGCGGTTCGTCGAAGAGGATGGCGTTGACGTCGTTGCGGACGAGACCGCGACCGAGCGAGATCTTCTGCTTCTGGTCGGCCGTGAGGCCCTGGGCTTTGCGTTTCGACCAGTCGGCGAGGTCGATGACCTGCAGCATGTCGCGTACGCGGCGATCGACTTCCGCCTCCGGCACGCGGCGGTTTCGCAGCGGGAAGGCCAGGTTGTCGTAGACCGTCATCGTGTCGTAGACGACCGGAAACTGGAAGACCTGCGCGATGTTGCGAGCCTGCGTGGACAGTTCCGTGACGTCGTTTCCGTCGAACAGGATGCGCCCGTGCGAGGGCTGCAAGAGGCCGGAAATGATGTTGAGCAGGGTCGTCTTGCCGCAGCCGGACGGCCCGAGCAGCGCATAGGCGCCGCCATCCGTCCATTCGTGATGGACCTCGCGCAACGCGTAGTCGCTATCGGAGACCGGATTGGCGCCGTAGGCGTGGCGAATATGGTCGAGGGTTATGCGTGCCATCCCGTCACCTCCTCATGCCGCGGCTGCGGCGATCGCCCGACCGTCCCGGTCGAAGGCCATCAGGTGCCGCGTATCGATGAACACGTCGAGGCGGCTGTCCGGCTCGATGTCGTGAATGCCGGGTGCGAGCATCACCCATTTGGCGCCGTCGTAATCGAGATGGACAAAGCTTTCCGAGCCGGTGATCTCGGAGATCTGGGTGCGCGCCTGCAGCCGCGCCGCAGCCGGCGTCTGCGGTGCAAGCCCCAGGTGATGCGGGTGGAAGGCGACCATCACGGGACCATCGGCGATCGTGCCGAGATGCGCCGGAACCGGCAAAGCGGCAGCGTCCCGATACCGGAGCGTGTCGCCTGCCTTTTCCACCTCTATGAAATTCAGGGGCGGATCGGCGAAGGTCTTGGCGGTCGTCAGGTCGTTCGGCCGACGATAGACCTCGATCGTCGGGCCGAACTGGGTAATGCGACCCTGCGAGAGGGTGGCCGTATTGCCGCCGAGCATGAGTGCCTCGGAGGGTTCGGTCGTCGCATAGACGAAGATGGCGCCGGATTGGGCGAAGATCTTCGGCAGTTCCTCGCGCAGTTCCTCTCGCAGCTTGTAGTCGAGATTGGCGAGCGGCTCGTCCATCAGCACGAGGCTGGCGTTCTTGACGAGCGCGCGGGCAAGTGCTGTGCGCTGCTGCTGGCCGCCCGACAGATTGAGCGGCGTACGATCGAGATAGGGCGTGAGCCGCAGAAGCTCGGCCGCCTTGCGCACCTCCCGGTCGATGGTCGCACCGTCCTTGCCGGTGATGCGCATCGGCGAGGCTATGTTTTCGTAGACGGTCAGCAGCGGGTAGTTGATGAACTGCTGGTAGACCATCGCGACATTGCGCTTCTGCACGGGCAGTCCGGTGACGTCCGTGCCTTCGAAAAATACGGAGCCTTCCGTCGGGCGGTCGAGACCGGCCATCAGCCGCATCAGCGAGGTCTTGCCCGACAAGGTCGGGCCGAGCAGCACGTTCAGTGAGCCGCGTTCGAGCACGAGGTCGGTCGGGTGAATATGATACTCACCGGCCACCATCTTTGCGGCTTTTCGTAATTCCAGCATTCCTGTTCCCCTGCCTCCTCACAGCGGGAACACATGCCGTTCAACCGGCGTCAGGTTGGAGTGCTTACGCCTTCAGGCGTTCGAGACGGCTCCATGGCCTGAATTCTAGGCATCGTGACGTCCGAAAGTCGTCTTCGGTCTCGTCGTTGCGCCTGCCGGTATCGCGGCTATGTACTCCTCCAGAATCCTCTTTTCTTCCTCACTGAGGCGCAAACCGTCCTTCGTCCTCCTCCAAAGGACGTCGTCGGCATTCTTCGCCCATTCATGATCGACGAGATAGCGAACCTCCGCCTCGTACAGGGCACCGCCAAAATGCCGGCCGAGATCGGCAAGGTTGCGCGCATCGCCGAGCAGGGACGAGGCGCGTGTTCCGTAACGGCGGACGAGCCTGCGTGCATGGCGGTCCTCGATAAACGGATAGGCGGACCTGAGCTTGGCCACTTCCGTCTCGTAACCCTGCGGGGCAAAATCGCCGCCGGGCAGATGGCTCCGGCCGGTCCAGGGCCCGCCCTTTCCACCGATCGCCTCGGCGATCTTTTCGAGCGCATGTTCGGCGAGCCGCCGGTAGGTCGTCAGCTTGCCGCCGAAAACGTTGAGAACCGGCGCGCTGTCACCGGTGCCGTCGGCGGTTTCGAGCTTCAACACGTAGTCGCGCGTCGCTTCCTGCGCCTTGGAAGCACCGTCGTCGAACAGCGGCCGAACAGCGGAATAGGTCCAGACGATATCCTCGCGGCCGACCGGCTCGCGGAAATACTCGCTGGCGGCACGGCAGAGATAATCCGTTTCCTCGTCGGAAATCCGGACATCCTTCGGGTCGGCGTCGTAATCGCGGTCCGTGGTGCCGATCAGCGTGAAATCTTCCTCGTAAGGAATGGCGAATATGATGCGGTTGTCGGGGTTCTGGAAGAAATAGGCGCGCGGGCCTTCAAACTTCTTCCGAACGATGATGTGGCTTCCCTGGACGAGGCGGACATGACGCGCCTCGTTCTGGCCGAAGGCTGAACGGATGACCTGGTCCACCCAGGGGCCGGCGGCATTGACCAGCATGCGCGCCCTGAAGGTCTCGCCGACGCCGGTAATGGCGTTGCGGGTCTCGACGATCCAGTTGCCGCCCTCGCGCCGGGCCGACAGGACCTTGGTGCGCGGCATGATCCGCGCGCCCTTGTCGGCCGCGTCGCGAGCGTTGAGCACCACCATCCGGGCATCGTCCACCCAGCCGTCCGAATATTCGAAGGCCTTGGTGAAAAGTGCCTTCAGCGGCCTGGCGGCAGCATCGCGGCGCATGTCGAGCACGGCCGTCGGCGGCAACAGTTTCCGGCCGCCCAGATGGTCGTAGAGAAACAGGCCGAGACGGATCAGCCACGCAGGACGGATGCCGCCCTTGTGATAGGGCAGCACGAAACGCATCGGCCAGATGATGTGCGGCGCCATGGCCCAGAGCACTTCGCGCTCCATCAGGGATTCCCGCACCAGCCGGAATTCGTAATGTTCGAGGTAACGCAGGCCGCCATGGATGAGCTTGGTGGCGCCGGAGGACGTGCCGGAGGCGAAATCGTTCATCTCCGCAAGCGCGACCGAATAGCCGCGTCCGACCGCATCGCGCGCAATGCCGCAGCCGTTGATGCCGCCGCCGATGACGAAGATGTCGAAGATTTCCTGGCTCATCGCCCCTCACCGAGCCCAACCGCAAGACCGAAGAATTGCGAACTTGGTTTCGATTAAATCGAAAATAATTCGAATGTCAAACGAAAGTTCGGTGACACGGAAATCATTCCGTCCTTGCGGATGTTTCGACGAGGACGACGCCGTTCTCGCGGCAGATCGCCTTGAATTGCGGGAAGTCGCAACGGTCGGTGATGAATGTGTGGACTTGCGAAATTTGCCCGATGCGAACAGGCGCGGTCCGCTCGAACTTGGTCGAATCGGCAACGAGGATCACGTGTCTCGCATTGGCGATGATCGCCTGCGCCACCTTCACTTCGCGGAAATCGTAGTCGAATATCGCTCCGTCCGGATCGACCGCCGAAGCGCCGATGACGGCATAATCGACCTTGAACTGACGAATGAAATCGACCGCCGCCTCTCCCACGATGCCGCCGTCGGATTGTCGCACGACACCTCCCGCAATGACCACATCGATGTCGTCGATGAGTCTCAAGGTATTGGCTACATTGATATTATTCGTAACGACCATCAGTTCTCGGTGGTCTATGAGAGCCTCGCCCACCGCTTCGGTCGTCGTCCCGATATTGATGAACAGGGAGCTGCCATCGGGAATGAGTTTCGCTGCCGCCACGCCGATCGCCTGCTTTTCGGCCGCGGCGATCTGCCGTCTGGCGTCGTAGCGGAAGTTCTCCGTCCCCCGCGGGAAGGTGGCGCCGCCGTGAATACGGGTCAGCAGCTGCGCCTGACAGAGGTCGTTGAGATCCTTGCGGATGGTCTGTGGGGTAACGTCGAAATGTGTCGCCAGGTCGTCGACCAGCACCCGGCCGGTCGATCGGGCCAGTTCGACGATCTTTGTCTGGCGATCCGAAAGAAACATGCGATATCCGTTCGCTTTTCTTTCGTTTGTAACGAAACCGCGCGCCAACACAAGGCGGAGATGCGGAATGCCCGCATGTTTCGCGGTCAGAGGATCGATCACCCGGCGTCGGGACACGGTGCGGGCGTGGTGAGCTGATGTTCTGCAATCAGGAAACGAAATTCCACGCCGGTGGCGGAAATAGGAACGATCTGCCGCCGGCCGTCGACATGGTGACAAGCTATACGTCGGAACATCTCGAAGCGGATGCTAGGTTCGGCCAAACTATCCGAGAGTCCATAAAGCCAGTCTTCTGGTAAAGAGAGGCCGAAATGTCCAGACTGCCCTTGCGCACGATCGATGACGCTCCTGTCGAAGCCAAGGAGCGATTGACCGCTGCCGAGAAGAACAACGGTTATCTGCCCAATCTTTTGCGCGTACTGGCGAATGCGCCCGTCGCGCTCGAAACCTATCTCACGGTCGGCGCCATCAATGCGCGTGCGTCGCTGACGCTTGCGGAACGCGAAGCCGTCCAGATCACCGCGGCCGCCACCCATGGATGCGGCTTCTGCGTCGCCGGCCATACGGCAATATCCTACAAGAAGGCCGGGCTCGACGCCGGCGTCGTCGATGCGCTGCGCAGCAAGGCTGAGGTGCCCGATGCGCGCCTGGATGCGGTGGCCCGCTTCACCGAAGCGGTCATCGCCTCGCGCGGTGCGGTTTCCGACGAAGACCTCGGCAGGTTCAAGGCTGCGGGTTTCGACGACCAGGCATCGCTGGAAGTGGTTCTCGGGGTCAGCCTCGCTACCCTCTGCAACTTCGCCAACAATCTCGGTCAGCCGCCGCTCAACCAGCAGCTCGAGCCCTATCGCTGGGATCCGGCGGCCGTTTCGGAAGCTGCAGAATGACCGGTCAAATCTCCGGCCCGGCCGGGTTCGATGCATGGATCGCCGAGCGTGCCGACGAGATCGATACGACCGCCGGCCTGGCGTCCGAGCTTCTGCCGAAGCTTGCTGAGGCCGGCTTCTTCGCAGCCGGGGTCCCCATCGATCGGGGCGGCGCGGGTGGTGATGTGGTCGATGGCGTCGCGGCGATCAGTGCAGTCGCGGAGCAGTCGCTGGCCGCAGCCTTCGTGCTCTGGAGCCAGAAGACCTACATCGAATATCTCTTGCAGAGCACAAACCGAGATCTCGGCGAAGCGAAGCTGCCATTGCTGCTCGCCGGCGGGGTTGCCGGCGCGACGGGCCTGTCCAACGCAATGAAGTTCCTCGCCGGTCTCGAGCCCCTGCAAATCACGGCGGTATCGGACGGCGATGCGCTGGTGTTGAACGGCAGGATGCCCTGGGTAACCAACCTGCGTCCGGAAGGCTTTCTGGTCGCGGCTGCGGTGGACCGGGAAGACGGCGGGCCCGCCTTCGTGGTGTCGCTGTCGCATGACGATACAGGCCTCGAGCGCACCCGGGATCTGGCGCTGATGGGCATGCGGTCTTCGAACACGGCGGCGATCGGCCTGTCGGACGTTCGCATCGGCTCCGACCGAATTCTGGCCGAAAGGGCGTCGGAATGGCTGCCGCGCGTGCGCCCGGGCTTTGCCGGCCTGCAATGCGGCATGTCCATCGGGCTTGCCCGAAGGTCGATCGCGGAAGCCTCGCAGGGAGCGGGATCGGGCAGGGGCGTGCTGGCACAGCCGATCGGCGATGTCCGCAGCCGCCTCGACCGGGCCGAGAACCGGCTTCACGCCGGCTTGCGGTCCCGTGAATTCGAAGCGAATGCCATCCCCCTGTTCGAATTGCGGATCGAACTCGCGGAAATCGTCGAGGAAGCAGTGTCGCTGGAGCTGCAGGCGTCCGGCGGCCGTGCGTTTCTGGCTGAGCCCGGGAGGGATTTCGCCCGCCGCTGGCGTGAGGCGGCCTTCATCCCGATCGTTACGCCAAGCCTCGTACAGCTGAAAGCCGCTCTGCAGAAAACAAGGGCGGCGGCATGACGGCGCAGCCCCACAGGCTGGCGCTGAGCGCGCGAAAGATCGCCCTGCGCTACGCTGAAGCGGTCACGCCGGTGCTCTCCGGGTTCGACCTCGACCTCGCCGAAGGCGAGATCGTGACGGTGCTCGGCCCGAGCGGCGTCGGCAAGTCGAGCCGCCTGCGCGTCCTCGGCGGGCTGCAGAAGCCCGATGCCGGTTCGGTCGAGACGGCGGGGCGGGTCGTTTCCGGCGTCCATCCGCGCCTCGCGATCGCCTTCCAGAATCCCGGCCTGCTGCCCTGGCTCACGCTCGAGGACAATGTCGCGTTCGGCCTCGATTTCAAGCATCAGCCGAAGCTTTCCAGGGAAGAACGCAGAGCCCGCGTCGATGCAGCGATCGGCGATGTCGGGCTCGGTCATGCGCGAGGTCTGCGACCGAGTGCTTTGTCGGGCGGTATGGCCCAGCGCGCCGCACTCGCCCGCTGCCTTGCCCGCAAGCCCGAAGTGCTGCTGCTCGACGAGCCGTTCGGAGCGCTGGACGAGGTAACGCGGGCGGAGATGCAGCAACTGCTCATCCGTATCGTTCGCGACTACAGAACCTCCGCGGTACTCGTCACCCATGATATCGACGAGGCCATTCTCGTGTCCGATCGGATCGTCCTCCTGGGTGGTGCTCCGGCGTCGCAGATCGGCGAATGGCAGATCGATCTGGCACGCCCGCGGGCGGACGACGTCGCCGAGATCGGCCGTATCCGCGTCGAGATCATTTCCACGCTTCGCAACGCGGTTCGCCGCCACTAGGACGGATGTCTCTCATGCCAACCGATGATTTCGTTTTCTCCCGCCGGGACGTCGTCAAGCTTTCAGCCCTGTTGACGGCATCGGGCGCCCTGCCGCTTCTCAACGCCCGCAAGGCGCGGGCTCAATCCGCCGACGAGCCCGTCCGCATCGGCTATCTGCCGATCACCGACGCGACGCCGCTGCTCGTCGCCCATGGCAAGGGCTTTTTCGATGCGGAAGGGCTGAAGGCCGAAAAGCCGATCATGTTCCGCGGCTGGTCGCAGATCGTCGAGGCTTTCCTCGCCGGTCAAGTGAACGTCGTGCATCTCCTCTCGCCGATTACCGTATGGGCGCGCTACGGCAGCAAGACGCCGGCCAGGGTCGTCGCCTGGAACCATACGAGCGGTTCCGGCCTGAGCGTCGCCAACGACATCAATTCGGTCGCCGAACTGGGCGGCAAGACCGTCGCCATCCCCTATTGGTATTCGATCCACAATGTCGTTTTGCAGAAACTGCTGCGTGAAAACGGCCTCAAGATCGTCACCCGCGCCGGTGGCGCGGTCGCATCCGACGAGGTCAGCCTCGTCATCATGGCGCCGTCCGACATGGTGCCGGCGCTGGCATCCGGCCAGATCGCCGGTTACATCGTCGCCGAACCCTTCAACGCCGCAGCCGAGGTCAACCAGGTCGGCAAGGTTCTGCGCTTCACCGGCGACGTCTGGAAGGACCATGCCTGCTGCGTCGTCTTCATGAACGAGCAGGATCTGTCCGAACGGCCGGAGTGGTCGCAGAAGGTCGTCAATGCCATGGTCAAGGCGCAACTCTGGACGCGTGACAACCGCGACGAGACGGCACAGCTCCTGTCGTCTTCCCATGAGCAGAAATACACGCCGCACAAGGTCGAGATCCTAAAGAAGGTGCTGACCCCGACCGAAGAGGATGTCAGCCAGTATGTGGCTTCAGGAGCCATCAAGCATCCGGAATGGCGCAACCAGCGGATCGACTTCCAGCCCTATCCGTTCCCCACCTATACCGAGGAACTGGTGAAGCTCCTGAAGGATACGCAGGTCGAAGGCAATCGCGACTTCCTCGATGCGCTCGATCCCGCCTTCGTGGCAAAGGATCTGGTGGACGATCGTTTCGTCAAGGCCGCTCTGGAAGCGTCCGGAGGCCTGAAGGCCTTCGGCCTGGCGGAATCCTATGCCCGTACGGAGGTGCTGCAGGCGTGAGCGCGGTAGCGGACGAGACGGTGCCGGCCGGTGTCGGCGTCGGCGAGGCAGAGGCGGCACGCAGGCTGAAGGTTTCGGCGCGGACGCGCCTTCTGCAGATCTCGCTCGGTCTTGCCGGCCTGCTGCTGCTGCTGCTGCTCTGGTGGGTCGGCACGGATGTGCTGACGGCGGAGCGCAGTTTCGCGCGCCGCTTCTCGCCCGTAACCGCGCTTCCGGCCCTTTTCGAGCTCGTATCGGGTCCGGATCTCTGGGTTCACATCCTCGTCAGCCTGAAACGCGTGCTGATCGGGCTGGCATTGGCTTTGGTCGTCGGGGTGCCGGTGGGGCTTCTCGTCGGGGCTTCGAAGCTTGCGGAGGCGGCAACGACGCCGGCTTTCCAGTTTCTGCGCATGATATCGCCCCTGTCATGGATGCCGATCGCCGTGATGGTCTTCGGCGTCGGCGACGCGCCGATCCATTTCCTCCTCGCGTTCGCCGCGGTCTGGCCGATCATGCTCAACACGGCGGCCGGCGTGCGGCAGCTCGACCAGCACTGGCTTCTGCTGGCGCGCAGCCTTGCGGCGACACGGGGAGAAACGCTGCTGCATGTCGTGGTTCCGGGGGTGCTCGGCCACGTCCTCACCGGTCTCAGGCTAGCGATCGGGATCTCGTGGATCGTGCTCGTACCCTGCGAGATGCTGGGCGTTCAGGCCGGTCTCGGTTATTTCATCCTCGATACCCGCGATCGCCTGGCCTATCCGGAGCTCATGGCAACCGTCATTGCCATTGGCATCATCGGTTACCTCCTCGATCATTTTGCGAGAATGACGGCCCGCCGCTTCGTGCCGACGGTCCAGTAGTAGGCACCCGACTGCCTCGGTTCAAGTTATATACCCACATAAAGATATCTTTATGTGGGTATTGACCGCAACGACGATATGCGGCATCCTCTCCTCATCGTGGTTCTGCGGCGCGTAGGCGTCGAAGCTAAGAGGGAATACGGTCAGGGTAGACTATGCCCGAAGCCGGAGCTGCCCCCGCAACTGTAGGCGGAGAGTTTTCGTCCAGCATGTCACTGAGGAAGACGCCTCGGGAAGACGGATGAAAATGAAGACCCGCAAGCCAGGAGACCTGCCGCGATAGATAACGTCCACGGGCGGGGTGTCCGGTGTGCCGCTTTTGCGACCGGCACGCGCATGCCGTCCGCCGACGCGCTCGCCGCTGCCTTGCCGATAACCTTCGGGGTCAAGGAAATGAGCATCAATACTGCAAATCTCGGGTTTCCCAGGATCGGAAGCCATCGCGAGCTGAAGTTGGCACTGGAATCCTATTGGGCCGGCAAAAGCGACCGAGCGGCACTTCTCGCGACGGCTCGGCGATTGCGGGCAGACAACTGGCGCCTGCAGAAGGAGAAGGGGATCGACGTCATCCCGTCCAACGACTTCTCGCTTTACGATCACGTGCTGGACACGGCCGTCATGATCGGCGCCATCCCGACGGCGTACGGCTGGACGGGCGGCCCGGTCGATCTCGACACCTATTTCGCCATGGCCAGGGGCTCGACCGGCGGTGGTGACGGCGACGGCGACTGCGGCCACGCGCATCACGGGCATGGCCATGGCCATGGTGTCGCGGCGCTGGAGATGACCAAGTGGTTCGACACGAACTATCACTATCTCGTCCCGGAACTGCATGCGGACCAGACCTTCGAGCTCGCCTCCAACCGGCCGCTGGAGATGTTCCTGGAGGCTGAAGCCCTCGGCATCCACACGCGGCCGGTAATCCTTGGTCCCGTGACATTCCTGAAGCTCGCAAAGACCCGCGACGGCTCCGATCCGCTGGCGCTGCTCGGCCGTCTCGTCGGGGTCTATGCCCGCATCCTCGGCAAACTGGCCGATGCCGGCGCAGATTGGGTGCAGATCGACGAACCATGCCTCGTGCTCGATCTCACGGACGAGGAGCGGCAACTGCTCCGGCAGACCTATTCGACCTTGTCCCAGGCGGTGCCGGAACAGTCGCTGATGCTGGCGACCTATTTCGGTTCGCTCGGCGACAATCTCGATACGGCGCTGTCGCTTCCCGTCGACGGGCTGCATCTCGATCTCGTACGCGGCAGCGTCGATATCGAGATCCTGCTCGCCAAGGCGCCCGCCAGCCTGACCCTGTCGCTCGGCGTCATCGACGGCCGCAATGTCTGGCGGACCGATCTCGTGGCGGTGAAGGAGACGTTCTCCCGGCTGATCGAGGCCCGCGCGGCGATCGGCCTGCAGGTCGCGCCCTCCTGCTCGCTGCTTCATGTTCCGATCGATGTGGAGCTCGAGACGGAGCTGGACGAGGAACTGCGTTCCTGGCTTTCCTTTGCCAGGCAGAAGCTCGACGAGGTTGCGCTGCTGGGCCGGGATCTGGCGGAACGCACCACCGGTTCGCAAATCGCCCTGCAGGCCTCCCGCGCATCGACCGGTGCCCGGCTCGCATCTCCCCGTACCAACGATCCGGCGGTGCGCGGACGCCTGGAGCGGATTGCCGGGGCCGAGCAGCGGCGCCATTCGCCCTTCGCCAGACGGCAGGGGGTGCAGCAGGCACGGTTCGGCCTGCCGCTGTTTCCGACGACGACGATCGGCTCCTTTCCGCAGACGCCGGACGTGCGCAAGGCGCGCTCGCGTTTCGGCAGGGGCGAGATCGGGTCGCTGGAATACAGGTCCTTCCTGGAGCGCGAGACGGCGGCCGCAATTCGCTGGCAGGAGGAGATCGGTCTGGATGTGCTCGTTCACGGCGAATTCGAGCGCAACGATATGGTGCAGTATTTCGGCGAGCAGCTTTCCGGATTCGCCTTCACCCGACATGCCTGGGTGCAGAGCTACGGTTCCCGCTATGTCCGGCCGCCGATCATTTTCGGCGACGTCTCGCGTCCTCAGCCGATGACGATCGAATGGTGGAAATACGCCCAGTCACAGACGACGAAGCCGATGAAGGGAATGCTGACGGGTCCCGTGACGATGCTCAACTGGTCCTTCGTCCGCGACGACCTGCCACGCGAGACGGTATGCCGGCAGATCGCGCTCGCCATCTGCGACGAGGTTCTCGATCTCGAAGAGGCGGGCGCCGCGATGATCCAGATCGACGAAGCGGCCCTGCGTGAAGGATTGCCCCTGAGGAAATCGGAATGGCCGCACTATCTCGCCTGGGCGGTCGAGTGCTTCCGGATCTGCTCCGGCGGCGTATCCGACGAGACCCAGATCCACACCCACATGTGCTATTCCGAGTTCAACGACATCATGGCGGCGATCGCGGCCATGGATGCCGACGTGATCTCGATAGAGACATCGCGCTCGAAGATGGAGCTGCTCGACGCTTTTGTCGGTGACGCCTATCCGAACGAGATCGGCCCGGGCGTCTACGACATCCATTCGCCGCGAATACCGGCGATCGCGGAAATGCGATCCTTGCTGTCGCTCGCCCGCGACAGGCTGGACGACGGGCAATTGTGGATCAATCCGGATTGCGGACTGAAGACCCGCAAATGGGAAGAGGTCCGCCCCGCTCTCGTCAACATGGTCGAGGCTGCACGGCTGTTGCGCGCGGAGGCCGCCACGAGGGGCATCCGCTCCGCAGGAGCCGTCAACCGGTGACCGAAGTCCCGAGGTGCCGCGTGTTCACGGCGCCTCGGGTTCCAGCCCTCCGCCCGGTCCGAGACGAGTAGCCGGTCATCTCCCGCCTCCTCGATGTCACATGAGCGTAACATTCGTTACCTAGAGCTGGCCCGAGAAATCGGGCGCAGGTCCGCGGCGCTCCCCGTCTTGAAGCTCGATGGACATCGTGCCGGAAGTGGTGTGGGCCGAAAGTGGCGTGGAGCGGGCGGCTTGCAGGCGACTTCGGATACCGGGCATCCGGCGGATACGGTGCCGCCATCCGCCTTCGCTTCGAAATCCAACGCGCTGCGACCCGAACACGATAACGATCCAAAGGACAGGACCATGAGCAATCTCATCTCGACCGGCTTCAGCGCAGAATCCGTCGATGGCGAACTCGACAGTCTCGAACAGGAACTGCGTCTCCTCGCCGAGATAGGTGCCGAGACGGTCGAACTCGGTCTGACCAGCCTCGACCTCATCGCCGGCGGCAGGATCATCGAGGGTCGCGCAGAGCGGCTCGTCGCCCTGACGAGACAGTTCGACTTCCGCTACACGGTGCATGGTCTCGTCTCGTCGAACTTCATGGATCCGGATACCCGCGGTTACCAGCTCGATGCCGCCAAGGCGCTGGCGCAGATCTGTGATCGGATCGGCGCAGGCGTACTGGTGCAGCATGGCGGCCACCTGCGTTCGGGGCAGCTTGCCGAGCGGGCGGATGCCGACAGGCGAGAACGCGAGGCACTGTTCGAGCTCGCCGAATTCTGCAGGCCCTATGGCGTGCGCATCGCCTTCGAGAACATCTTCACCACCGAACCCGGCCAGTATCGCCAGACACCGGCCCAGATCGCCGAAACCGTCAGGGCCGTCGATCACCCGAACCTCGTGGCACTGATCGACTTCAGCCATGCCTATATCGAATCCACCTATCGGGGGCTCGATTTCCGCGGCGAGCTGCGCGCCATGGCAGCGGTCGCCGGGCATCTGCACGTGCATGATTCATTCGGCCGTCCGCAGGCTTTCTACGAGCCTTATCATGTGCAGGAAAACACCGCTCTCGGTATCGGCGACCTGCATATGCCGCTCGGCTGGGGCGATATCGACTGGGAAAGCATCCTTTCGGAACTGACCTTCCTGCCGGATACTGTGCTGATGATGGAAATCGGCCGGCGCTATCATGCGGAACGTCCGGCGAGCCTCGAGCGCGCAAGGAAACTGATGGCGCTCAACGGGCAACGGACGGCGGTGGCGGCCGAATAGGCCCGGCCGCGCCGGGAGTGCATTGCCGGACATGCCTGCCGAGCCGCGTCGGGGGAGTTAGCCGCCACCGACAGGACGCCTGGTTGATCGGGCGTCCCGTGATCACGAGGAGGACGCTTCTATCGCTTGCAATGCCAGCGATGCAGCAGGGCGTTGAAACGTTGCCATCCCCGCGGATCGTCATGCCGGAGCGCGGAACAGGCGCGCCCGGCGAGCTTGGACGCCTCATCGACCTCGCCCGCCGCGGCGAGCGCGATCAGGGCGTCGCGCAGCAGTTCCTGGAATTGCACGGTGCGCCGGTTTTCCTCGTCGCTCACCAGTTGCCCCCGCTGCCGAAGCCGAGGAATTCCTGGCAGTCCTCAGACATCATGTCGGGTGTCCACGGCGGATCGTAGGTCAAAGAGACGCTCGCGCCGTTGACGCCCGGTACGGCCATGGCCGCATCGTAGGAGCCCTGCTTCAGATAGTTCGTCGCCGGGCAGCCTTTCGTCGTCGTCGTCATCAGGATGCCGACATTTCCGTCCTCGTCCATGTTGAGGGCGTAGACGAGACCGATCCCGACGATATGGTAACCGATCTCGGGATCGATCACCTCCTTCAGTTCCTCGGCTACGGCCGCGAGGATCTGTTCCTTTTCCTGCTCGGTCATGATGCGGCCCCGCCGGCGATACGGATCGCGATCTTGTAGGTTGTCCCGTCCGGCTCGAAGCCGCCGATCCACTGATGCCCGCGCTTGCTGAGTTCCGGCAAGAGGAAGACGGGCTCGCGGCACAGCAAGGCCGTCATGACCTCGCCCGGCTGCATCGTCTCGATCGTCGCCAGTACCTTGACCATGGGCTCCGGCGGCTCGAGATCGCGATTGTCCATTTCGTGGACGGGTGCCGGCCAGGCATCGTCACCGGCTGCCGTTTCCGGAGCCGGTTCGGACTGATCCGCCTGCGGAGCGTCCGCCTCCCGCTCGAAGAAGACCTCCCAGCTGCCGTCCTCGAGTTCGGTCTCGCGGTGGGAGAAGCCCTTCGAGCCGAGGACGTGGAACAGGGGCGTCGGGCAGAATGTCGACAGCAGCCGGAGACCCTGGTCGGGACCGAGCTCGCCGATGGCATCCATGATCTGGCCGAAGGGTTCGCCGCCGGCCCGCAGTGTGGGGCGGACGTCGAGTTCAACGAAATGGGTCATCATTATTGCAGCCTCTTATCGATCGGTTGTGGCATACAGGAGGTGTGGGCGGGCCGAAGAAGGCACCGGGGTAAATCTGGATCCGTCGAGATCTTGCAGGTGCCGGATGCGGATCAGCTGCACGAAGATGGCGGCGGTCGAGAGGGTCATCACCGCGGCAGAGAGCCGGAAGAGCATGTCGCTGCCGGACAACAGCCCGAAAAAGCCGCCCCAGACCGCGACGAAGTAGACGCCGTATGGCCATCTCGTCCTGTCCTCGCGGACGATGTCCTGAACCCGGGGGCAGGGACCCTTGCCGAGCTTCGGTCCGTAGAATTCGAGCCAGGTCAGGAAGGCGGTGATCTTGTGAAGCTTGCCGAGGCCGAGCCCGCTCAGCCATCCGAACGCGCCGAGGAAAACAAAGGCGGCGACCGTCGAATCCGCGACGGGCCAGATGGTGCAGACGATGACGCCGGGTGTGGCGATCGCCAGGTTGAAGAACGCCATCGCAGCCGTGCGCGTGTTGAGCTCGAGCGTCCTGCGTCTGCGCTGGCGGAATATCGCCAGCACATCGACGCCGTAGAGTGCGAGCGCAGCACACGCAGCCGCAAGCGCCGCAACGGTCGTCAGCAGGGCGGATCCTTCGACCGACATGGCACCGACGCCGAACACGATCCCGAGCAGCAGCGCAAAGGCACCGAGCCAGGCGGCGGTACGGACAGTCCAGCCCGAAATCTCCGGGCCGAGCATGAACATGGCGAGCAGGCGGTAGCTGACGCCCATCGCCGTGAATGTCAGCCACCCGCCCAGCCCGGACCAGGCGTGGAAGGGTATCGCGAAGGAGGCCAGATCGCTGGCGAATTCGGCGGTGGTGGCGCCACCGAGATAGAAGGCGAAGGCCAGTCCCAGGAGGGCCGTCAGCGCGAGTGCCGCGAGGCCCACGAGGACGAAATAGACGGGAGCCTCGCGGTTGGGGGTGGCAATGATCGTCCGGGCCAGCGTCCAGACGGTGACGGCGAAGGCGAGCGACAGCAATGCCCCGCCCAGCGGAAGGGCCGGAAAGCCGCTGCCGACATGCCCGCCAAGCTGGAGAAAACCGCAGATCTGCGCCGCAAGGCCGGCAATCAGCAGGGCAAGTACATAGCCCGGCACCCGCTCGTCGGAGAGCGGTCTCGCGAGCAAGACAGGAACGAACTGGAAGAGCGCGCCGCACATCAGGAAGCTCAGCCAGCCGATGCCGATCAGATGGACCACCACCAGGGTATCCGGTCCGCGAATGTCGTCGAAGGGGAAGCCAAACCCGGCAGCCATGGCGGTTTGCGCTGCGATGAGGGAAAGAATTGCGAAGGCGAAATAGGACATCGTCCATCGCGCGATGGGAACGCCGGTCATATCGACCACCATGAAGGAAAACAGGGGGCGCCGTTCGGGCGCTTCGTGGCGCGGCTTCTGCCGCGCCACTTTCGGGCAGTCGTCGATCAGGCCTTGATGCGGCCGATCTCCACCTTCCACACTTCCGGGCCGCGTTCGCGGTATTCCCAGGAGAACAGGCCGGGGTATTCGGCCTCGATCTGGTAGTGGAGCGGCTTGGGATCGTGATCGTTGACCAGAGTGAAGGCATCGCCTTCCGGCAGCTGGTTGACCAGTTCGAAGATGCGGGCGTGGCGCTGGGCCGGGACGAGCTGGCGTACGTCGATTTCCTGTGCGCCGGGCTGCTGGGTTGTCTGAGACATGGTGTTTCCTCTGTAATTCAAAGCTCGTTTGAGCGGCGTGATTGAAGGCCATAAAAGATACATTGTCAATGTATCTTTTATGGCTGCAGCATGTTGGCGAGGTTCGAACCTGCCGAAATCGCCGGGGCTGGTGGAAGAATTAGGCCCGTGTCTCCGTTTTCTCAGGAAACCGGCTGAGCGGGCGTCGATGCGGCCAGCATGATGCGGATCAATGTCCGAACGGTTTCGGCCGTCAGTGCCGCCGCATGCAGCGGGGCCGCGATCAGGCACGCCTCGACGAACTGATCGCAGACGAGCTCGATCTCCTCCGTGGTCGGACATGGCGTGTCCGCAAACAATGTCGCCAAGGGGTTCGTGTCATCACCGAAATCCCAGAGGGTCCGGGTCATAAGTTCGGCGAAGCCCTGCTCGAAGTCGTACCACCTGTTGCCGATCGTCCGATCGAGCCACGGGCGAAGCTCCCGGTTGCGTCTCAGCAGATCGCTGAACGCCGTGACGAGATCATGGATCATGTCCTCGTCGAGGTAGACGGACGTGTCGTTCGGCAGATGGGGCATCTTGTCGCTTACCCTTGGAAAAGCGGTGGCGTTATGAACCGGCGGAAAGAGTGGCGCAGCGGAAATGCTCCAGGCAAGACGTCCACAGGGATAGGTCGTAGGCTGCGGCAACCGGCTGTGCCAGGCATTCGGCAAGATCCAGCCTCTCCTCCGTGGCGGATCGTCTGCATGGGGCATGTTCGCGCTGGCAACGGGGCCCGGAGTCTTCGGCGCGGTGCATCTTGCATGGCCTTTCTAAAAGATGTATCGACAATGCATCTTTAATGGTCGAAACGACATACCGCAAGGTGAGAAAGTGAGGACGCGTGGTAACGATCATGGATGACGAGATGCCGCGTGGACGTCCGCCGCGCCCCCGGTTCGGTGCTCTGGAGATTACCGACGGCGAGATCGGGACGATGGTCGACGTCTTCTACGGACGCGTTCTCAAGGATCCGGTCCTGGGACCGCTTTTCGCCCGTATCGGGCCTGATGACTGGCAGCCGCATCTCGCGACGATGCGTGACTTCTGGTCGTCGATATTGCTGGCGTCGGGTCGCTACAAGGGCGCACCCATGGCGGCGCACATTCCGATGAGCCACCTCAAATCCAGCGACTTCGAACGCTGGCTTGCTCTGTTCCGAGAGACGGTCGAGGAGCTTTTCGAGGCGGCCGTCTCCAGCGCCATCATGGGCAAGGCGGAGAACATCGCCAAGAGCCTTCATTTCGGAATCGCAAGCCGGCGTGGCGAGGTCGTGACCTGGGATCCGTCCTCCACCCGGCCTCTCGCGGAGCTAGAACCATGACGTATGTCGTCACCGACAACTGCATCAAGTGCAAGTACATGGATTGCGTGGAAGTCTGTCCCGTAGACTGCTTCTATGCCGGCGAGAACATGCTCGTCATTAATCCGAGCGAGTGCATAGATTGCGGCGTCTGCGAGCCCGAATGCCCCGCCGAAGCCATTCATCCGGACACCGATCCCCGCGCGACCGATTTCTGGCTGGCGCTGAACGACAAATACGCGGCCCTGTGGCCGAACATGTCCACCAAGGGCATCCCCCCGGTCGATGCCAAGGAATGGGACGGTGTCTCCGGCAAGATCGAACATCTCAGTGAAAAACCGCATCAGGACGACTGATCGCCACGCCCGGTGACGAACCGGCTTCCGGAGGCCCCGTCAAAGGGCCTTCCGGTCGGGAGGGCATGAGTTGCGTGCAGTTTCGATGCGCTGCATGCACGCGTAGCCGGTGTCCGTGCCTCGATCGGGCATCGCCGCCGGCCGGGCCGGTTCGCATCGGTCGCAGACGCGGATGGATTCAGGCGTTCGGATCGTCCCGGTCGTCGTAAAGGACGCGCTGGGAGGCGCCTTCCAGATCCTCGTACTGACCGTCCGACAGGCTCCACATGAACGCCAGAAGCGCTCCGGCGCTGAAGATGATGGCGAGAGGAACCAAAAAAAGTGCGTCGAGCATGTTTCCGCTCCCTTCGTGCGGTCTGCGAATGACCATGGCCGGATGATGGTTTCCGGCCATGGTCGCCTGTTGCGCGTTGCGTCAGCTGCGGAGTGCCCGGTAGCAATGCCAGGTCGCATGGCCGAGGATCGGGAAGATGACGATCAGGCCGAGGAACCCGGTGACGACGCAGAGAATGAATCCGGCAACCAGAATGGCCGCCCAGCAGAGCATGACGGGCAGGTTGTTCCAGACGAGCGCCATGCTGGTTCCCATGGCGGTCAGCGCGTCGGACTTCTCCCTCAACAGGATCGGCAGCGAAATCGCTCCGATGGCGAAGGCGAAGGACGCGAAGAGGCCGCCGACGGCACTGCCGACAAAGAGCATGAGCCAGCCGGTCCAGGTGGTAAACAGCATCCGGCCGATATTCTCCAGTCCCTGAAACGGCAGTAGGCCGAAGAACAGCGCGTAGACGATGACCGCTGCGCGGATCCACACCATGGCCAGGATACAGAGGAGCGCGCCGGTGAAAGCGACCTGATAACCCGATGCCGGCCTGACGAAGAGCATGTCGACAAGGCTTACGGGTTCACCGATCTGCAGACGACGGCTCTTTTCGTAGAGACCCATGGCGAAGATCGGGGCGATGACCATGAAGGCGGCCAACGCCGGGAAGAGGATATAGTCGATCTTGTAGGCGAAAAGCAGCCAGACGCCGGCGGTCGCGACGGCATAAACGAAAATGCCGTAGGCGAGGCTCTGGTGGATGTTCTTCGAGAAGTCGCCGAGGCCGGCGCGCAGCCAGCCGATGGCGGCATTCCGTGGCAGGTCGCGCCGCCAGATCTTCTCACGGGGCTCCGCGGGGACGATGTCTGGGAGGAGGTGGGTCATGTGCGGCTCCTGGCCTATCTGTCTGTGCTGTCGGGCTGGCACACCGATCGCGCCGCCGAGAAGGATGCGGGGGAGGCGGATTGCCCGGCTTTCGTATGGGGGACGCATTCGGGCTGCGACGTCACCGATACGTAGACGAGATGGGCGTTGGCACCGATCACCAGCACGATGGCGGAGAAGATACCGGCGAACAGGATTATCCGCCCGCTGGATGGCTTCGCGCCGGTCATGGCTTTTCTCCCCGCAGATCGGCGAGATAGGCGGCGAGAACCTTGACGTCGACGGGCTTGATCCTTGCCTCCCATGTCGGCATGTGTCCCTGCCGGCCCTGCGCTATCGAGGTATAGACCGACTGCGCGTCGCCGCCATAGAGCCAGTAGCCGTCGCCGAGATTGGGAACGCCGAGATCCGGGTTGCCCTCGGCCTTTTCACCGTGGCAGGCGGCGCAATTGTCCTGGAACACCTGGGCGCCATCCGCATGCGTGGCGGTGGCCTGTTCGAGGCCGGATACGCCGATCTGGCGGACGAAAGCCGACACGGTTTCGATCTGCGCCCGGTCGAGGATGCCGTCGCGGCCGAAGGCCGGCATCTGGGCGGTCCTGGATTCCGGATGCTGGGAGTTGATGCCGATCCGGATCGTCTCCTGGAATGCTTCCGGGGCCTCGCCCCAGTTCAGCGTCCCCGCGGCGAGGTTGGGGAAGCCGGGATTGCCGGTCGCATGGACGCCGTGGCAGACCGCGCAATTGTCCCCGAACAGGGCATGGCCGACCTCGCGCACCTGCGTCATCAACGCCGGGTCGGCGAGTATCTCCTCGAACGTCTTCTGTTCGACGGCGCTCTTCCACGCAACCTGTCTCTCGGCAGCCTTCTCAATCTTGTCGCGAAGGTCCTGATGCTGGTCGTAAGCGAGCAGCCCCTTCGTATAGGTGCGGCCGAGCGGCCAGGCGGGCAGGAATATCCAGTAGCCGACCGAGACCAGAAAGGCGAGGCTGAGGAAGAAATAGACCGGCTTCGGAACCGGCGTGTTCAGTTCCTTGATGCCGTTCCATTCATGGCCGGTGGTCAGGTGACCCGTGAGCGGGTCGCGTTCTTCTACCGCCATGGCTGGTCGTCTCCCCCGAGAATCTGCTCGGCGGCCTTGTCGAAGTCCTTCCGGTTCGATGGCCAGTAGGCATAGCAGAGCACGGCGATCGACATGCCGATCAGGTAGAAGAGGCCAATGGATTTGGCGGCCCAGACCATCGTGTCGTGAGAGATTGTCATCGGTTATTCCCCGCTGCTGAGTTCGGTCTGCCGAGCGACGTCGGTCAGGCGGCCCAGGATCTGCAGATAGGCGACGAGCGCATCCATCTCGGTCAGGCGCTGCGTGTTGCCGTCGAAAGTCGAGAGCGTCGTGGCCTCGCCGTATCGTTCGGTGACGCCTGCCGCACGGCCGCTGTCCGGATTGGCCTGGCCATAGGCGTCGTCGGCGGCGTTGGCGATCATTTCGGGCGTATAGGGTACGCCGACCGCTCTCTGGGCGGAGAGCTGTCCGGAGAGATCGTCGGTCCGCAGGTCGTTCTCGATGAGCCAGCGATAGGCGGGCATGATCGAGACCGGCACGACGTCGCGCGGATTGATCAGGTGGCGGACATGCCATTCGTCGGAATATTTGGCGCCGACACGGGCGAGATCCGGCCCCGTGCGCTTGGAGCCCCAGAGCATCGGGTGATCGTATTTCGACTCGACCGCGAGACTGTAGGGTCCGTAGCGATCGACCTCGTCCTTCAGCGTGCGGATCATCTGCGAATGACAGGCGTAGCAGCCTTCGCGCATGTAGATATTGCGGCCGGCCAGTTCGAGCGGCGTATAGACCCGCATGTTCGGGGCCGCCTCGACCGTCTGGTCTATGGTGAAGAGCGGGGCGATCTCGACGATGCCGCCGACGCTCGCCGCTCCGATGATGGCGAGCGTCAGGCTGATGGCCTTGCGCTCGAGCTTGTAGTGGAAATTGAACATGAACCTACTCCGCGGGCTGCATCGAGCCGCCGGTTTGCTGGCCGTAGAGCGGCCCGGCCGATGCCGGCGCGGTGCTCGCCACTGGCGTGCCGAACCTGATGGTGAGATAGATGTTGATACAACCCGCGATGGCGCCGAGCAGGAACATCAGGCCACCGACGGCGCGGGCGATGTAATAGGGATGCATCGCAACGACCGTATCGAGGAAGGTGTAGGCGAGGTGGCCGTTTTCCGTGTAGGTCCGCCACATCAGGCCCTGGATGATGCCGGAGTTCCACATCGCGAAGACGTAGGTGACTGTGCCGGCGAGAGCGAGCCAGAAATGCAGTTCGACAAGCGCCTTGGAATACATGGCCTCGCGCTTCCACAGCCACGGCACCGACGCGTAGATCGCGCCGAAGGTGATCATCGCCACCCAGCCGAGGGCGCCTGCGTGCACGTGGCCGACGGTCCAGTCGGTATAGTGGGACAGCGCGTTGACGGCACGGATGGCCATGAACGAGCCCTCGAATGTCGTCAGACCGTAGAAGACCGCGGCCACCATCATGAAGCGCAGCGTCGCATCGTCTCGGACCTTGTGCCAGGCACCGTTCAGGGTCAGCAGCGCATTGGCGGCCGAACCCCAGGAGGGTATCAGCAGCATGAGGGAGAACGTGACGCCGAGCGTCTGAACCCAGATCGGCAGGGCCGTATAGTGCAGGTGGTGGGAGCCGACCCACATATACATGAAGGTGATGCCCCAGAAGCTGATGATCGACATCCGGTAGGAATAGATCGGCCGCCCGGCGCGTACGGGAAGGTAGTAGTACATCATCCCGAGGAAGCCGGAGGTCAGGAAGAAGGCGACGGCGTTATGTCCATACCACCATTCCGTCAGCGCATCCTGGACGCCGGAGAACAGCGCATGGCTCTTCGCACCGGTGAACGAGACGGGTACCGCCAGGTTGTTGACGATGTGCAGCATGGCGACGACGAGGATGAAGGCCATGTAGTACCAGTTGGCCACGTAGATATGCGGTTCCTGCCGGCGTGACAGGACGCGCAGGTAGAGGATGAAGTAGACCACCCAGACGACGACGAGCCAGATGTCCGTATACCATTCCGGTTCCGCATATTCCTTGGACTGGGTGATGCCCATCATGTAGCCGGTCACGGCCAGCAGGCAGAACCCGTTGTAACCGAGGAGGACGAACCAGGGCGTCAGCTGGTCGGGCAGTCTCGCGCGACAGGTTCTCTGCATCACGTAGAAGGACGTGGCGATCAGGCCGTTGCCGCCGAAGCCGAAGATGACGCCGGTCGTGTGGACCGGCCGTATGCGGCCGAAACTCGCCCAGGCGCCATCGAAGGTCAGGTTGGGATTGACGAGGAGCCAGGCGACCCAGTCGCCGACGAACAGTGCGAATACGGCCCAGGCCATGGCAAGGATAATGCCCACCTTGCTCGGATCGTCGTAATATCTGGCGAGGCGATCTTCGGACGGTTCAGGATCGAACATATGACTGAGCACCGGGATAGCCAGGCCGACCGAATAGACGAGGATGAGTATCCCGTGCAGTCCGATGGGATCGTTTCGCCCGGCCGCGGCTAGGAATATGCCGAAAATGGCAGTCACGACCAGAATGACGAGCGCCTTTTGACGCTCACCCGTCGTCAGTTGAGACAGCATGGTGATGTCCTGTGATACCGATGAATGTGACAGTCGATTACAAACTGTATTGTGCCAATTTGCCAAACGACGGGCAGTATACGCAGGTATAACTTACCTGCCCCCGGGCCGCGGCGAATTGCCTCTGGCGCAAGGGTTTCGGAAGCGTCCCGGCTTCTGCCTTAAAAGATATATACTTGATGAATGTTTATTCGCAAGTGGCATTCGGAGCCGGTCGGGCGCTTTTGGGAAGCTCCATGGTGCGACGTAAGCGCCCATCTCGGCCGTTTTCACCTGGATGCCGGCCAGCGGCATAGACCTGCGTATACCTTGAGCCCATACGCTGCGGGCGCGATGGTGAATTTGTGAGGGTTGGTCACTTTTACCGCTCCAACTTCGCAATCGGAGATCCCAATGTGCCAGGATTGCAATTCCAGCAGCAGACGTTCCTTTCTCGCCACTTTAGGGGGCGTGGCCGCAGCCGGCGCGCTTGTCGCCACCTCGTCCGGTGACGCCGTCGCCGCCGGGACCGATGCCTATGCCGATCCCGCCAATCCCGCTCTGCCGAGGACGAGCATGTCGCTCGATCTGAGGCGGACGGCACTCGTCGTGATCGACCCGCAGGTCGATTTCATGAGCCCGAAAAGCCCGGCATGGCCGGTCGTCGGCGAGAGCGTGACCGAACACAACACCGTTCCCAATCTCGTCAAGCTCTTCAAGGC
>JBQGDG010000095.1:0-11220 GCA_052038935.1 Neorhizobium sp. | reverse complement strand
TCAGCGTCCGGTTGACGACGCGTGGCGCCTTGACCGAAGCGACGTCGCCCGCCTTGCTGTTGTTCAGCGCCCACTGCGCCAGAGCGTCCTGGGTCAGCTTGCCGGAATCCGCGGGAGCGGGCTTCGTCGAGCGGCCGCCCTAGGTCGGTGCCGCATAGGCAGAGGCCGTCACCGTCTTGGGCGCGTCGAAACCGTCGCCGAACTGCTTGGCTCTGGACGGAGCCTGGATGACCTTCGGCGGCAGAACCGCGACATAGACCGGCTTGTGCGGCGGTGCGACGGGTACCGGTGCTGCCTTGCGGGCGGTATCAACCACCGGCCTGACCGATGCGACAGGGGCCGCCGGAACGGCAGGCCGCTCGTCTTCCGCGACGCTGCGCGAGAGGGCGGCAACCAGTTCAGGCGTAAGCGCCTGCTCTTCCGTTTCCTGGGTCGCCGGTACCACCGATGCAACCTGGGAAGCCGCCGGGCGGTTGGCCGGAAGCGGCACGGAAGCCAGCTGCTGCAACGGCACGGGGACGTTTTCGAGCGAAGCCGTCATCGACGTCGTATCCGCATCGCCCTTCAGGCCGCGCGGACCGAGAAGCGTCGGAACGGGCACGGAATATTTCGCGAGATCCTCGAAACCTTCGCCCGCCGTCTGGCCGCTGGCGGCTGCGGCGGCCTGGAGCGACAGCGCCTCCTGAGCGGGATTACGCTGCTGCGAATAGAGAGCCGTGGCCAGGGTTCCCGGGCCGTCCTGGCGGAAGGCCGGGCGCGATGCCGGGATCGGCGCGGTGATGTTCTGGGGCTGCTGCGGCTCTGCCGCGGCGACCATGACCGGCGCGGCCGGAGCCGCATCCTCGGCATCTGCCGGTCGTGTCGACGGCGCCAGGGGCTGCTGCTGGCGAGGCGAAACGGTCGGCGTGCTGATTTCGCCGTTATCCTCTTCCTCGTCGGCACCGCCACCGAACAGGGCGGCAAGGAAGCCGCGGCGCTTGCGCTCGGAGGCAGGCGCGCTGCCCGCCGTCGAGGCGATCTCGATCGAGCTCGAACCGACACGTTTCTTGTAGTCGGCAAGCGCCTGATCGTAGCCCGGCAACGGCTGGCCGTCTGCAGGCAGGTGAAGCGTGTTGCCCTTCGGGAAGATCTGCACCAGTTCCTGGCGCGTCATGCGCGGCCAGGCGCGAACCCCGCCGACGTCGAGATGCACGAAAGGCGACCCGGATTTCGGATAGAAGCCGACTCCGCCCACCTGCATCTGCATGGCGAGCGCACGAAGCGTCGCGAGCTTCACGCCCGGGATATAGAAGTCCATAGCCTTGCCGAGCATGTGCTGGCTGTTCTTTGCGACGCCCGTATTGCGCGAGCGGCCGCGCAGCATGCCGTTGGTGGAAGGCGAGCGATAGGCGGAAACGACGTGGATGTAGTCCTTGGCGCCGCTGCGGCGGTACACTTCCCAGACGAGATCGAAGAGCCGCGGATCCATCTTGGTCGGCTCGTTCTTTCGCCAGTCGCGAAGCAGATTGTTGATCTGCGTCAGGCCGCGCGAATCGAATCGGCCGTTGCGCTTGTAGGTGATGACGGCTTTTTCGCCGGTATGGATGAAATAGAGCTTGAGACTGCGGTCTTCGGCGGCCGCCTCGGTTGCCGATGTCGACAGGACAGAGCCCGCCACGACCGCTACCGCCGCGGCAACGGCACAACGCCTGGCCAGCGATTGAAAGGCCTTGAGGACGAGGTTGCGAACGCTCGTGCCGGATGGCATTTCTTTTGCATTCAATTCAGGCAAAGCGATCCCCGTCTTGCAGACAACATCCCTCGTCGTCTCATCTGACTGACAATTGCGGTCACACGATGGCAAATTTGCCACACATGTACAAGCATCTCTCGTATAGTCAATGATGTCCTAAAGAGAGATTGACAGAAATTGCCATGGTTTCCTTGTCTGAAAATTAAGTCTCGCAATTCCGGCCGCTGTCAGGCGGCTTCCCTCAGCGGATCGTCGGGATCGATCCCGTAGTCCTTCAGCTTGCGGTACAGCGTCGAACGTCCGATGCCGAGTTTGCGGGCGACCTGGCTCATCTGGCCGCGATAGAACTTGAGCGCGAAGCGGATCAGTTCCTCCTCGACATCCGCGAGCTTGCGCACCTCGCCGCTGTCGTCCGTGCTGACGATGACGTTGTCCGAGGTCGGATAGGCAGCGGCCAGCAGCGCACGCGGGTCCGGCCGCGTGGAACGAGGCGGAAGCGACGGCTGGGGGAAGTCGAGTTCGTCGGCCACGGGTCTCGAATCACTCGCCGGAGACGGCGAGAGCGGTGTCACCGCCGTCGCCGCGAGTTCCGGCGTGCGGAATTCCGGCAGCTGCGCCGCAATCTGCGGGAAGTCGAACTCGGTCAGTTCATCGCCTTCGGCCAGCACCACGGCGCGGAAGATCGCGTTCTCCAGCTGGCGGATATTGCCCGGCCAGTCATAGGCGGTCAGCAGGGCCAGCGCACCCGCGCTGACGCCGAGATTGCGCGGCAGCTTCTGTTCGACGGAAAACCTTTCGGCGAACACGCGCACGAGGTGCGGCACGTCCTCCTTGCGCCGGCGGAGCGCCGGGATGGTGATCGGAAAGACGTTGAGGCGATAATAGAGATCCTCGCGGAAACGGCCGGCCCGCACCTCCTCGATCAGATCCTTGTTGGTCGCCGAGATCAGGCGGACATTGACCTTCTGTACCTTGCCGGCGCCGACGGTCTCGATTTCGCCCTGCTGTACGGCACGCAGCAGCTTCACCTGGACGTCGAGCGGCAGATCGCCGATCTCGTCGAGGAAGAGCGTACCGCCGTCGGCCTCGACGAACTTGCCGGTGTGCCGCTCGGTCGCTCCCGTGAAGGCGCCCTTTTCATGGCCGAACAGGATGCTCTCGACGAGATTGGCCGGGATCGCCCCGCAATTGACGGTGATGAACGGCTTGCCGGCGCGATCGCTGCCCGACTGGATGGCTCGCGCGATCATTTCCTTGCCGACACCGGATTCGCCCTCGAGGACGACCGGAATGTTGGAATGAGCGGCACGCTGTGCGAGATCGATCACCCGCAGCATGTCGGGGCTCGCCGAGACGATGTCGTTGAAGCCGACGACGCCGGCGCGCCGGCGTCCGGCCTTGGACTTTACCTCGCGCTGATCGAGTTTCAGCGCGTTGCCGATCGAAGCGGCGATACGTTCGGGAGAAACCGGTTTAACGACGAAGTCGAAGGCGCCTGCCCGCATCGCCTGCACGACGGATTCGATGCTGCCCTGCCCCGTCTGGACGATGACCGGCGTCGTTGCACCGGCGTCGCGCAGTGCAGACAGGAAGCTCAGTCCGTCCATCTCCGGCATCATCAGATCGAGAACGATGACATTGATGTCGCCGCTCGTGCGGTTGAGAAACTCGAGCGCCACCCTTCCATTTTCGGCCAGATGCGCGACATACCCCTGCCGTTCGATGGCGTTCTTCAGGAGACGGCGCTGGATTGGATCGTCATCAACGACAAGAATATGAGCAGACATGCTTGAGCTCCCGGCAACGTTCATCGTGCGCCCTTTTCAGGCTCTTATGCTCAAGGTTGTGTCATATAGGCTTGAACATCCCCTTTTGAGAAAAGCTCGCATTTTATCAGTCTGGACAGAAAGTGGACGGCTGGAGACGCAGCCGCCGAAATGCTACCTCTCGGCCGCCCGTATCAGGAAAGGATAGACCATGATGAGACACATCGCGCAGTCCCGCTCGACCTTCGCTGCCTCCGCCGTCGGGGCGGAGACGACGGACCCCGCGCTCGGCCTTCTGCCGGTATGGAAACTGTCCGATCTCTACGCGGCCAAGGACGCGCCCGCCTTTCGCGACGACATGCAGCGGGCGGAGAAGGATGCCCTCGCCTTCGAAGGCCGCTGGAAGGGAAGGCTCGCCGACGCAGCAGCCACGACCGGCGAGGACGGCATCGGGGAAGCGTTGAAACAGTATGACGCACTCGACGACCTTCTCGGCAAGATCGGCTCCTTCGCCGGCCTTACCTATTTCTCAGACACCGCCAATCCTGCCAACGGCAAGTTCTACGGCGACGTCCAGGCGAGGCTCACGGACATCTCCTCGCATCTTCTGTTCTTCGCGCTGGAATTGAACCGTATCGACGATGCCGTGATGGACGCCTGCATGGAGCGCGATGCCGCTGCCGGCCACTACCGACCCTGGATCGTCGACCTCAGAGAGGACAAGCCCTTCCAGCTGGAAGACAAGCTGGAGCAGCTTTTCCTCGAAAAGTCGATGACGGCCGCCGCCGCCTTCAATCGCCTGTTCGACGAAACCATGGCCGAGCTGCGCTTCGAGGTCGATGGCGAGAAACGCCCTCTCGAAGTCACGCTGAACATGCTGCAGGAGGCCGATCCGGCTATCCGAGCCAAGGCGGCGGCAGCGCTTTCAAAGACATTCGGGGAAAATCTCCGCGTCTTCACCCTGATCACCAACACGCTCGCCAAGGACAAGGAAATTTCCGATCGCTGGCGTGGTTTCGAGGACATCGCTGACAGCCGTCATCTGGCGAACCGCGTCGAACGCGATGTCGTCGATGCGCTCGCCGCCGCAGTCACGGATGCCTATCCGCGCCTCTCTCATCGCTATTATGCGATGAAGGCGAAATGGCTCGGCATGGATCAGCTGAACTACTGGGACCGCAACGCGCCGCTGCCCGAAACGCCGAAGGCCGTCATTCCTTGGGAGACAGCCAAGGAAACCGTGCTGTCCGCCTATGGCGCCTTCGCGCCGGAAATGGCAGCGATCGCCGGCCGGTTCTTCGACGAGGAATGGATAGATGCTCCGGCCCGGGCGGGCAAGGCACCGGGTGCCTTCGCGCATCCGACGGTTCCTTCGGCCCATCCCTACGTGCTCGTCAACTATCTCGGCAAGCCGCGCGACGTCATGACGCTCGCCCACGAACTCGGTCACGGCGTGCATCAGGTTCTCGCCGGCGGCCAGGGCGCGCTGATGTGCCAGACGCCGCTGACGCTTGCCGAAACCGCTTCCGTCTTCGGCGAGATGCTGACCTTCCGCGCGCTGCTGGAAAAGACCACCGACAAGCGAGAGCGCAAGGCGATGCTCGCCCAGAAGGTCGAGGACATGATCAATACGGTCGTGCGTCAGATCGCCTTCTACCAGTTCGAACGCAAGGTCCATACTGCCCGCAAGGACGGCGAATTGACCGCCGAACAGATCGGCGAACTATGGCTGTCGGTCCAGGGCGAAAGCCTCGGCCCGGCGATCCGGATCTCCGAGGGTTACGAGACGTGGTGGACATACATTCCCCACTTCATCCACTCCCCGTTCTACGTCTATGCCTATGCCTTCGGGGATTGCCTGGTGAATTCGCTCTATGCCGTCTACCAGAACGCCGCTCCGGGCTTCCAGGACAAATATTTCGAACTCCTGAAGGCCGGCGGCACCAAGCATCACTCCGAGCTCCTGAAGCCGTTCGGCCTCGATGCCACCGATCCGACTTTCTGGTCGAGGGGCCTGTCGATGATCGAGGGCCTGATCGACGAACTGGAAACGCTGGACAAGGATTTGAGCTGACGCTTCGCCGCGAAACGATACGGCCGGGGATGCCCCGGCCGTATGACAGGTTCCGACGGCCGCTCTTTTCGACGCCCTCGGACAATAGCGGATGCCTTACCGGATCACCGGCTCGACCGTCAGGTCACGGCCGCTCGAGGCGACCACCCGCACGCGGGCGCCTTCCGGGAGGTCCGGCCCCATCACCGACCACATCGTGTCGTCGAGCTTGATGCGACCGCGTCCCTCGCGGATCGGTTCCGACAGCGTGGCCGTGCGGCCGATCAGGCTCTCGCCGCGACGGTTGAGCCAGGGTTCGTCGCTCTTTGCACCCCTGCCGCTGTAGAAGCGTCTGCCGAGCAGGGCGAAGACGACCGAGAGCACGGCGAAGAGCAGAAGCTGAACATGCCAGCCCCAGACACTCGTTTCCCATAGAGCCAGCGACAACGCGCCGAGCACGACTGCGGCGGCGCCGATCCAGATCAGGAAGACGCCGGGTACCAGGAGTTCGAGGGCCAGCAGAACGAGGCCGAGGATCCACCAACTCCAGGGACCGAGGCTGCGTATCAGTTCGAGAATCATCGCCGCCTCACGTCTTCGATGTCGGCGGCGTGTATGGCGGGATGACGGCCGTCACGCTCGGCGTGCTGCGGGTCGGACGGGCGCCCGGGCCGGATTGGGACCGCGGCGGCGTGGATTTCGGACCGTCGTCATCGCCGAACACTTCCCTGGCGATCGCCCCGATACCGCCGAGCGAACCGATCAGCGACGAGGCTTCGAGCGGCATCAGGACGATCTTCGAGTTGGTCGCCTTGCCGATCTCGACCAGCGCCTCGGTGTATTTCTGCGCCACGAAATAGTTGATCGCCTGAACGTCGCCGGCGGCGATCGCCTCCGATACCGACTGCGTCGCCCTGGCCTCGGCCTCAGCCAGACGTTCGCGGGCCTCGGCCTCGCGAAACGCGGCTTCGCGCTCGCCTTCGGCCTGCAGCACGGCAGCCTGCTTGGCGCCCTCCGCACGCAGGATCTGCGCATTGCGGGCACCTTCGGCCTCGAGGATCAGGGCACGCTTCTCGCGCTCCGCCTTCATCTGGCGCGCCATGGATTCGACGAGGTCGGCAGGCGGCTGGATATCCTTGATCTCGATACGGGTCACCTTGATGCCCCACGGGTGCACGGCCTCGTCGACGACGCGCAGCAGCCGCTCGTTGATCACGTCGCGGTTGGAAAGCAGTTCGTCGAGATCCATCGAGCCCATGACCGAACGGATGTTCGTCATGGTGAGGTTCTGGATGGCGTTTTCCAGATCGGCGATCTGATAGGCCGCCTGTGCCGGGTTCAGCACCTGGTAGAAGGCTACGGCGTCCGCCGAGACGCTGGCATTGTCCTTGGTGATGACTTCCTGGGTCGGAATATCGAGAACCTGCTCCATCACGTTCATCTTGGCGCCGATTCGCTCGATGAAAGGCGTCAGGATGTTGAGGCCCGGCTCCAGCGTGCGCGTATAGCGGCCGAAGCGCTCGACCGTGTAGGCATATCCCTGCGGCACCGTCTTCACGAGGGCGAACAGAAGGAGGATCGCAAGGATCACGATGCCGATGACGAAGATGTCGAATCCACCAATATCCATAGTCAGGTATCCCCCTCGTGCTGACGTTGCCATATGTGTGGCTAAGCAGACCGAGGTCAAGCATTCACAAATGCTTCCCGGCATTCTAAACAGCGGCAACCGAAGACCACGACCGGCGCGGGCTGGCCCGAGCTCGAAGATCAGCCGGTCGATGCGACAGGTGGACACAAAGGGTCGAGGCCACATTCGGGCACTCGCGATGCCTCGCATTCCATCGGATCAGGAAAGGCTCTCGCCATGAAAACCATCGTCATCTGCTCCGGCGGGCTGGACTCCGTATCGCTCGCCCATCGCATCGCGGCCCAGGGCGATCTGTTCGGCCTCGTCTCCTTCGACTACGGCCAGCGCCATGCCAAGGAGCTCGATTTCGCCGCGGCATGCGCGCGACGTCTCGGTGTCTTCCACCAGGTGATAGACATGCGCGCCATCGGCAGCCAGCTTACCGGCTCGGCTCTGACCGACGATCTCGACGTGCCGGACGGCCACTATGCGGAAGATACGATGCGCATCACGGTTGTACCCAACCGCAATGCCATCATGCTGACGGTCGCCTTCGGCATCGCGGCGGCACGGCAGGCGGACGCCGTGGCGATCGCCGTTCATGGCGGTGACCATTTCATCTATCCGGATTGTCGGCCCGATTTCATCGAGAGCTTCGACGCGATGCAGCGCCATGCGCTGGACGGTTACGCCTCGGTCAGGCTGCTGGCGCCCTATGTGAAAGGGTCAAAGGCGGATATCGTCACCGACGGCGCCAGGCACGAAACACCCTTTGCCGAAACATGGTCCTGCTACAAGGGCGGCGAAAGACATTGCGGTCGATGCGGCACCTGCGTCGAACGTCGCGAGGCTTTCCATCTCGCCGGCGTGGAGGATCCGACCGACTACGAAGACCCGGACTTCTGGAAGGCTGCGACCAACGGCTTCAAGGCCGAACAGGTTCGCTGAACCCGAAGTTGAGCATCTCTTTGCCTTTTCGCCTTCGGCTCTAGATTCCATGTCGGATGGAGGAGGCAGGAAGATGCGTCATGACGTTCTGATCGTCGGAGCCGGCCCGACCGGGCTCGTGCTTGCACTCTGGCTGACGCGAATGGGCGTCTCCGTCCGGATCGTTTCCAAAGCCACCGGCCCCGGTACGGCATCGCGAGCCCTTGCGGTGCATGCGCGAACGCTCGAGCTGTACGGCCAGATGGATCTCGCCGATGCCGTCGTTTCCGATGGCCATCACGTCGCCGGCGCCAATGTCTGGGTTGCCGGAGAGAACAAGGCGCGCATCTCGCTGGCCGACACCGGCGAAAGCCTGACGCCCTATCCTTTCCTGCACATCTACCCCCAGGACCGGCACGAAAAACTGCTCTTGTCGCGGCTCGAGGCCATGGGCGTCACCGTCGAATGGAACACGGCCTTCACCGCCTACGAGGAAGACCCCGGCGGCATTACCGCTCGTCTGGCGATGCCGGATGGCAGCGAAAGCGTCTGCGATGCCGCCTTCCTCGCTGGCTGCGACGGCGCAGGATCGGCCGTCCGCAAGGCACTCGGTTCGGATTTCCCGGGCGGTACCTATCAGCAGACCTTCTATGTGGCGGATATCGAAGCCTCCGGCCCTCCGATGAACGGGGAACTCAACCTCGCCCTCGATACCGCGGATTTCCTCGCGGTGTTCCCCCTGGACGAAGGAAGACATGCGCGGCTGATCGGCACGGTCGAGGAGAAGGATGCCGATGCCGGCAGCCTCCGCTTCGAGGAGTTGAACGACCTCGCGGTCCGACATCTCGGCATCGAGGTCAGGTCGGTGAACTGGTTCTCCACCTACCGGGTCCATCACCGGGTTGCCGAGCGTTTTCGCAGGGGCCGTGCCTTCATCCTCGGCGACGCTGCCCATATCCATAGCCCGGCGGGCGGCCAGGGCATGAATACGGGCATCGGCGATGCGATCAATCTTGCCTGGAAACTTCGCGCGGTCCTTTCCGGCATGCCGGCGGATGACGGAGCGTCCGACCGTCTTCTCGCTTCGTTCGAGGAAGAACGCATTGCCTTCGCGCGAAAGCTCGTCCGCACGACCGATCAGGCCTTCGGCCTTGCAACTTCCGACGGCCGCATCGCGCAATTCGTCCGCACCCGGCTCGTACCGCTCGTCATGCCGCTTGCCACCGCCCTGGAACCGGTGCGCGAATTCATGTTCCGCACCGTCTCTCAGATCATGATCAACTACCGCGGCGCCTATCTCAGTCAGGGCGAAGCGGGCCATATCCACGGCGGCGACCGGTTGCCGTGGATCGATCTCGGAGACGATCGTTCGAACTATAGCGGTTTCAGGAACATCGGCTGGCAGGTGCACGTCTACGGCTATGCCGGTCATGCTCTGGAGGACTGGTGCGACCGAAACGCGGTACCTCTCCACGTCTTTCCCTGGAAAACGGCATGCGAGGATGCCGGCCTTGCACGTGATGCCGTCTACCTGCTCCGGCCGGACACTTATGTCGCCGCCGCGTTCAAGGCTGCATCTACCGATGCGCTGGATCAGTATTTCGGCAGCCGCGGCCTGACCCTGCCGATCGTATCTCCGGATGGTCGTCAGTCGGCGTAGATCATCTTCTTCGTCATGCCGCCGTCGACGGTCAGAACCTCCCCCGTCACGAAGCCGGCCCCATCGAGATACAGCACCGCATCGGCGATATCCTTCGGCCGCCCGACGCGGCCGGCGGGATGCTGCGCCTCGTCCTCATGGCTCAGGTTCGTCTCGTTGGTGATCCAGCCCGGCGCGATCGCATTGACGCGGATTGCGGGCCCGAGGCTCACCGCAAGCGCATGGGTGAGCGCCACCAGCCCGCCCTTGGATGCGGCATAGGCTTCCGAATTCGGCTCGGACATGAAGGCGCGGGTCGAGGCCATGTTGACGATCGAGCCTCCGGTCTTCATCAGCGGCACGATCGCCCGCGTCATCAGGAAGGCACCGGTCAGGTGGCTGTCGATCACCCGGCGCCAGTCCGTGACGGACATGTCGAGGATGGAGGTGCCGAGCGCGCCGCCGGTCGCCCCGGCATTGTTGACCAGGAGGTCGAGCCGGTCCCAGCCAAGTTCGGCGACCGCGATCTCGACAGACGCCTCGTCGGCAACGTCGCATTCTATCGCACGCACGCCCTCGACGGAGTGCACCTTGCCCGCGACGTCGAAAGAGGCAACCTCGAATCCGCGGGAAGCAAGTGCCGCGCAGAGACCGGTCCCGATCAGGCCGGCGCCGCCGGTGACGATTGCCTTCTTCATGGCCTCCTCCGTCCGTTCGGTTTACACCCAGCCCTGCAGTTCGCGACGGACCACCGTCTCCAGAACGTTCATGCCGCCGTCGCTGTCGTTGAGGCAGGGAATATGGACGAACTTCTCGCCGCCGTGATGCATGAATATCTCGCCCGCTTCGCCGGCAATTTCCTCCAGCGTTTCCAAACAATCGGAAACAAAGCCGGGATTCATGATGGCGACCCGCTTGATACCCTCCGCGGCCAGACCTTCCATCGTCTTGTCGGTATAGGGCTGCAGCCATTCCTCCGGTCCGAACCTCGACTGGAAGGTCAGGCGCAGCTGCTTCTCGCTATATCCGAGCGCCTCGCGCAACAGCCGTGCCGTCTTCTGGCAATGGCAATGAGAGGGATCGCCCGCCTTGAAATAGGATTGCGGAATGCCGTGGAACGACGTGATGAGCAGCTGCGGCTCCCAGTCGAGCGTCGAAAGCGTCTGACGCACCGAATTGGCGAGCGCCTCAATATAGACCGGATCGTCATGATAGGGCGGGACTGTCCGTACCGCCGGTTGCCAGCGCAGCTTCATCAGATGTTCGAAGGCCTTGTCGTTGACCGTCGCCGTGGTCGAGGCCGCATATTGCGGATAAAGCGGAAAGAGCACTATCCTCTCGCAGCCCTGCTCCTTCAACGCGTCGATCCGCGAGGCGATCGAGGGGCTGCCATATCGCATGCCCCAGTCGACCACCACGTTCGGCAGGTCCCTCAGCCGCTCGGCCATCAGCTCACCCTGGTTGCGGGTATAG
>JBQGDG010000094.1:0-4682 GCA_052038935.1 Neorhizobium sp. | reverse complement strand
GATCGGGCTCATCGGCACGCCACTTTCCGCCGACCAGCCGGGCGCCTTGCCCTGGGTCCGCTCACGGGCATAGGCCAGCGCCTTCTGGGTGGCGGCTTCGGCAATCGCGACACCCTGGATGCCGACGGCCAGGCGGGCATTGTTCATCATCGTGAACATGCAGGCGAGGCCCTTGTTCTCCTCTCCGACCAGAAAGCCGACGGCACCGCCCTCGGCGCCGAATTTTCCGTCGCCGTAGATCATGGTGCAGGTCGGCGAGCCATGGATGCCGAGCTTGTGCTCTATCGAATGACAGAAGACGTCGTTGCGCTCGCCGAGCGAACCGTCATCGCCGACCAGGACCTTGGGCACCAGGAAAAGCGAGATGCCGCGGGTGCCTGCCGGCGCGTCCGGCAGCCGTGCCAGCACCAGATGAATGATGTTTTCCGCGGCATCGTGCTCGCCCCAGGTGATGAATATCTTCTGGCCGAAGATGCGATAGCTGCCGTCCTCATGGCGTTCGGCGCGGGTCTTCAGCACACCGAGATCCGAACCGGCATGGGGTTCGGTAAGGTTCATCGTGCCCGTCCACTCGCCGGAGACGAGCCTTGCCAGATAGATGTCCTTGAGGGCGTCGGAACCGTGCGCGGCGAGCGCCTCGATCGCTCCCATGGTCAGGGTCGGAGCGAGCGCGAAGGCCATGGAGGCGGAATTCCACATTTCCAGGGTCGCGACATTCAGCATATGCGGCAGGTTCTGACCGCCATAGGCCTCCGGCGCGGTCAAGCCGTTCCATCCGCCTTCGCGCCAGCGGCGGTAGAGATCGGCCCAGCCGGACGGCGTCGTGACGCGGCCGTCTTCGAGACGAGCCCCCTCGCGGTCGCCGCTCTCGCCGAGAGGAGCCATCTCCGCGGAGGCGAAACGCCCCGCCTCTTCGAGGATAGCATCCACGAGATCGCCGCCCAGATCGCCGAAACGGCCCTCCTCCAGCGCAGGTGCCAGGCCCGCAACGTGGTTCAACGTGAATGCGATATCCTCAACCGGGGCGCTGTACATCATGATCCTCCTCATCCGCACTGCAGCCGTGCCTCTCAAGGCAAGATATACTTTTTACGTAAACGTCAACAGGATTGTCAATTCTCCCGGGGCGACGGCGACAGGAACAGGTGGTCTGCGCCTTGGGCCGGGTACTTTTATCCTCGCCGCTAAAGATTCCTTCGCGAGTTTGACATAGAAGATGGCGATGACGGCGCAGCAGCCCGGAGAGCGGTCTCGATTTTCGACCGAGCGGCGCCAGATTCGACTATTGCAGCATCACCGGCGCCCATGACGGAGCCCGGCGCTGTCGAGGAGCAAGCCCATGGACGCCCCGCCGCTGATGACGCCTGCCATTCCGGGTCTCGTCTGGGCCTATCGCTTCGACGCCCCGACACGCACCTGCAACCGGCTGCCGCTGGAGACGACGGTCGGCGAGCTGGACATGCAGGACGGCTTCCTCTGGCTGCATCTGAACCTCGCCGACAGTCGAGTTCCGGCCTTTCTCGAAAGCCTGCCGGACCTGACGCCGCCGGCGCTCGCGGCTCTCACCACGCGCGATACCCATGCGGCGATCATTCTCGACGAACAGTTGATCTACGGCACGCTGATCGACTTCCAGAAGGGGTTCGACAGCGATACACGCGATATCGGCTGGCTGCATTTCTTCGTGTCGGAACGCATCATCGTCACGACGAGATTGCAGCCGTTGCGCTCGATCGACCGGCTGAAGGCTGCGGTGGAGAAGAACGCCACCCGCTACCGCCGACCGATCGACGTATTCGAGACGCTCGTGGCCGAATTCCAGCGCACCCTGATCGGCCTGGTGATGGAACTGACCGACGAACTGAACCTGATCGAGGATTTCGTCTATGACAACGCTCCGCGTGACGAGCGCCGCCGGCTCGCCCCGGTACGGCGGACGGTCGTGCGGCTGCATCGGCATCTGCGGACGGTTCTGACCCTCATGCGACGCGCGGCGGCAGCGGACGAACACGACATGCCGCATGGTTTCGACGATGCCGCCGTCCGGCTCATCGGACGGCTTGAGGCGGTGGATCACGACGTCTATGCCCTGCAGGAGCGGGCGCGGCTGCTGCACGAGGAAATCGACTCCAAGCTTTCGTCGGAGACCAACCGCCATCTCTACATCCTGTCGCTGATGACGGCCTTCCTCCTGCCGCCGTCCCTGGTCACCGGCTTTTTCGGCATGAATACGTCGTCGCTGCCCTTCGCGGAGGGGAGCGGCGGCACGGCTTTCGCGCTTGCCGCCATCGCATTGTCGGTTGCCGCCGCCTGGTGGCTGCTGCGGCGCGTCGGCATTCTCTAGCGGGATCCTCGCGCAAAGAAAAACCCGCGGCTGGCGCGGGTTTTTCTCGGCTGTCGGACCGCTGCTTCGACCCTCAATAGAAGGGCGAATAGCAGGTCTGGCGCGGACCGTTATACGGCTGGAACGTGTTCGAATAGGAATCATACGAACGATAACGGCCGGCACACCATTCGTAGTGACGCGGGTTGAGGCCGCTGCTGCGATAGACGGGAGCCGGAGCGGGCTCGACGTAGCGCGGCTGCGAGGCGATGGCGCCGCCGATGAGCGCCCCCGCACCGAAGGCCGCCAGCGGATACCAGAAGCCGTCGCTGTGACGGCGGTAGCCGTTGCGGTAGTCACGATAGCCGCGGTGACCCCGGTAATAGCCGTCGCGGTAATAGCGGCTGTTGCCGTGGCGACGATAATACTGGACGTTGGTGACGTCGGAGGCGACCGGCGCGCCCGGTGCTGCCGGCAGGGTAAGCGCCTGGGCCGGAACGAGCGAGCCGGCGAGGACGACGGCCGACACCGCCGCAATTGCAATCTTCTTGAACAGAGTCATCTCTACACTCTCCATTCTGCGGTTGAGACACGATCAGAGAACGTTTGAGACGCCTCTGTATTCCATAGTCATAAGAAATCCCGGCGAGACTAGAAGGTTCATGCTGAACCTCAAATTAACGGCGATGCATGTAAATCCCGCCCGCTGCCAGGCTTATCCCCGCCCCTGGACGGCGCGTCTTTCAGCGAGAGGGAGACACACACGGGCGGCGGATACCGGCATTGCCGACATAGGTGTTGTCGGACGCACGGTAGGTGCGGTAGCGGCTTTCGCACCACGCCTGATGGCTGCGGCCGGCGGCATGAGGCGGACGGACGGGGAGCGCCCGACCGCTGCCCGTGCCTGCGGCAAAAGCTTCCGGCGGGAACCAGTATCCCTCATGATAACGATAACCGGGGCGCTGCTGCCGGTAGCCGCGATATCCGTGGTGATATCCACGCTCGCGCGGGCGGAGGATTTCCGCTTCGCCCGCATGATGTCCGGGACTGGCCGTCTGCGGGGAAACGATGGACGTTGCCTCTGCCGCCGGGGCGCCGGCGGCCGCGACGCCCAGGACCGCCAGCGCAACGACCAGACAATTTCGCATTGGCGGCATGGCGGCGCTCCCCGCGTTCCGGATTAAGCCCCGGAAAACGGAAAGCCGCCGGTTTCGTTCCATGGCGGTGAAACTTTTTGCCCGTGCCGCTAGGCGACGGCGAAAAGCTTGCTTTCCTCGCCCTGCAGGCGATTGATCATGAAGTTGGAATACCATTCGACGAACTGCATGACGCCGCCTTCATGCGCCTCCGAATAAGGTCCTGGCTCATAGGCCGGCGAGCGGATGCCGAAGGCGTTTTCCTCGACGATCTGGCGGTCCTGGTCGTTGGTCATCTCCCAGACATGGGTGAGTTCCTCGACGGTATAGTCGACACCCTCGACCGCATCCTTGTGGACCAGCCACTTGGTGGTGACCGCCGTCTCTTCCGGTCCGAGCGGCGTGACGCGGAAGGAAATCGCGTGGTCGCCGAGCATGTGGTTCCAGGTGGAGGGATAATGGAAGAGCAGCATGGTGCCGATATGGGAGATCGGCACGTCGTCGGACAGCGGCCGCTGGACGGCGCGCCGGCCACTCATCGTATAGCTCTCGGCATCCTCGATCAGCGGCATGCGCGCGACGCGGAACTGGCCGTCCGGCGACATGGTGAAGGTGCTGGGAAGACCGGCCGCCTCGCAACGAACCCAGTGTTCGGCGATGAAGGGATCGTCCGCAGCGCCCTGGACACCGCTCGCGGTCGGCGCTTCCGGATAGGTCCTGCAGAGTTCCGGATGGTTGCCGGCGCAGTGGTAGCATTCCCGGTTGTTTTCCCAGACGAGCTTCCAGTTGCCCTTCTCGATGATCGTCGTCTGGGCGGCGACCTTTGCTTCCGACAGGCGGTGGGGCGCCATGAAAGGCTCGACGGTGGCGCGGACGGAGGCGAAATCCGGCGCTTCCTTGGCAAGGCAGATGAAGATGTATCCACCGACGGACTGGCAATGCACCGGCTTCAGGCCGAACTTGCCCTTGTCGAAATCCTCGCCCATATGGCGCGCCGACATCAACGAGCCGTCGTGCTGGTAGGTCCACTGATGGTAGGGACAGACGAGCCGTGTCGCAGAACCGCTTTCCTTGGTGCAGACCCGGTGGCCGCGATGACGGCAGGTGTTGTGATAGGCGCGGATATCGCCCTCGCGCGTGCGGATGACGAGGACCGGATAGTCGCCGATCTGCAGGGTGAAATATTTCCCCGCCCTGTCGACCTCGCAATCATGGCCGACGAA
>JBQGDG010000093.1:0-9582 GCA_052038935.1 Neorhizobium sp. | reverse complement strand
GCCAGCACCACGATCGAGCGGCCTTCCGGTGTCTCGTCGGCGAGCGAGGCAAGTTGGGCGGCATCGGCGAGATCCTGTTCGGAGACGCCGCGTACCGGTAGGAATTCCGTCGCCTGGCGATTGCCGAGCGTGATCGTGCCGGTCTTGTCGAGCAGCAGCGTATCGACATCGCCTGCAGCCTCCACGGCGCGACCGGACATGGCAAGCACGTTGAAGCGCACGAGGCGATCCATGCCGGCGATGCCGATGGCCGACAGCAGCGCGCCGATCGTGGTCGGGATCAGCGTTACGAACAGCGCCACGAGAACGAAGATCGAGATCGAGCCGCCGGCATAGGTGGCGAAAGCGGGAATGGTCGCCACGGCGAGCACGAAGATCAGCGTCATGCCGGCGAGCAGGATGTTGAGCGCGATCTCGTTCGGCGTCTTCTGGCGTTCGGCACCCTCGACGAGCGAGATCATCCGGTCGATGAAGGTCGAGCCGGCCGCGGCCGTGATACGCACCCGGATCCAGTCGGAGAGGACCTGCGTGCCGCCGGTGACGGCCGAGCGGTCGCCGCCCGATTCCCGGATGACGGGCGCACTTTCGCCGGTAATCGCCGCCTCGTTCACCGATGCCACGCCTTCGATGACCTCACCGTCCGAGGGGATGATGTCGCCGGCTTCGATCAGCACGATATCGCCGACCTTGAGACTGGTGCCGGCCACCGTCCTGTAGTCGCGGCCATTGGCGCTGGTCAAAAGCTTGGCCTGGGTTTCGGTTCGCGCCTTGCGCAGGGAATCCGCCTGCGCCTTGCCGCGGCCTTCCGCCACCGCTTCGGCAAAGTTGGCGAACAGGACGGTGAACCAGAGCCAGAGATTGATCTGGAAGGAGAAACCGAGATCCCCCGCGCCGATCGCAAGATCGCGCAGGAAGAGGACGGTCGTCAGGACCGACACCGTGGCCACGACGAACATGACCGGGTTCCGGGCAAGCGTGCGCGGGTTGAGCTTGGTGAAAGCGGCACCGATTGCGGGAACGAGAATGCGACTATCCATGATACTCGCGGATTTTTCCTGGCTCATGAGAGACTCCAGCGTTGAAAAGGCGACCGCAAAGGTCAGCCGTGGAGGATTTCGACTGCGAAGACGATGGCGAGAACGCCCGCCATCATCGCAAGAATTGCGTTGGAACCGCACCATCTCCGGTGCTTGCCGATGTCCCCCTTGCCCCGCTTCCGCGAGGCAAGGGCCGACTGTCTGTGGAGGGCATGGCGAATGCTCATGATCTGCTCTCCTCAGAAGGTCTGTCCGGCGGTCATGACCAGGTGCTCGACGACCGGGCCGAGCGCCAGCGCCGGGAAGAAGGTCAGCCCGCCGACGATCAGGATCGTGCCGACGAGCAGGCCGACGAACAGGCCGCCATCGGTGGGGAACGTGCCGGCAGAGGCCGGCACCGTTTTCTTGGTGACCAGCGATCCTGCGATGGCGAGCGCCGGGACGATGACCAGGAAACGCCCCATCAGCATGCCGATGCCGAGCGTGATGTTGTACCAGGGCGTGTTGGCGGTGAGGCCGCCGAAGGCCGAACCGTTGTTGGCGGCCGCCGACGTGTAGGCATAGAGGATTTCCGAGAAGCCGTGCGGGCCGCCGGTGCCGACCGAAGCGACCGCCGAAGGCATGACGCTGGCGATCGCGGTGAAAACCAGCATTGCAAGCGGCAGGCACAGGATGGCGAGAACGGCCATCTTCATCTCCTTCGCCTCGATCTTCTTGCCGAGATATTCCGGTGTGCGGCCGACCATCAGGCCTGCCACGAAGATGGCGATGATGATGAACAGGATGATGCCGTAGAAGCCCGCTCCGACGCCGCCGACGATGACTTCGCCGAGCTGCATGTTGATGAGCGGGATCAGGCCACCGAGTGCGGTAAAGGATCCGTGCATGGCATTGACCGCGCCGCAGGACGCAGCCGTGGTGATGACGGCAAAGAGCGACGACATGACGACGCCGAAGCGGACTTCCTTGCCCTCCATGTTGGCACCCTGAAGGCCGAAGGATTGCAGGATCGGATTGCCGGAGGCTTCCGCCCAATAGACGATGCCGACACCGACGATGAACAGGATGCCCATCGCCGACAGGATGGCCCAGCCCTGGCGCTGGTTGCCGACCATGCGGCCGAAGACGTTGGTGAAGGCCGCACCGATGGCGAAGATCGACAGCATCTGCAGCATGTTGGAAATGTTGTCGGGGTTCTCGAACGGATGGGCGGAATTGACGTTGAAGAAGCCGCCGCCATTGGTGCCGAGCATCTTGATGGCGAGCTGCGAGGCGACCGGGCCGAGCGCGATCGTTTGTTTCGCTCCTTCGAGCGTCGTCGCCTCCACATAGGGGCCGAAGGTCTGCGGCACGCCGAGCCAGACGTAGACGAGCGTCAACACGATGCAGATCGGCAGCAGGACATAAAGCGTGGCGCGGGTCATATCGACCCAGAAATTGCCGATTGCTTTTCCCGAAGCGCGCGAGAAGGCGCGGATCAGGCCGATGGCGATCGCCATGCCGGTTGCGGCGGAGACGAAGTTCTGCACCGCAAGTCCGGCCATCTGGCTGAAATAGGACATCGTGCTCTCGCCGCCATAGCTCTGCCAGTTGGTGTTGGCCACGAAGCTGACGGCGGTGTTGAAGGAGAGCTCTGGCCCGACTGCCGGCATGCCCGCCGGGTTCATCGGCAGGATGTCCTGGAAGCGCAGCAGGAGATAGAGAACGAGCGTGCCCAAGAGATTGAACATCAGAAGCGCGAAGGCATAAGCAGTCCAGTGCTGCTCTTCCCGCTCGCTGGTGCCGGCCAGCGCGTAGAGGCCGCGTTCAACGGGAACGAGGAGCGGCGAAAGAAGCGTGCGTTCGCCGGAAAACACCCGCGTCATATAGGCGCCGAGCGGTTTGACGAGCACGAGGAGGATCCCGCAGAAGACGAGGATCTGTAACCATCCGTTGAGGGTCATGGGAGGAAACTTTCAGTTCCCGGCAGCGCGGTCAGAAGCGCTCGGGTCGGATGAGAGCGTAGGTGAGGTAGATTGCGAGAATGACGGTCACGGCGCCGCCGAGGACGAAATCGAGTATCATCGGGCGCCTCCTCAAAGCCTGTCGCAGGCCTGGGTATAGGCAAAGCAGATGGCGAAGAAGACGACCGCCGTGCCGAGTAGAATGATGTCCATCATCGATCCGGGCTCCTTTGAATGATCGAAGCCAGACGAGCCGAAAGGTGCCATCCGGCCGGACGGCACTTATTCGAGCTGGTCTCGCATTGAGGGGATCCTTCGATCTCCCGCTCCCAGATATGCGACCGAAGCGCATAGGGGTTCGAGAGAGACGGGCGGGCAAAGATATAGGAATCTTATAGGAATTCCCGCCAGGGCCCGCGTTTGGCAGAGCCTGCTCCCTCCTGCCGCCATCACGGGGAGGAGGGAACAGGCAAGGACCGGGAACGGTCCGCGATCAGGCGGCGGCGAGCGTGATCGCGTAGGCGACCGCGAGCACCACAAGCATGACGACGGTCATTCCGAGAACGGCATCCGAAGCCTGCGGACGATTCGCACCCGCGCGCAACGGCCGGCGCGGAAAGACACCGCGAGGATAGACATGAGCGCGAAGATAACGGATCGCGACGACCATAGCCGACCTCACGCCCTGCCGGCCACCCGTGTGGCCGGTCCGAGATCGCGGTCGCGGGGAACCTCGCCGAACCTGACGGTCACATGATCCGGCAGACACCAGACGGCGCCCGGAGAGTGGTTGCTTTCGAACATGGCGAAGTGGATGGCCGAGGCCCTGTCGGAAAAGATGCCGCCGACCCGGCCGTCACGATCCGATACGACCCAGCGGCCGCCGACGTCGCGACCGACGGTGAAGCGGATACCCGTTGCCGGGGGCTCCCGGTCTGTCATGGCAAACCTGCCCATTGTTCCAAGCCCCCCTCAACCCGCTATCGCCGCCAGGACAGCGATGGCGCCGAAGCTTGCGCCCACCACCCCGAGCAGACGCAGGAACATCGCCAGGCCCTCCCCCGCCGTGCCATGCAAGGGGCGGCCCGGCTCGGTCTCGGTCTGCGCCAGGCGGCGACGTTGCGCGCTCGCCTCAGCGAGATGCAGGAAATACATGCCTCCAAAACGGCCATACATGGTTCTACTCCTTTTTGAACGAGGCTCGCGACACTGCTGGTCATGCCGCAAGCCGGCCCCGTCGGCGGTGCGCGGATGGCAGGGCCGATATCCGGAGATCATCGGGATTCCGGGCTCCATGCGCCGCTCGATGTGCCTGATGGGAAGGTAGCGAGGGCTCCATAGGCTTTCGATGGGTGTCGGAGGGAGAAGAAATAGGGAAGTCATATATCCGGCGGCGCTTGCGGCACCGCCTTGCATCGGCCGCTCATCACTCCGCGCAGACGGCAGCCGCCGCTTCGATATACATGACGATCGGTACAGTGTAGACACTGGACGACCGTCATCGATCGGCGACCAGCGAGGAGGAGAGTTCATGAACGACACGGCAAGCACAGCGACGCCACGGGCGCGGATACCGGCGGCGGCGCTGGAGACTTTCTGCCACGACGCCCTGTCGAAGGCCGGAGCGAGCGAGGCAACCGCGCGGGCCGCGACCGATGCGATGATGCACGGCTCGCGCATCGGCGTCGACAGCCATGGCGTCCGCCTTCTACATCACTATGTGACGGCGATCGAAGGCGGCCGCGTCAACCGCAACCCGAATCTCCGCTTTGCCACGGAATTCGGCGCAATCGCCACGCTCGACGCCGACCACGCCCATGGCGCGCTGGCGGCTTACGAAGGCATGCGCCATGCCGTCGGCCTCGCCGGGCGGTTCGGCATTTCGGCGGTGGCGATCCGAAACTCCTCGCATTTCGGCCCGGCCGGCGCCTTTGCGATGGAAGCGGCCAGGGCCGGCTTCATCGGGCTTGCCTTCTGCAATTCCGACAGTTTCGTGCGCCTGCATGACGGCGCCTCACGTTTCCACGGTACCAACCCGATCGCCTGCGCAGTCCCGGTCGCCGGCGAGCGTCCCTGGCTGCTCGACATGGCCACCAGCGCCATCCCCTATAACCGCGTGCAGCTCTACAGGAGCCTCGGCGTGGCACTCCCGGCCGGCACCGCCTCGGATCCCTCCGGACGGGATGTCGACGACCCGGCCGCCGCCGACATGCTGGCACCGCTCGGCGCCGCCTTTGGCTTCAAGGGCGCAGCGCTCGCCGGCATGGCCGAGATCTTCAGCGCCGTTCTTTCCGGCGCCAGGCTTTCCCCGGAGATCGCCCCGATGGGCGGACCGGACTATGCGACGCCGCGCAATGTCGGCGCCTTCGTCGTCGCCATCAAGCCGGACGCCTTCATCGACGAGGCGACGTTCAAGGACGGCATGCGACGTTATCTCGATCTCCTGCGCAGCTCGCCGGCCCGCGAAGGCGCGAGGGTCATGGCCCCGGGCGATCGTGAATGGGCCGAGGCGGAGCGACGGGAGGCGGAAGGCATACCGATCGACCCGACGACGGAGGAAGCCTTCCGCGAGCTTGCCGATCGGTACGGCATCGCACCGCCTCTTTCCGGGGCATGAGCATCCCTGCCGGCGGGCATGGCATCTGAACCCGCCCACAAATCCGTCGGACATTTCCGTTCGGCCCTTGCATCGCTCGGGCCGGTCGGATAGAACCGCGTCATCACAGGGGTGCTCCGTATCGCCGGGGCTGAGATCAGGTCGCAAGACCAGGGACCCTCAAGCTGATCTGGATAATGCCAGCGGAGCGAGGTTGAGCGATGTTTTCCGGCGCACAGATTTCTCTTTATCCCATGACCGACGATTTCGTCGGTGTCATTGTCGACGCGCTCGGCGCGCTCGATCCCTATCGCGACCGGTTGCGGATCGAGACGGACGACATCTCCACACTGATCGTCGGCACGCCCGATATCGTCTTTGCAGCGATGCGCGACCTCTTCGTCGCCGCCGCCGCGAGCGGCAAGCACAGCGTCCTGCACGCGACGATCTCGCGCGGCTGCCCCGGCGAACCGGATGATCCGATCTGCCACGTTCCGGATATGACCGGCCCGCTGGCGCCGCTCGCCGAACGCAAGGCCATGGCGCTCGAAGCCGTCGCCTCCGTCCCGCTCTCCGGCCGGCCTGCCGCTGCGCAGTTTTCCCTCTACACGCTCGGTATCGACGGGCATATGGACGAAATCTACGGCTGCATCGACTTCATCAAGGCGTCGGGTGTCTTCGACCGTGCCAAGAATTTCTGCACCAAGCTGCGTGGCGATGCCGCGCCCGTCTTCGCCACGCTCGGCGAGGCCTTCGTCCGTTTCGGACCGCCGGAAGGTCATGTGACCATCGACCTGACGGTTTCGGCCAACAGCCCGACCGCGATCTAACCCTTTTCCGGATCGGACAATCGGATGTCTTCTGGCGCCTTTGATGAGCGGACCCGCGCGCGTGACCATGTTCGGAAATGGCTTCCCGCAGCCATCGCCGTTGCCTGCCTCGTCTGTCTGTGGCAGGTCTATGCGCAGCTTTCCGGCATATCGCCGACGACCCTTCCGCCGCCGTCCAGGGTTCTGGTTCAGACCTGGCAGAACCGGCTGGCGCTCTTCGACAATCTTCTACCGACACTCGGCGCCACGCTTGCCGGCTTCGCCTGTTCGCTCGCCGCCGCCTTCGCGCTTTCGATCGCCGTCGATTTCTCGCCCACCCTGAGGCGGGCACTCTTCCCGATCTTCATCATCAGCCAGACTTTGCCGCTCGTCGCCATCGCACCGCTCGTCGTGCTCTGGTTCGGCTTCGGCTTGGCGCCGAAGATCATGCTCGTCGCCCTTGTCACCTTCTTTCCCATGCTGGTCGCACTCGTCGAGGGTTATGCCGCGACCGAGGCGGAGATGGAGGACCTCCTGGCCTCGATGGGCGCCTCGCGATGGAAACGCTTCCTGCTGGCCCGCCTACCTTCGGCGCTTCCCTACTTCTTCGCCGGCCTGCGCATTTCCATCACCTATGCCGTAGTCGGAGCGATCTTTGCCGAATATGCCGGTGCCGCCAAAGGTCTCGGCATCTACATTCTCAACGCCAAGAACAATTTCCGCCCGGACCTCGTGCTTGCCGCCGTCCTCGTCAGCTCGGCGCTGACGCTCGTGCTCTTTGCCGCGACATTTTTGCTGCAGCGGATTGCGGCTCCGTGGATCGGCCGTGCCGGGAGCGCCAGGGCATGACGGACACGCGGCTCAGGCTGGATGGCATCTCCCTCTCCTTCGGCGATCTCCAGGTCATCGACAATCTGTCGCTCACCGTCCGGCAGGGAGAATTCGTGTCTATCCTCGGCCCGTCCGGCTGCGGCAAATCGACGATCCTGAAAATCCTGACGGGTGCCGTGCCGCTGGAGCACGGGAAGATAGAATTCGACGGGGAGCCGCTCGATCCCAAGGCAAGGCCCTTCGCCTTCATGCCGCAGCGGGATGCGCTGATGCCCTGGAGGCGGATCATCGACAACACGACGGTCGGCCTCGAAATCCAGGGAATGAGCCGCAAGCAGGCACGCCGCCACGTCGAGCCGCTGATCGCCGAATTCGGCCTTTCCGGTTTCGAGAACCATTACCCGTCCGCCCTTTCCGGCGGCATGCGCCAGCGTGCCGCGCTGCTGCGAACAGTGGTGCAGGACCGGCCGATGCTGCTCCTCGACGAACCCTTCGGCGCACTCGACGCATTGACGCGCAGCCGCATGCAACTGTGGCTGGAGCAGATGTGGCTGACGCATCGCTGGACGGCGATGCTGGTGACCCACGATATCCGCGAGGCGGTCATGCTGTCCGATCGCATCTACGTCCTGTCGCCGCGCCCGACCGGGCTGGCGCGGATGATCGAGATCCCGCTCGAGCGCCCACGTATCGGCGACGCCGTCCTGCGCTCAAGGGCGGCCGAGATCGAAGCCGCCATCCTCGACCTTCTCTTCTCACCCTCACCAGGAGAAATTCCATGATGCCGATCGCCCTGACACGCCGCACGGCGCTGGCCGCGCTTGCCTTGCTTGCCCTACCGCTGACATCGATCGAGATCCGCGCGGCGGAGAGGGTCAGCGTTGCGCTCGACTGGACGCCGAACACCAACCATATCGGCCTCTTCGTCGCCCGCGATAAGGGATTTTATCGCGAAGCCGGGATCGATGTCGAAATCCTGCCCTATACGGATACGTCCGCAGGTACGCTCGTCGCCAACCGTGTCGCCGATTTCGGCATTGTCGGGTCGATCGGCGTTTTCACGCAGGCGACGGCTGGGGCGGATGTGGTCGCGGCCTATGCAGTGACCCAGACGGAGACGGGCAGGCTCGTATTCAAGGGCGACCGCAAGGACATTACACGCCCCCGGGACCTCGACGGCATGACCTATGGCGGCTTCGGCTCCGACTGGGAGAACGCCCTGATCGGCTCGATCATCCGCCATGACGGCGGCCGGGGCGAATTCGAGACCGTGACGCTCGGAACCTCCGCCTATCAGGCGCTGGAAAACGGCGCTGTCGATTTTACCCTCGAAGTCTATACATGGGAGGGCGTCAAGGCCGAGCTCGACGGCGCCGCCCAGCGCGCCTTCCGCTATGCGGATTTCGGCGTGCCGGACGAACACACGACGCTGCTCGGCTCCAGCCGGGCTTTTCTGAACGGGAATCCGAAGGCTGCTGCGGCTTTCGTCGAAGCGACCCGCCGCGGATATGAATTCGCGGTCGATCATCCCGACGAAGCGACCGATCTGCTGATCTCGGCCAATCGCGATGCCCTGACCGATCGCAAACTCATCAGGGCGTCGCTGCAGGCGCTGATCGACGGTCATTATTTCCGAGCCGCCGACGGCACTGTCGGGACGATGGATCCGCAGAAGATGGAAGCGATCGGATCCTATCTGTTCGACGCCGGGATCCTCAAGACGGAAGACGGCGCACCCCTCGAAACGAGACCGGATTTCGGGAAATATTATACGAACGAACTCTTCGGGCCGCGCTGAGGCTTTTGCCGGAGTCAACGTCGCGGCTCGCGCATGGCCTCCCAGCGGGTCAGGCCGATGTCCTTCAACTGCTCCTCCGATAGCCGTTCGAGTTCGAGGCGCGCGCGCCGTCGCCTCAGCGCCTCGTACAGCCTTGGCATCAGCGGCAGGGACTTCCGCGAGCAGCGCAGACGTCCACCCGGCGGCTGCTTTGGAAGGGGCTGCGAAACGAAACGCTCGGGATCGATCTCGACAGGGTCGTGACCGGCGGCCGCCATCGAAAGAGCTGCGTTCCCGAAACCCGCCCAGAGCCGGCCGAACCAACCGGCAACCATCGACTTGCCGTCCTTCGGGCATGAACCACCCGTCTCGCCGCCGTCGGGCGCCACAGGCGGTGCCGCCGCAATCGCTTCATTGCTCGATACCAGGCGGAGATAGGGTCTCGGCAGCAAAACCACGTTCGCACTGTCATTTCGCATTTCGACGTCCTCCATCTTGAGGACCTCAGAATGGGACGACGGGGTTACAGCCCGATCTCGCTTTCCCATCAGGTACTTACAGATGTAACGGTCGCGGTTGGCCCGGTTGC
>JBQGDG010000092.1:0-13666 GCA_052038935.1 Neorhizobium sp. | reverse complement strand
ACCCCAGGAGACCAACCGTTAAACCGGCCTCAATCAGCATGCGCCAACTTCTCTGTGATTTTTTCCGGATTTCTCCAGAACGAAGGACATCGTCGCCAGCAGCGCCGCCGCCCTCGTCAGTGAGGCGGGTTATAGAGGCAAGGCAGCCGCAGCGTCAATGGTGATTTTTCCGGCGATCTCAAAAATCTTTCATCCCATTGAAATTAAACGCATAATTCTGTGGATACCGGTATTTTGCCGTCTGGCGGGCAGTTTCCGGCGCGGGGGGACCGGACATTCGCCCCGTCCTCGTCGGTAGAAGGCGGCGGCGATGGCCGACCGGCATGCGGGACGGCGCCCGACGCCCGCAATCCGGCGATATTGCCGGTTTGCGCGCGCCGGGACACGATCACGCCGGCCGGTACCCCCCGGTCGCCTTGATCTCGAGGAAATCCGCAAGACCGAATTCGCCGTGCTCCCTTCCGTTGCCGGACTGCTTGAAACCGCCGAAGGGCGACGCCGCATCCCAGTCGGCTTCGTTTATGTAGACCATGCCGACGCGCAGTTGCCGCGCTACGCGGCGGGCCGCGGCCTGGTCCTTCGTCTGGACATAGCCCGCAAGCCCGTAGATCGTGTCGTTGGCGATACGGATCGCATCCTCCTCGTCGGCATAACCGATGATGGAAAGGACCGGTCCGAAAATCTCCTCCCGCGCGATCGTCATGTCGGAGGTGACGTGGGAGAAGACCGTCGGCCGGACGTAATAACCGCGATTGAGCCCCTGCGGGCGTCCGGGGCCGCCGGCGGCGAGTTTCGCCCCTTCGGCAATACCGCTGTCGATGAGCTTCTGGATACGGTCATATTGCTGGCGGTTGACCACCGGCCCCTGGTCCGACGCATCGTCGGACGGCGGGCCGACCCTGATCGCGTCGGCCGTGCGGGCGGCGATGGCAGCCGCCTCGTCCATCCGGTCGTGCGGCACGAGCATGCGTGTCGGCGCCTTGCAGGCCTGGCCGCAATTGGCGTAGCAGCCGTGCACGCCGCGGATGACGGCCTCCTCGAAATCGGCATCAGGCAGGATGATGTTGGCCGATTTTCCGCCGAGTTCCTGGTGGACCCGCTTGATCGTGTCGGCGGAAGCCTTGGCGACGGCAACCCCTGCCCGGCTGGAGCCGGTGATCGACATCATGTCGATATCGGGATGACGCGACATCGCCTCGCCGACGACATGTCCCTCGCCGTTGATGTAGTTGTAGACGCCCGGCGGGAATCCGGCCTCGTTGACCAGTTCGCTGAAGCGGATCGAGCTCAGCGGCGAATATTCGCTCGGCTTCACCACCATGGTGCAGCCGGCCGCAAGTGCCGGCACGACCTTGACCACCAGCTGGTTCATCGGCCAGTTCCAAGGCGTGATCAGGCCGCAGACGCCGACCGCTTCGCGCGAGATCAGCAGGTCGCCCCGCAATTCCTCGAACTGGTAACTGCCGAGGACATCGATGATCGTCTCGAGATGGGCGCGCCCGACCCAGGCCTGCGCGGCCTTCGAAAAGGCCGCCGTCGTGCCCATTTCCTCGGTCATCATGGCCGCCAGTTCATCGTAGTTCTCGTTGTAGAGTTCGAGAAGCCGCACGAGCATGCCCCGGCGTTCGGCAGGCGTCGTCATGGAATAGGACGGGAAGGCGGCCTTCGCCGCGGCGACGGCGCGGTCGACATCGGCGGCGTCGCCCATGGCGATCTCGCAGACGGTCTCTTCCGTCGCCGGATTGACCAGGGAATGACGGCCCGTGCCGACCGGATCGACCCATTTGCCGTCGATCAGAAACTTCAGAGCGTTTGCGTGCATGGTGGCCCTCGATGGATGTTGAACCGGACGGGCGGCAGTCCCGCCCGCCGAAGATCAGTGGAAATAGATGCCGCCGCAGACGTTGAGCGACTGGCCGGTGACGAAATCCGACTGGTTGGAGGCGAAGAAGCGGACGGGCCCGACGATGTCTTCCGGATCGCCGAGGCGTTTCAGCGAGGCGACGGTCTCCCAGTGGCGGATCGCCTCGTCGCTGCCGAGATTGTTCTTGCCCATCTCGGTCAGGATGATGCCGGGGCAGATGGCGTTTACGGTGATGCCGTCCATGCCGACCTCCTGCGCCAGGACGCGCGTCAGCGTGATGACCGTCGATTTCGTTGCCGCGTAATGTCCCTGGGTCGCGACGCCCTGGCGGCCGGCGATCGAAGCGATGTTGATGATGCGGCCGCTCTTTGCGCTGCGCATCTGCGGCAGGACCGCCTGGCACATCAGCAGCACGCCCTTGGCGTTGACGTCGAAATGCGCATCCCAGTCCTTCTCGCTGAGATCCTCCAGCGTCGACGGCTTCAGGATGCCGGCATTGTTGACGAGAACGTCGATGCTGCCCGCTTCCGCAGTGATCGCCTTCACCGTCGCATCGATTTCGGCCCGGGACGTCACGTCGAGTTCATGGACGAAGGCCTTGCGGCCGGCGGCACGGATGGCGCTCGCCGTCTCGTCCAGTGCCGAACGCTGCGACGGAAGATCGAGCACGGCGACGTCGTAGCCGAATTCGGCGAGCCCCACCGCGATGGCGCGGCCGATCCCCCTGCTGGCTCCCGTGACGACGGCAACGGTGCCTGTTGGCTTGATCTGCATGTATCTACTCCTCGATGATCGGTGTCACGCCGCGCTCTTCTGGCGGACCGGCAGATTGTTCATGGCCTCGATCGTGTCGTCGAAGGACACGAGCCTGCCGTCGGAGCCGAGCCCCATGGCGACCTTGGCGGCGACGGCGGAGGCGAAGCGCGCCGATTGGCGCAGGTCCCAGCCCTTGACGATGCCGACAATGATGCCGGCGGTGAAACTGTCGCCGCAACCCGTCGTGTCGGACACCTGGATGTCGAAGGCCGGCAGGGTGAAGTCCTCGCCGTTCTCGGGCGACACATAGACGCCGTCCGCTCCCATCGTCAGGATCGCGTTCTTCACGCCGCGGGCCTTGTAGAAGCGCGCGACCTCGCGCGGATCATGGACGCCGGCCATCTCGCCGGCCTCCTCGATGCTCGGCACGAAATAGTCGATATAGGGAAGGCAGGGCTCGACCAGCGCGAATGTCTCGGGATTGGCCTGAATGAGATCGAAGGTCGTGGTTCTCCCGAGCGCCTTGGCCTTCTTCAGCAGCCGCACGGTCGGTTCGCCGTCGAAGGACTTGAGCAGGCCCGTGCCGCCGACATGAACGACGGCCGCATCGAGCGCCGCGTCGAGATCCTCGTCGGCAACGTTGAAGATCGCCGCCGTGCCCGGCACGTGCAATGCGGGACGCTCGCCATTGGGACGAACGGGCAGGATGGTCGCCGAAGTCTGGGTCGCATCGCTGCGCCTGACCAGCGCGCAGTCGACCCCGAACTTGACCATCTTGGCATGGAGGAAATCGCCCATCTCGTCGTCGCCGACGGTCGTGACCGCCTGGGTTGATAGTCCGAGGATGGCGCAATCCACGGCCGTGGCGCCGGCCGTCCCGGCCACCGTCATGCGGATTTCCTCGATATAGTCGGCGCGACCGCCGTCCGGTATCCGCGTGACCGGCCGCCCAAGAATGTCGAGGACGTAGAAACCGATCGAGCTCACATCAAAACGCGTCATGAATGCAATTCTCCGAGGGGATCAGTGGCCGCGGCCGCGCAGGCCGAAGCTCAGGGCGAGGATGAGGAAGACGAGCACGCCGACGCCGACCTGCTGCCAGTAGAAGTTCCAGCCGACGAGCAGCAGGCCGTTCTTGACGATGGCGAGCAGCGCCACGCCGAGCAACGTTCCGACGACGCTCGGGCGACGCTCGGCGCTGATCGTCGTGCCGATGAAGGTCGCGCCGATCGCGTCGAGCAGGAAGGCATTGCCGGAAAGCGGCACGTAGGAGCGGACCGTGGACGAGAGCAGGATGCCGGCAACGCCGCACAGCACGGCGCAGGCGATGTAGACGACCGACATGTTGAACGGAACGCGGATGCCCGAATACCAGGCGACACCCGGCTGCGCTCCGAAGGCCCTGACGTAACGGCCGAAGACCGAATGATGGAGCGCCGCATAGACGGCCGCGATCGCGACTGCGAGCACGATCAGCGGCATGGGAATGCCGAGGACCTGGGTCCGCACGATGCCGTTGAAGACGGCGGCGAAGCTGCCGGTCACCAGGTAGATCGGCTGCCCTCCCCCGGTGGCGATCTGCTGCACGCTCTGGCCGATGAAGAGGACGCCGAGGGTGGCGAGGAAGGGGCTGATCTTCAGCCGGGTGATGAGGATGGCGTTGAGCAGCCCGACGGCGGCGGCGGCGCACAATCCGACTGCGACACCGAACACCGCGCCGTAGCCGGCGGCCAGGAGCATGATGAAGACCATGCTCGCCATATCGACCGACACGCCGACGGAGAGGTCGATGCCGCCGGCCGTGATGACGATCGTCATGCCGATCGCGACGATGGCGAGGATCACGACGTTGTTGACCAGCACGTTATAGAGGTTGGCGCTGGTGAAGAAGGTCGGGCTGGCGATCGAGAAGGCCACGACCAGACCGATGAAGGCGAGAACCACCGCGCCGCGGGAAATATTGTCCGCCGTGAGGATGCTGGTGGCCCGTGAATGTGCTTGCGCGGTCATGTTCAACGCTCCGAAGGCTTGGCAAAGGACGTGGCGGCGACGACGAGCAGGATCAGAGCGCCCTGGACGCCGGTGACCCAGTAGCTGGACACGTTGAGAAGCTGGAACCCGTTCGCCAGCAGGCCGATGAACAGCGTGCTGAGGATCGTGCCACCGGCCGTCGGGACGAAGCGGCGGGAAAATACGGTTCCGAGCAATGCGGCGGCGATGATCGAGAGCAGCAGTTCCCCCGTCCCGGGCGTGCTGGCGCTCAGGCGCGACACCAGCAGGACGCTTGCCAGGCCGGCACAAAGACCCGCGAAGATATAGGTGCCGCCGACATAGGCGCCGACATTGAGGCCGGCGGCGCGCGCCGCTTCGGGATGTCCGCCGACGGCATAGAGCCTCAGTCCGGTCCCGGCGAAGTGCAGCAGCGCGATCATCAGCAGCGTGAAGACGATCAGGCACCAAGCGAGTATCGAGACACCGAGGAAGGAGCCGACCGCGATGAGACTGACGAAGTCGGAGGACATGGACACCACGGCATTCTGGGTGAGGATCAGTTCCGCGCCGGCCACGACATTCATCACCGCGAGCGTCGCCAGCAGCGGCAGGATGTTGAGCCAGACGACCGCGAGGGCATTGAGCGCACCGACGAGCATCCCGGTTCCGAGCGTCATCGCCAACGCTACCGGCAGCGGATAGCCGGCTGTCGTGGAGACGGCGAACACCGCGGCGCAGAGCCCGGTATTGGCGGCAAGAGACAGGTCGATGCCGCCGGTCTGCACGTCGCTTCCGCCGCCGATTACCACGACCGACATCCCGAAAGCGAGGACGCCGAGGATCGCCGACTGCTCGACGACGTTCATGATGTTGTAGAAATTCAGGAAACCCGGCGCCATCAAGGCGAAATAGAGGAGGATGAGCGCGAACGCGCCGATGGCGCCGAGGCGTACGAGCATCGTGCCGAGCGTCTTGCGTCTGGCGGCTCCCGCCGCGGTCTGGCCTTCCGTGGCGCTCATGGACATTTCTCCGTTCGTTGCCGTCATCGTCATGCCAGCGCCCTCCTTGCCGCGACCCTCGCCCCGGACGCCGCGGAAAGCAGGACGTCGCCGTCGAGTTCGTCGGCCTGATATTCGTTGGTGAGTTCGCCGCGATAGACGACAAGAACACGGTCGCAGAAGCCGGCGAGTTCGAGCAGATCGGACGACATGAAGAGGATTGCAGCGCCTTCCGACGCCAGTCGATTGAGCAGCGTGTAGATTTCGACCTTGGCGCCCACGTCTACGGCGACGGTCGGCTCGTCCAGGAGATAGACCTTGGACTGGCAGCTCAGCCATTTCGCCAGGGCAACCTTCTGCTGGTTGCCGCCCGAAAGCGTCTTTACCAGCGCGTCGCGATGCGGCGTCTTGATCGACAGTTCCTTGATGAGCCCGTCGACCGAGGCGTTTTCGGCGGCGCGCGAAACGAACCCGCTCCTGCTGTAGCGCGAAAGGCTGGCAAGGGAGATGTTCTCGCGCACCGACAGGCCGACGGCAACGCCATGGGCACGGCGGTCCTCGGGCACCAGCGCGATCTCGCTCGATACGGCGGAAACCGGCGTCGGTAGCCGCGCGGGTTTTCCTTCCACGGTGATGGAGCCATGGTCGGGCCGGTCCAGCCCGAACAGGCACTGGATGAGCTCCTTGACGCCGGAGCCGAGCAGGCCCGTCAGGCCAACGACCTCGCCTGCCTTGACGTCGAAGGAAATGTCGCGGAAATGCGGTGCCATGCCGAGGCCGGAGACCTGGAGAACCGGCGCGCCGAGTGCGATATCGCGCTTCGGAAACATCTCGCCGACGTCCCGGTTGATCATCATCGCGACAATCTCGTCGATCGGCGTCGACCGCGGGTCGACCACGCCGACATCGGTGCCGTTGCGCATGACGGTGACGGTGTCGCAGAGATCCTCGATCTCCTTCATGTAGTGGGAGATGAAGATGACGGCGATGCCATCCTGCTTGAGACGGCGAAGCACGCGGAAAAGGCTGTCGACCTCCTTTTTCACCAGCGCCGCGGTCGGCTCGTCGAGGACGAGGACCGACGCCTTCTGCGCGAGCGCCCGCGTGATCTGGACGATCTTCTGCTGAGCAGTCGTCAGGTTCTGGATCAGCGTTCCCGGCGGCAGGTCCAGGTCGAAATACTGTTTCAGCAGTTCCGATGCCCGACGCGCCATCAGCCGGTGGTTGATGAAGGGACCGATCTTCGGTTCGTGATGGAGGAAGATCGCCTCCGCGATCGTCGCGGTCGGAACGAGCAGGCGATCCTGATGGATGAAGTGAACGCCGAGGCGCTCGACGCTTGCGGGCGTGAGTTTCGAAACCGTCTCGCCATTGATCCGGATCGTCCCGGTGTCCGGCTTCAGGATACCTGCCAGCACCTTGATGATGGTCGATTTCCCCGCGCCGTTCTGACCGACGAGGCCATGAATGGAGCCTCTCGCGACTTTCAGATCGGCATCCGCCAGCGCCCTGACGACGCCGAAGCTCTTGGAGATGCCGCGCATGTCGATAGCGAGGTCTTCCTGTCCTGACATGATATCCTCCCGCGTGCCTGATGAGTTGCCGTGCCGCCGCGGTCGACGGCACGGCTAGAGCGCGGCTTAGTTAGCCGCGCCGTCCTTCTTGGGGAGGAATGGCCCTGCCGTATCCTTGGCATTTTCCTTGGTGACCAGAACCGCCGGTACGAAAGTGAAGGGCGGAACGGTCTGGCCGGCCAGGTAACGCGCCGCGTTGCGGGCTGCCGAGCGGCCGATTTCGTAGGGCTGCTGCGCCCCGACCGCACCTGCGGCGGATTCCGGGTTCGCAACCATTTCGACGACTTCCGGGCTGCCGTCGATCGCGTAGGTCTTGATGCCCTTGCGTCCTGCGGCTTCGATCGCCTGCGTGGCGCCGATCTGCGGAATGTCCCAGCAGGCCCAGACTGCGGAGATGTCGCCGTCGTTCGGATATTTCGTCAGCATGTCCGTGACGTTGGAATAGGCGCTCTGGACCGTGTTCGGAATGACGTCGCGCAGTTCCGGCTCGATCAGCTTTACCTCCGGATAGTTCTGCAGGACGTATTTCAGCTGGTCGTAGCGGATCTTGCAGACCGGCACGCCGTAGAAGCCGTTGAAGACCAGCACGTTGCCCTTGCCGCCCATGTCCGCGACCATCTGCAGCGCGACTTCGGACGCGAGCGAATAGTTGTTGGACGTGCTGTTGTTGAGCGAGTGCGGCGTTGCCGTATCCACGGTGAAGAGCGGAATGTCGGCATCGCGGATGCGCTTCAGCCACGGGTTCAGGACGTCGAGGTTTCCGAGCATTTCGACGATTGCATCGGGCTTCTGCGCGATCAGCGTCTGCAGCTGGGAAACGTGCGTCTGGTCGTTGCGCTTGGCATCGAGTGCGATCGGCTCGCCACCGAGCGCCTTAACCTCGTCGATGATGCCCTGATAAGCCATCAGGTCCCAGTGGTGGTCGGTGCCGATCGCCGAGATGCCGATGCGCTTGCCGGCAAGCGAGAGCTTCTCGTCGCCGCCGTCCTGCGCGGCGGCAACGCCGCCCCATGCCGCGACACCTGCGATGACCGTGAGCATTGCGGCTGTCGCCTTGAAAACACTGCGACGGCTTCTGTTCTTTCCGAGTGACATGGACCTTCTCCTCCCGAGTTCTGTCCCATTCCGCCGTTTGAACGGCCTCCTTGCCCGATCGGGCAATTCACGAGCGGCTCGCCTGCCGCGATCAGTCCTTGTGTCCGTAGCTGCCCATCTTTTCGAGGACGCGCGCGATCTCCTCCTTCGGCAGCAGCCGCGGCTCGCCGATCTGCAGGGCGCCGTGGAACTGGCGGGCGAGCGTCTCGACCTCCACCGAAAGCCAGAGCGCCTTGGGCAGCGTGTTGCCGACGGCGATGATGCCGTGGTGTTCGAGAAGGCACGCCTTGCGGCCCTTGAGCGCTTCCACCGCGTGCTCAGAAAGCTCCTGGCTTCCGAAGGTCGCATAGGGCGCACAGCGGATGTCGTCGCCGCCGGCGACCGCCACCATGTAGTGGATCGGCGGGATATCGAGACCCATGATGGCGATGATCGTCGAATAGATCGGATGCGCATGGACGATCGCGTTGACGTCCGGCCGGGCCAGCATGATGTCGCGGTGGAACCGCCATTCGCTCGACGCCTGAAGCGGGCCTTTCGCCGTCCCGTCCATTTCCAGCCGGACGATGCTGTCCGTCGTCAGCCGGTCGTAAGGCGTGCTGGTCGGCGTGATCAGGATGTAGTTTTCGTGGCGGACGCTGATATTGCCGGATGTGCCCTGGTTGATACCGAGCCGGTTCATCTCCAGGCAGGCCTCGATGATCGAACGGCGTTTTTCCAGTTCCGCGGGGCTGTAGGTGTTCTGGTCCATCATAGGGCTCACAATGAGGTATAGCCGCCATCGACCGACAGGATCGAGCCGGTCACATAGCTGGAGGCTGGGGAAGCGAGGAAGAGGATTGCCGAGGCGATTTCGGAAGGTTCGCCGCAGCGCTGCATCGGGGTCATGTCCATCCAGACGTTGAACAGCGCCGGCTGCTCGCGCATCTTCAGCGTCATTTCCGTACCGACATAGCCCGGGGCGACCGCGTTGACGCGCACGCCGCTCTCGGCCCATTCGACGGCGAGAGCCTTGGTGAGCATGTGGACGGCGCCCTTGCTGGCCATGTAGGAGGCGGCGAACTGCGGGCGGTTGATGATGATGCCGGACATCGAGCCGAGATTGACGATGCTGCCCTCGCGACGCTCGACCATGTACCGTCCGAAAGCCCGCGATGCCCAGAACGTCCCGTTGACATTGACGTCCATGACGAGACGCCATTCCTCGTCCGTGACGTCGAGGGCGGAATGAAGCCGCGCGATACCCGCGCTGTTGATGAGGACCGTCACCTTGCCATGTTCGGCGATCACCGCATCTGCGGCGGCGTTGACCTGGGCCGGGTCGGTGACGTTGGCGACATGGGTGGAAACCTTCACGCCGCCGGCCGCGATCTCCTCTGCCGCCTTCGCCAGCATCTCCGCGTTCAGGTCGAGCAAGGCGATATCGGCGCCGCAGGCGGCAAACGCCCGTGCGGTCTCGAGCCCGATGCCGCTCGCGCCGCCGGTAATGGTGACGACCTGCCCGCTGAAATCGAGCTGGTTGCGGTAATTCATGCATTCCTCCTGCATCCTCACAAGGCACGGGATCAGGGTTCGCGGGCACGACTGCGGCCCGCGTTGCCATTCCGATTTGCGATGTGAATTCCCTCCGGACGCTCCTCACGCCCTTGGAAAGCAGGATAGGTTGCCCGGCACGCTCCTGTCAATCTGGTTATCACCAGAACTCACGATTTTTTGTACCGAACGGTCTACGGGGTTAGGAGTCGATGCGAAGATGGATGCGTGCAACCGCCGAATTATAGAAGGCGCGATAGTATTCAAGCGCTCCGCCGCTATGGTCATAAGCAATTGATTCTATGGCGATAAGCGGAGCGTCCGGCGGAACGCCCATGCGCAGGATGGCTTCCTCGTCCGGCAGTTCGGCGGTAAACCAGCGCTCCGCGCGTTGAACGGTCAGTCCATACCGTTCTCGCAAGGTCCGGAAGATCGACTGGTTGTCCAGATCGATTTTTTCCAGATCCGGCACCTTGTGCCCCGGAATGGAAATATTGGTGTGGGTGATCGGGCGCCCGTCGCAATAGTAGACGCGCGCAATCCGCACGACGTCGCCTTCGGGAGGCAGGCCGAAGACCTTCTGTTCGCTCTCGTTGGCCGGCGCACGGTAGAATTCGAACGTCTTGGTGGTGACGACATGACCTTTCGCCATCAGATCGCCGAACACGCTCAGATTGGAGGTCATGAAGTCGACGTCCTGGCGCGGCTGGGCGACGAACATCCCCTTGCGCGGCATCTTGATGACATGACCTTCGGACGCCAGTGCACCCAATGCGGCACGCACGACCGGTTTCGACACGTCGAAGATTTCGCAGAGCGCCGCTTCGGACGGCATGCGCGAGTTCGGCCGAAGTTTTTCCGACTTGATCGCGTCCTGGATGCGGTTCTTCAGCTGAACCCAGAGCGGAGCCGTCTCGTTACGGTCCAGCGCATCGTCGGCAATGAGCCTGAAGGCATCGTTGGCACTGTCGTCGAGGTCGTCGTAACGCGGACGTCCGCGCGTCTTCGGCTTGAAATTTTCCATCGAATACATTTCTGATCACATCTAGAATTCCACAATCCTGCGCTTCATGTCTTCCGTCAAGTGGCGGCAGAGTTGTGCGCCGGCGTGAACAACAGAAAAAGGCCGCGTTGCCGCGGCCCTCCTCTTAAGATGAAGGGATCAGTGTGACCCCGATTCCCACTTGTCCTTGAAGGTTTCCCTGGCAAGGATCGTGCACCCGGTGCTGACGATGCCGAGGATGAACACGTAGATGATGATGCCGGTCGGTTCCCCGCCAAAGGCGGCCAGAAGCGCCGTCGCGATCAGCGGCGCCAGCCCGCCGGAAAGTACGGCACCGATCTGATAGCCGATCGAGGCCCCGCTGAGACGGACTTCCGTTCCGTAGAGTTCGGAAAAATACACCGCCTGCGGACCATAGAGAGAATCGTGCAGGACGTTCAGCCCTATGACGATCGCCAGCGTCAGCAGGAAGATCGATCCGCTTTCGACCATGGAGAAGAACGGGATGATAAAGAGCGTCGAGGCGATGCAGCCGAAGAGATAGACCGGCTTGCGGCCGATCTTGTCGGTCAGCCACGACCAGAGCGGCAGCGTGATGAAGCCGACAAGCGAAGAGATGACGACGGCGTTGAGGCCGACCTGCCGGTCGAGACCGAGCGAGTTGACGATGTAGGACAGCATGAAGACGCTGTAGAGATAGAAGACGGCATTCTGCAGGAATTTCATGCCGATCGTCAGCAGCAGGATGCGCCACTGGTTGCGCACCACGGCGACGACGGGGCGATCGGTCTGCTGGTTGTTCTTCTTCGCGGCCTCGAAGGCGGGCGATTCGCTGACGCTGGAGCGGATGTAGACGCCGACAAGGATCAGAGCCGCACTGAAGAGGAACGGAACACGCCATCCCCAGGAGAGAAAGGCCTCGTTGTCCATGCTTCCCGAAGCGATTGCGACGGCGACCGTCGAAAGCAGCAGTCCTGCCGGAACCCCGAGCTGCGGGAAGCTGCCATAGAGCCCGCGCCTGCCGGGAGGAGCGTGCTCGACCGCCATCACCACTGCCGCGCCCCACTCGCCGCCGACGGCAAAACCCTGGGCGATCCGCAGGAAGCAAAGGATGATCGCCGCCCAGATGCCGATCGATTCATAGCTCGGGATCAGGCCGATCAGCACGGTGCTGATGCCCATGACGAGCAGGCTCAGCATGAGCATCGACTTGCGGCCTATCCTGTCGCCGTAGTGACCGGCGATCACGCCTCCGATTGGCCGCGCCACGAAGCCGACCGCGTAGGTCGCGAATGCGACGAGAGTGCCGACATAGGGATCATAGGACGGAAAGAAGACGTATGGGAACACGAGCGCGGCGCAGGTGCCGTAGAGATAATAATCATACCACTCGATCGCGGTGCCGATGAAGCTGGCGGCCGCGACCTTGCGATGTTCCTTGCTCAGTTTCCTGGCCGGCACTGCTGCTGTTGCATTGTAAGTCATGGTTCCTCCCACAAGACTTTGCCCTTCATACACGACATGGCCGGGCGCCACCCGCAAACACAGGTGTCTCCTCCCCCGCTTCCGGTGGCGCGATATGTCAGGCAGTGTTCAACGGTGCGGATTATACCGACCGTTCGGTACAATCTGTGGGGAGTTGCCGCGGGTGTCAAGCTGCATTTCCGTTGGAAAGCCCGCATCTTCGGCGTTTTCGACTCGCCGGACCGGAACCTGTTCATCGACGAGACACGGGAAGTCCTTGCCCGATCAGGTGATCGGATCCAGCATGCCTCTATCGCGCCGGGGTCAGCGCTCCAGGCAGATGGCGACACCGAGGCCGCCACCGATGCAGAGCGAGGCGAGCCCGCGTCTGGCGTTGCGCTTCTGCATCTCGTGCAGCAGCGTGACGACGATACGGCAACCGGAGCCGGCCAGCGGATGGCCGAGTGCGATCGCGCCACCGTTGACGTTGATCTTGTCCTGATCCCAGCCCATCTCGCGATTGACCGCGATCGCCTGCGCAGCAAAAGCCTCGTTGATCTCCATGAGATCCAGATCTTCGGCCTTCCACCCCGCCTTCGCCAGAGCCGCGCGCGAGGCCGCAACCGGCCCGAGACCCATGTCCATCGGTTCGACACCGGCGGATGCGTAGGAGGCGATGCGCGCCATCGGCTCGAGGCCGAGCTCGGTCGCCCGCTTGCCGGACATGACCAGAACTGCGGAAGCCCCGTCGTTGAGGCCCGAGGAATTGCCGGCCGTCACGGTGCCGGAGGCGTCGAAGACGGGACGGAGGCGCGCGAGCTTCTCCATGTCGCTATCGGGGTTGGGATGTTCGTCGGCACTCACCGTCGTTTCGCCGCGGCGGGTGGAAAACGTGATCGGCACGATCTCCTCGGCAAACCGGTCGGCAGCAATCGCGCCGGCGGCCTTCTGCTGCGAGGCCAGAGCAAACCGGTCCTGCTCTTCGCGGCGCACCTGGTAGCGGTTGGCGAGATGTTCGGCCGTCACGCCCATATGCACGTCGTGAAAGGCGTCCCACAATCCATCGACGATCATCGAATCCTTGATGACATGATCGCCCATCCGCACGCCCGAGCGCATGCCGTAGATGAGATGCGGGGCCTGGCTCATGCTGTCCTGCCCGCCCGCTATGACGACGTCGGCATCACCGCAGCGGATGGCCTGCGCCGCGAGATGGATGGATTTCTGGCCCGCGCCGCAGACCTTATTTACCGTCATCGCCGGGACGTTGACCGGTATGCCGGCGGCAAGTGCCGCCTGCCGCGCGGGGTTCTGGCCGGCGCCGCCGGTCAGAACCTGCCCGAGGATAACCTCGTCGACGTCGCCGCCCTCGATACCGGTCTGCGCC
>JBQGDG010000091.1:0-10008 GCA_052038935.1 Neorhizobium sp. | reverse complement strand
CCCGTCAGGATGTTGGCTGTATTGCTGAGCTGGCCGTCGTTGACGTCGCCGAGCACCACCACGGACGTGCGCGTTCCCTTCATCTGCTCCGTCAGCATGAAGCGCAGGGCCGCGGCCTCCGCAGTACGGCGGATCGTCGAGATCGCCGCCCCGATCGCGGTCGCGTGCTTGCCGTAGACCGGCTTCTCGTCGTTGAACCACGCTTCCCGATCGATCCTTGTCGGCGCCTTCGACTTGAAGTGGCAGACATAGACATGCACGTCTTCATGATCTTCGTGCGGCTTGATGGTGAAGTGCAGGACCGGACGCGAGAAACTGTCGATCCTGACGGCTATCGCCTGCGTCTGCGGATCGTCCCCGGAACTCTCGAGCCGGAACTTCTCTGGGAAATCGACGATCCATTCCGGCTGTCCGCTCAGGAGCCCCTTGCGAACGATGGCGGCGCAGACGATTTTCCCTCCCGTCGCATCGGGCGGCACGATGAGGTCATATTCGCCCTGGAGGCCGGAGGAGGCTAGCGCCCTGTCCAGAGAGGCCTCGTGCCAGGCCTCCTGAAAACCGAATATATCGGGCTCGAGCTGCCGGATATTGCGCGCGGTCCATTCGATCTTGCGATCGTACTGATCCTGCGTCCAGCCGGCGCCGGTATAGATCGGCAGGCCGGGCTCGTTGAGATTGAGGAGATTGAACGTTCCGATCGTCAGGCGCTTGAGCTTCATGCCGCGTGTCCCCCATCGTTGGCTTTCTACCTTACGATGCAGTCTGCGCACTGATCTCAACAGTTTGATGACGGAGCTTTACTTCCGCGCCCAGAGAACCTTGAACTTGGCATTGCGGCAGGTCTCGCCGTATTCGCGGAAACCTTCGTCCAGCACCGGCTCGTAGGGCAGGCCGCGATTGGCGACGAGCATCAGCCTGCCGCCCTGTTTCAATGCTCCGGCCGCGGTGCGGATCAGGGCCTTGCCGAGCGCCGGATCGGCCGCCTGCGCTTCATGGAAGGGCGGGTTCATGATCACCAGATCGTATTTTTCCTTCGGCGGCTCGGCGGCGAGATCCTGCCAGAAGAAACGCGCCTCGAGATCCGGGCAGTTGTGGGCGACGTTTTCCCTGGCGAACTCGAGCGCCCGATGATCGGCTTCGAACAGGTCGATACGGTTCACGCGCGGCGAACGCTCCGCCAGCATGACGGACAGGTAACCCCAGCCGGCGCCGAAATCGGCGACATTGCCATCGAAATCGGTCGGGAACCGACCTGCCAGAAGCTCCGATCCGGCATCGACCCGGTCATGGGAAAACATGCCCGGCGCGGCCTGGAAACGACCCTCGACGGTGACCGGTGCCTTGGCGAGCGCCCTGATCGCCTCCTCGGCGTTTTCCGGTCGTGCGAACCAGATGGCGACGCCGTGATATTTCGGCGTGTAGTCGAGCGCGATGCCGAGCTTCAGCAGCATGTTGCGGAGCGGCTGTATCCCGTCCTCCTTGCCGCCGGCGATGACGATCATGCCGCCGGCCCTGACCCGTGCCAGAGCCTGGGCGACGCGGTCCTCGTTGTCGCCGCGATGCTTGCCGCACAGGACCAGCGCGCCGTCGTAGTCTTCGCCCTCGGGCTCGGGGAAGGCGTTGTCGAGCAGCGCCCGAAACAGCGGCCGGAACGGCTGCACCGCAACGATGTCGGCCTCGAAGCCCTCGGGAATGGCATTGCCGGCCTCGGCGCCGAGGAAAATCACCCGCTCGCCAGCGCCGGGCCTCGGCACGGTATCGGTGGCGAAGGGATGAAACAGGGTCTTCAGGGCATCGCGGCTCATGGCGGATCTCCGGCCGGTTCTCTGGCGTCGGCTCAATGGTCGAGGGCCTTGCAGGCCCGATATAAAAAAGGCGCGGAAGAGCTTCCGCGCCTCGTTTCAAGCAGGAGGAGGAAGCTTATTCGGCGTCGCCGTCGTCGGCCTTCTTCTTTTCCTGCGCGATTTCCTGGCCGGTGGCCTGGTCGACGACCTTCATCGACAGGCGAACCTTGCCGCGCTCGTCGAAGCCCATCAGCTTGACCCAGACCTTGTCGCCTTCCTTGACGACGTCCTGGGTCTTGGCGACGCGCTCGGAAGCGAGCTGCGAGATGTGGACGAGGCCGTCACGGGCGCCGAAGAAGTTGACGAAGGCGCCGAAATCGGCGGTCTTCACAACGGTGCCTTCATAGATGGCGCCGACTTCCGGTTCTGCGACGATCGAGTGGATCCACTTGCGGGCCGCTTCGATCTCCTTGCCGGAAGAAGACGCGATCTTGACGGTGCCGTCGTCCTCGATGTTGATCTTGGCGCCGGTCTTCTCGACGATCTCGCGGATGACCTTGCCGCCCGAACCGATGACTTCGCGGATCTTGTCGACCGGGATGTTCATCACTTCGATGCGCGGAGCGAATTCGCCGAGCTGGCCGCGGCTTTCGGAAAGGGCGTTCGCCATTTCGCCGAGGATGTGCTTGCGGCCGCCCTGTGCCTGGCTGAGCGCGACCTTCATGATCTCTTCGGTGATGCCCGCGATCTTGATGTCCATCTGCAGCGAGGTGATGCCGTCAGCGGTACCGGCGACCTTGAAGTCCATGTCGCCGAGATGGTCTTCGTCACCGAGAATGTCGGAGAGAACGGCAAAGCGGTCGCCTTCGAGGATCAGGCCCATGGCGATGCCGGCAACCGGCTTTGCCAGCGGAACGCCCGCGTCCATCAGGGCGAGCGAGGTGCCGCAGACGGTCGCCATGGAGGACGAACCGTTGGACTCGGTGATTTCGGAGACGACGCGCAGCGTGTAGGGGAACTGTTCAGCCGACGGCAGCATCGGACGAATGGCGCGCCATGCGAGCTTGCCGTGGCCGATTTCGCGACGGCCCGGGGAACCCATGCGGCCGGTCTCGCCAACCGAGTAGGGCGGGAAGTTGTAATGGAGCAGGAAGCGCTCCTTGTACATGCCGGTGAGGCTGTCGACATACTGCTCGTCTTCGCCGGTGCCGAGCGTGGCGACGACGATCGCCTGCGTTTCACCGCGGGTGAAGAGCGACGAGCCGTGCGTGCGGGGCAGAATGCCGACTTCCGAGACAATCGCGCGAACGGTTTCCAGGTCGCGGCCGTCGATGCGGCTCTTGGTGTCGAGGATGTTCCAGCGGACGATCTTGGCCTGCAGGTGCTTGAAGATCGCGCCGATGACTTCGGCGGTGTATTTCGGCTCGGCACCTTCCGGGAAGTAGTGTGCCTTGACCTTGGCCTTGACGGCATCGACGGCTGCGTAGCGGTCGGCCTTCTGGGTGATCTTGTAACCTTCGCGCAGCTCGGCTTCGAACAGCTTCAGCATTTCGGCTTCGAGTTCGGAATGGTCTTCCGGCTGGAAGTCGCGCGGTTCCTTGGCGGCGACTTCGGCGAGCTTGATGATCGCGTCGATGACCGGCTGGAAGCCCCTGTGGCCGAACATCACGGCGCCGAGCATGACGTCTTCGTTGAGTTCCTTGGCTTCCGACTCGACCATCAGGACGGCGTCCTGGGTGCCGGCGACGACGAGGTCGAGAACCGATTCTTCCATCTCGTCGAGATGCGGGTTCAGGACGTATTCGCCGTTGATGTAGCCGACGCGGGCGCCGCCGATCGGGCCCATGAACGGAACGCCGGAAAGCGTCAGGGCTGCCGAAGTGGCGACCATCGACAGGACATCCGGGTTGTTCTCGAGGTCATGCTGGACGACGGTGACGACGACCTGGGTGTCGTTCTTGTAGCCTTCCGGGAAGAGCGGGCGGATCGGACGGTCGATCAGGCGGGAAACGAGGGTTTCGTTTTCCGACGGACGGCCTTCGCGCTTGAAATAGCCACCCGGGATCTTGCCGGCGGCATAGGTCTTTTCCTGGTAGTTTACGGTGAGCGGGAAGAAGTCCTGGCCCGGCTTCGGCGCCTTGGCCGAAACGACGGTGGCGAGAACGACGGTTTCGCCGTAGGTGGCGAGGACGGCGCCGTCGGCCTGACGGGCGATCTTGCCCGTTTCCAGCTTCAGCGTGCGGCCTGCCCATTCGATTTCGACGGAGTGGGTATTGAACATGTCTTGTCCTTCAACGCGGTAGCGGCGTCTCGCCCCCGTCGTTTTCACTTGGGGGCGGCAGCGCATCGGCCGCGGTCAATGCGACGTATCACGGGCAAGACAACGGGAGGCTTTTCGCTCCGGTCGGGGCAGCGTGCGGCCCCTCCCGAAAAGCATCCGGCAATCCTGCCCCATGACAGGTCTGGTTTTGGTGGCGAAACCGGCCCATCCGGGTCCGCCTCAGTCGCGGCACCCGATCGGATGCCGAAAAGAGATCCGGCGGGCGCTTCACGGAGGAAACGCCCGCCGGGACGATATTAGCGGCGCACGCCCAGGCTGGTGATCAGCTTGGTGTAACGGCCTTCGTCCTTCTTCTTGAGGTAGTCAAGAAGCGAACGACGGCTGGAAACCATGGTCAGAAGGCCACGACGGGAGTGGTTGTCCTTCTTGTGGCCCTTGAAGTGTTCCGTCAGGTTGTTGATCCGCTCGGTCAGGATGGCAACCTGGACTTCCGGAGAGCCGGTATCGCCTTCGAAAGTTGCATATTCCTTGATGAGGGCGGCTTTGCGCTCTGCAGTGATCGACATCGTCTGATCCTTTATGTGAAGAGGAAATAGGGTCGCCAAAGGCCGGGATGTCGTCCAGCCTTGGCCGTGAAAAGCTCCGGAGACCGGAAGCTTGCGGGGCCTATAGACGAAATCGAGGCAAAAGGAAAGGGGTGGGCACGGGACACAACTTCCGGACCGAGCGCCCCTCACCCTAACCTTCCCCCCGCAAGCGGGGAGAAGGTGGCGATAGCCGGACGAGGGGCCGACGCAAATGCGACGGTATGCTTATCCGAATACCCGCTTCGGGCGGAATTCACCCTGGCCGATCTCGCCGATGGCGATCAGCCTGCCGCGCGCGGTCGCATAGGCTTCCGCCTCCTCGACGGGGGCGGAACGGCCGCGCAGGATGACCGGATTGCCCATCTTGATGCGATGTGCCTGATCGTCGGTCAGGGGAAGATGCGGCAGCGCGGACAGAGCCTCGGCGGTATCGATGAGATAGGCGTCGAGGGCGGCCAGCCGCTCGTCGCGATCCTCGATCGTCTCCAGCGCCACGAGATCGGCAAGCGGCACCATCCTGTCCTCGGCAAACGGCGCCACGAAGGTGCGGCGCAGATCCGAGATATGGCCGTAACAGCCAAGGTCACGGCCGAAATCGCGGGCGAGCGAACGGACATAGGTGCCCTTGCCGCACTCGACTTCGAAATGCGCCTCGTTGTCCGTAACGCCGAGCAGCGTCAGGCGGAATACCTCCACCTCGCGTGAGGGGATTTCCACGGTTTCGCCGTCGCGCGCCAGATCGTAGGCTCGCTCGCCGGCGATCTTGATCGCCGAGAACTGCGGCGGGATCTGGCTGATGACGCCGGTATATTTCGGCATGAGGTCACGGATCGCCTGTTCGGCCGGCCGGATGTCGGACGAAGCGGTCACCTCGCCTTCCAGATCGTCGGTCGAGCGCTCCTCGCCCCAGGTCACGGTGAATTCGTAGATCTTGCGGCCGTCCATGACATAGGGAACGGTCTTGGTCGCATCACCCAAAGCGATCGGCAGCATGCCGGAGGCGAGCGGATCGAGCGTGCCGGCATGCCCCGCCTTCTGGGCGTTGAACAGCCACTTGATCTTGGACACGGCTTCGGTGGAGCCGAAATCGACCGGCTTGTCGAGGATCAGCCAGCCGGAAACCGCCCGGCCTTTGGGTTTGCGTGGTTTGGACATGCGTTCTCTTTGGTTCAGTCTTGGTCTTCGTTCGTCTCGTCGAGGTCGCGCTGGACTTCGGGCGAGCGGAGCAGATCGTCGATCTTCTTGTAGTTGTCGAAGCTCGTATCGTCGCGGAAGCGGACTTCCGGCATGTATTTCATCTGCCGGAGCTGGCCGCCGAGACGGCCGCGGATGAATTTCGCATTGCGGTTCAGCGCATCGATCACCGCCTGGTGGTCGGGCAGCCCGAGCGGCGTCACATAGGCGGTAGCGATCTTCAGGTCGGGCGACATGCGCACTTCCGACACGGAGATCACCGTCTTTTCGATCAGGTCGTCGCGCACTTCGCCGCGCTGCAGGACCTGGGTGATGGCGGCGCGAACCTGTTCGCCAACGCGAAGCATGCGCTGGGAGGGCGCCGAAGATGTTGCCTTCGTCATTGTTTAATCTCTTTGCCAGCGCCACCGGGGTTCGTCCCGCAACAGGCGCTTGTTCAATCAAGGGGCGTCAAATGACAAAGAGGTGGCAAAAGGTCAAGGCGCGGCCCGGATTTATTCCGCGGCGCGGATGGCCCGGCCCGGCGAACGGGCCGGATTTCCGGCCTCAGAAGAGCGCATCGTCGATATCGTCGTCGCTCATCACCGTCGCCGTCGCGGCGGTTTCGACCGGCGGGGCGGTCCCGAGCACGGCGGCATGCAGTTCGCGTTCCGACACCATCGTATAGAGCCGGCCGATACGTCCGCCGAGATCGGCCAGAACCGGTTCCAGCGCGGCGGACACGACGACGTCTCCTTCGGTGGGGATCTCGTTGGCGCAGCGCCGCAGGACCTCCCCGAGCTCGGCCTTGAAATCGAGCCGCGAGAGGGAATTGTCCATCTGAGTGATGGCGACGCCGCTCTGTTCGCTGAGTTCCGCCATCTCCGCGTCCATGCGGTCTCCGACGCTGCGGATATTGTCCATCGCCCGGGCGATGCGCTGGTCGAGCGTATCCTCTTCGGCGCCGTCCTGTCCGGCGGAAAGTTTGGCGGCGGCGGCCTCCAGCGTCTTCAGCTCGACGAGAACCTGCTCGGCCGTCTGATCCAGCTGAGCGGCGAAATTGCGCAGTTCAGCGGTGACGACGTTGAGCGCCCGGCCGTCCTCGCCGATCTTGCCGCAGCGGAGATTGGTGTTGAGCGCCATATAGTGGATGTCGGTGCGCACGAGCTGCACCACGCCGATGCCGTCGACGAGTTCACCGACCGTCCGCCCCGTCTTGGAGCTCAGTTCCTTCGCCTCGCCCGCGACGGTCTCGACGTCACGCACTGCCTCGCGGGCGGCACCGACGCTCGCCTCGAGGCGGCGCATCGCATTCTCCTCGCCCCTGCTTCCGCCCTGCGTCATCATCCGCCGCAACTCGTCGATCTCGGCGAGATCGGCCCTGAAGCTTGCCACGGTCTGGACAATCTTGGCGGTATCGCGGTCGAAATCGTCGATCGTCTGGCCGAGCTGCAGGGCGACGAGATTGGTGACGACCGAGGTCAACCCCTGGCGATCGGCAACGTCGAGCCCGCCGGCCTCGGAGGCCAGATATTCTTCGAGGATCGTCAGCGTGCTCTGGCAATGTTCGATGCGCTGGCGGGTGATATCGCCGATCTGCATCGCCGAGAGGGCGGATGCGAGCTTGCCCTGGATGCCCGAAGCGATCTGGCGAACCCGTTCGGCACGTTCGACCAGGACCTTGCGCTGGGCGCTGATGTCGTTGCCGCCGACAGCGAGATCGGAGACGATCGCCGGGATCGCTGTCTCGTAGCGGCGGATGATCTCCTCGCCCTTGACCATGGCCGAGCCTAGGCCGGCGCCGAGATGTTTCAGCCTGTCGGCAAAGGCATTGACCTGCCGGGTGCCGTCCTGAATACGCTCGAGGATCTCTTCGGCGAAACCGGCAAAGTCGGCGATGCCCGCACCGGTGATCTTGGCGGTCACGGCGAAAGTGCGCAGGTAACGCATGGTTTCCTGCATCGCGTCGACATGCGGGCGCAGATTGCGTTCGGCTCCGGAGATTTCGGCGAAACCGGCCTGCCGCAAGGTTTCCATGTGGCTCAGTCCGGAGAGCCGCCCGGCGGTCTGCTGCAGTTCCGCCATCGTCGCGTTCGCGGTCTCCTCGTCGAGCGAGCCGGTAATCTGGTCGAGGGAGCCGGTCAGCTTGTTCAGCACGTCGAGGATGGAGAGGAGTGCCGAACCGCCCTCGAGGAAACGCTCCTCGATCCGCGACCGTGCCGTCTCCATCCGTGCGACCAGCGCCGAACCGTGCGGAACTTCTGCTGCATTCAATATAACTGCCGCGACTGCCACTTCGCCTCACCCTTCAAGGTCTGCCTGTGTCCCTGCCCGGGACCGGCAACGATTTGCCCTGTTCATTATGGGACAACTCTCCGCCACGAGGGCATGGGTTGTCTTCGCATGCGGACAATCTGCGGCGACGAGAGTTAATCCCTTCGAAACAGCGAAGTAATTTCGGCACGCGTGGTTAATTTTCCCCGGAGGCGAGCAAGCAAAGAGCGTCGCGTATCACTAATGCGGCATAAGAAATCACTGGAGGCAATTAACGTCCGGTTAACCACGTAAGCCCAAATTTGCCGGGCTATTTCAGCATATTCGAAGACTATTGGGGTACCAATGCTTACTTCCAGTCGTAATGATCCTGGCATTATTTTGCCGGCTACTCTTACCATGCGGGCGATCACCTCCACCCACGAAGACCTGCTGAAATTCATCAACACCCACGACGTTGTCACGATCGGCCTTCCCGACGATGCGCAGGTCGATATCAGTTTCATCCAATTGATCGAGGCGGCCCGCATCTATGCGGGGACTGCGGGCAGGCAGGTGGCGCTTTCGCAGCCGGCCACCGGCGCCCTTCTCGATGTGCTGCGGCGCAGTGGCTTCCTCGAAGACATGTCGGCCGAAGACGCGAAATTCTGGCTTCACCAAGGGGAAAATCAATGAGCGCCAATATCCTGACTGTCGACGATTCGGCGAGCATACGCCTGACGACACGGGTCGCGCTGACGAATGCCGGTTATCAGGTCACCGAGGCCGTGGACGGCGTCGACGGCATCGCCAAGCTTAACGGCGGACAGTTCGATCTGGTCGTCACCGACCTCAACATGCCGAACATGGACGGCCTGACGATGATCCGCGAGCTTCGCAAGCTGCCGGCGCATATGGGCGTGCCGGTGATCTTCCTCACCACCGAGTCCGACAATGAACTGAAACAGCAGGCCAAGGCGGCCGGTGCGACCGGATGGCTGACCAAGCCGTTCGATCCCGAGAGCCTGGTGAAGATCGTCAAGAAGGTGCTCGGCAAATGAGTTTCCCCGATCCTATCGCGGTATTCAGGACGGAAGCAGCCGAGCTTCTGGAACAGATCGAGGCAGGGCTTCTCGATCTGAATGTGAATCTCGGCGACAAGGATCAGGTCGACGCGGTCTTCCGCGGCCTCCATACGCTGAAGGGCTCCGGCGCCATGTTCGGCTTCGAAGCGCTCGCCGCCTTCACCCATCATTGTGAAACCGCCTTCGACCGGGTCCGCAAGGGCGAGGTTCCGGCAACGCACGCGCTGGTCACGGCGGTGCTCGAGGCGAAAGACCACATGCGGGCGCTGGTGGAGCTTCCGTCCGGCGACCACGAGGCGACGAGCGAAAGACTGCTCGCCAACCTGCGCTGCGCCGTCGAAGGCGCGGGCAATCCGGCCGGCGCCGCGGCCACCGCCGCCGGTCCGGCAAAGACACTCTACAAGATCCGCTTCCGCCTGCCGCAAAACGCCATGGCGAACGGCACCAACCCGCTGCCGCTGCTCGACGAGCTTCGCGATCTCGGTACCTGCCGCGTCGTCGCCGACCGGTCCGGCATACCGGCGCTCGACGATCTGGCCCCGACGGACCTGCATATCGCCTGGGATGTCGAGCTTCTGACCAGCGAGCCGCGCTCGGCGATCGACGACGTGTTCATCTTCGTGATGGACGACATGGAACTGACGGTCGAGGAGATCGCCGCACCCGTTGCGGCCGCCACGCCCGCCGTTCCGGCCAAGGTCTCGGCAACCTCCTCCCAATCCACGGCGTCGCCCCAGCCCGCGCCTGTCCCCGCAGCCGCACCGGCCACGGCTCCTGCCCCGACGGATGCGAAGGCCGCCAAGGCGAACGAGAATGTCCGTGTCCCGGCCGAAAAGCTCGACGAG
>JBQGDG010000090.1:0-7935 GCA_052038935.1 Neorhizobium sp. | reverse complement strand
TGGTGTGGTTCCTGGCAGATCTCTTTCTTCTGCCGGGGATGACGCGAAAGGCCAATGCACGGCTCCTGAGGGAGATCGCCCGGGAGGCCGGTGGCATCGCCTTCCTCGATCCGGTCGACGGCAAGGCGGAGAAGGCAGCCGAATAGGCCGGCCACAGGGCCGGACGCAACGGAGCTACGGATTGAATTTCGGCCGATTGAAGGATGCGCATTCATTCGATAAGCTGCAGTACCGCCTGCCGACATTTTTCATTGGAAAAACCTATCATGCTGACGCTTCGGCAAATGCGCTATTTCGAGGCGCTTGCGACCACAAGGCATTTCGGGCGGGCAGCCTCGATGGTTCATGTCAGCCAGCCGGCCCTCTCCTCGCAGATCATGGAGATGGAGGATCATCTCGGCATCCGGCTCGTCGAACGCAGCCGCGCCGGCATACTGCTGACCCCGAAAGGGCTGGACGTCCTCCACCGCATCCGCATCATCCTCGCCGAGGTCGAGCAGTTGGAAAAGGCGGCAAGGGTGCAGGGGGGCCTTCTCGAAGGACTGACCCGCATCGGCATCATTCCGACCGTGGCGCCCTATCTGGTGCCACGCCTCGTGCCGCATCTGCGCGAACGCCACCCGGCGATCGAGATCGAGCTCAAGGAGGCGGTGACCGACCGGCTGCTCGCCGAACTCGGAGACGGCAGGCTGGATGCGGTGATCGCCGCCCTGCCGGTCGAGGCCGACAATACCGAAAGCCGGGCGCTGTTCACGGATCGGTTCTTCATGGCGATGGCGAACAATCACAGCGACGTGCTGACCTCGCCGCTGACGGAGAACCAGGTCGATGCCGAGCGGCTGCTGCTGCTCGAGGAGGGCCATTGCCTGAGAGACCAGGCGCTTGCCGTCTGCGGTACGGCAGGCAAGCGCACGCTGGTGAATTTCGGCGCGACCTCGATGGCGACGCTCCTGCAGATGGTTTCCCACGACATGGGAATGACCCTCATTCCGGAAATGGCGCTCGCCTCCGAGACCGCCCGCAACAACCTGAAGATCGTTCCCTTCGCCGAACCGGCACCCTCGCGCGCGATCGGCCTGATCTGGCGCAGATCGAGCGGCCGCGACGAGGACATGGCGGCCCTCGCCGAAGCGGTCGTCGCCTGCGCGCCGCCGCGGGATACGGACGCGGTCCGCTAGGCCAGATATTTCCGGAAGAAGGCGACCGTCCTGCTCCAGGCGAGATCGGCCGCCGCCTTGTCGTAGCGGGCGGCAGAGGTATCGTTGTTGAAGGCATGGTTGACGCCTTCGTAGACGAAGATCTCGAATGTCTTGCCGTTCTTCTCCAGGGCTTCCCGATAGGCCGGGATACCGGCGTTGATCCGCTCGTCGAGCCCGCCGTAATGCAGCATCAACGGTGCTTTGATCGCCGCCACGTCCTCGGCCTTCGGCTGGGCGCCGTAATAGGCGACGCCGGCATTCAGACCGGGCGACCTGACGGCGAAGTTGTTGACCGTGCCGCCGCCCCAGCAGAAGCCCATCGCTCCAACCTTGCCGTTGGCGCCATCTATGCCAGCGAGATAGACCCGGGCCGCCTCGGCATTGGCCGCAGTGTCGGCGGCGTCCAGGGTGGAAAACATCTGCCGCGCCTGATCCTCGTCGGCGGGCGTTCCGCCGAGCGGCGAGAGGAAATCCACCGCCAGCGCGTTGAACCCCTCGAGCGCCATGCGGCGGGCGACATCCCTGATATGGTCGTTCAGGCCGCGGTTCTCATGGATGACGATGACGCCGCCGACAGGGCCTTGCGGCGACTTGGGGCAGGCGAGATAGCCTTTCATCGTGACGCCCTTCGTGCCTGGAAAGGTGACGTCCTCGACGATCAGCCGGTCGTCGGTTGCGGCCACGATCTGCGCCCTCGCGCCATCGGCCGCGAGCATGGGTGCGATCGCCGCCGCCGCGGCGCCGGAGCCCGCCAGCGCCGTCAGCCGTTCCATGAACTTGCGGCGATCGAGATGAAGATGGGTATAGTCATCATAGGCCTTGATCATCGCCTGGGTGATGTCAGGCCTGGCTTTGCGATCGTCCCTGTCCATGACGCAGCTCCCGTCGCTGAAACTCTGGTCGCTTGCGTCCTTGCACCAACCGGCCTGCGAAGGACGCCGCCCCATAGCAAATTTCGCCCGGCGCGCTCCAAGCAAACAGGATCCGGTTTCGGAGGCGCGGCAGGAGAAATCTATCGCCGATCGGCGTCCTTGGAAGGCGTCAAGCCGCGGACCGGGCGTCCCGCGACTACACTTGTTCGTGAAACCGCAGCCGAAGGCGTCAGTTGAGCGCCAGCCATGCGGCCAGCCAGATCCAGAGGAGGACCAGCGTCGCGAAACCCAGAATGAAGAGCGGCCGGCGATAGCGCAGCCGGTTGCTGGTCAGATGCACGTAGGCATGGACGTAACGGGAGAGGACGAACAGCCAGGAAAGCGCCACCGTTCCCCAATTGTCGGCCGTCGAGGCGTAAAGCGCCAGGCAGACGGCGTGGAAGAGGACGGGCAGTTCGAACTGGTTGCGGATGTTGTTGTGAACCAGCAGGCTTTCTGGCGGCTCCTGCAGGTTTTCGCGAAACTGCGCGGCCTGCGCGCTGCCGGATTTTATCGCCGCGATCCGCTTCTTCGACAAAAGCCAATAGAGAAAGAAGACGAGCGCCGCATGGGCGATCATCGGCCATAGGGTAGCATTGGTGGAAAGCATCGGTCCTCCTGACTCGCAGAAGGATCAATAGGACATGGGTCGGCCGTCGGCAACCGGCGGCGGTTCGCCGAGGCTCGTCCCGGGCCGCCGCTACTGCGGCGTCAGGGTCTCGGTGCCGGAACCGTCCTGGCCGGAAATCGTCCATGCTCCTTCGAGCGTTCCGTCCTCCTTGACCTCGTAGACGACGAGGCCTACCTCGCCCTCCAGCACGTAACCGGCAGCGAAGGCGTTCTCATAAAGCATGCAGATGCCGTCGGAGGTGGATTTCTTGCCCGAGCCGGTCTTCCACTGGATGGCGCAGGTCGTCTCGCTGGTCAGCTTGATTTCGGCGGTGCCGCCATAGGACGAGCCGTCCAGATTGGTGCCTTCGACGGTATAGGTGCCCTCGTGTACCGTCTGCGCCTGTGCAGGAGCGACGAAAGCGGCGCCGATCAGGACCGCGGCCAGAACGAATTTCATGATTTCCCCCTTCGATGCCGGTCATCGCCGGCGGGGCGAGAATATCAGAGTTTCAGGCGGCGGATACGGGCCGGACAAAATAAAGCCGCACCGGCGGACGGCAAGACAGCCGGGCAAAGAGACCCGGCTGTCGCCTCATTTCGCTCAGGAATTGACGCCCGGATAATTGGGGCTCTCGCGGGTGATCGTCACGCCATGCGGGTGGCTTTCGCGAAGGCCGGCGCCGGAAATGCGCACGAAGGTCGCCTTTTCCTGGAAATCCTTGATATCCTTGCCGCCGACATAGCCCATGGCGGCCTTCAGACCACCGGCGAGCTGGTGGAGCACGGCCGAGACGGGCCCCTTGTAGGGCACCTGGCCTTCGATACCTTCCGGAACGAGCTTCAGCGTATCGCGCACTTCCGCCTGGAAATAGCGGTCGGCAGAGCCGCGCGCCATGGCACCGACGGAACCCATGCCGCGATAGGCCTTGAAGGAACGGCCCTGGTAGAGATAGACCTCGCCCGGGCTTTCGTCCGTGCCGGCGAGCAGCGAGCCGACCATGACGGCCGAGGCGCCGGCGGCGATAGCCTTGGCGAGATCGCCCGAGAACTTGATGCCGCCGTCGGCGATGACCGGGATATCGTGCTTGACGGCTTCCTCGACGGAGGCCATCACGGCAGCGAGCTGCGGCACGCCGACGCCGGCGACGACACGGGTGGTGCAGATCGAGCCCGGACCGATGCCGACCTTGATGCCGTCGGCACCGGCGTCGATGAGCGCCCGGGTGCCTTCGCCGGTCGCGACATTGCCGGCGATGATGCGGACAGAATTCGACATGCGCTTGGTGGCGGCGACCGCATCCAGAACCTTCTGGGAATGGCCGTGGGCGGTATCGACGACGATGACGTCGACGCCGGCATCGATCAGGCGCTCGGCGCGCTCGACACCGTCCGGGCCGGTGGAAATGGCGGCGGCGACCCGCAGGCGGCCATGGGCATCCTTGGCGGCATTCGGGTTGAGCTGCGACTTCTCGATATCCTTGACGGTGATGAGGCCGATGCAGCGGCCGTCATTGTCGACCACGAGCAGCTTCTCGATGCGGTGGGAATGCAGGAGGCGCTTGGCTTCGCCCTGATCGACGCCGTCCTTGACCGTCACGAGGTTTTCGCGCGTCATCAGCTCATAGATCTTCTGGGACGGATCGGATGCGAAGCGGACGTCGCGGTTGGTCAGGATGCCGACGAGGCGGCCAGGGCGGCCGCCGTTCTCGACCACCGGAATGCCGGAAATGCCGTGCGCCTTCATCAGCGAAAGGGCTTCGGCAAGCGTCGCGTCGGGGCCGATCGTCACCGGATTGACGACCATGCCGCTTTCGAACTTCTTGACCTGGCGGACTTCCTCGGCCTGCTCGATCGGGGTGAGGTTGCGGTGGATGACGCCCATGCCGCCCGCCTGGGCCATGGCGATGGCGAGGCGGCTCTCGGTGACGGTGTCCATGGCCGAAGACAGGATCGGCAGCGACAGGTCGATATCCCTGGCGATGCGGGTGCCGATATTGGTCTGCCCCGGCATGATTTCCGAGTGCCCCGGCTGGAGCAGCACATCGTCGAAGGTGAGCGCTTCCGCGCCGGTTGCCGAGATTACGATCCGTGCCATTGCCAATTCCTTCGTTTGAATAGGCAGAATCCTCCGGAAAAAGGGAAATCCCTGTCCGGTCGCTTCTGCATGAAATACATGGAAGTTGGCGAGGGCTGGTAACACGTTCATGACAGGAAGGAAATAGGCAAAACCCGGGATGCAGCCCCTTCGGGTTTGCATGGCTCGGGCAAGGGTCGCCGATCGCGTCGTACCCGGTCCGCAAGCGGAGGAGCGGCGACGGTACTGCCTGTCCGACCGAGGCGGCAAGCAGAAGCCTGCCCGCCGCCTCAGCATGTCAGATGTCGAACTGATAGCTCTTCGGCACGAAGCGGTAGCCGGTCTCCTGCTTTTCCGCATAACCGACCGCCGGGAAAGGCATGTGGTAGCCGAGAAAGGCGGTCTTGTCGGTGGCGATCATATCGAAGACCTTCTTGCGGGTCGCGGCGGCGGCAGCCTTGTCCATGTCGAAACGGACTTCCCATTCCGGCCGCTGCAGCGACAGGACGAAATGGTTGGCGGTATCGGCCGTCAGGATCAGCCGCCTGCCCGCCGATTCGACGTTGAAGATCATCATGCCCGGCGTATGGCCTGCAGCGAGGATGCCGTTGATGCCGGGCGCGACCTCGCCGCCGTCGCCGATGAACGTCATCTTCTCGGCGAGCGGCCTGACATTGGCCAGCACGGCCTTGTGGTTGCCTTCGGCCGGCGTGCCGGCGCGGGCCGTATCCACCCAGAAATCGTATTCCGCCTGGCCGGTGACGTAACGCGCCTTCGGGAAGGCCGGGTTGCCGTCCTCCATCAGGCCACCGATATGATCGCCATGCAGATGGGTGAGCACGACGGTCGTGACATCCTCCGGCATGTAGCCCGCGGCCGCCATGCCCTCGATCAGACGCCCTGCGCCCTGGGCACGGCCGGCCTTGCCGAAGCCGGTATCGAAGAGGATGACGTCGCTGCCGGTATCGATCAGGGTCGGCGAGAAACTGTTGACGAACTGGTCCGTCGGCAGGAAGTTTTCCGACAGGAGAGTACCGACGGTTTCCGCGGACTGGTTGGTGCCGAAGGTTTCGTTGGGCGCGCCGGACGGCCGGGCGCCATCCTTGACGACGAGGACTTCGAAACCGCCGACCTTGAACTTGTGGATATCGGGCGGGATGACGCGATCGATTGCCAATTCACTGCTCGCTTTGCTGCTCTCTTGGGCGACTGCCCGGTTGCTGATGATTGCCGGCGCCGCAAGGAGGGTGACACCCGCTGTGCCGAGCAACGTTCTTCTTCCGATACCTGATTGAGCCATGTCCCATTCCCTCGCGTCAGATTGATAGCTTCGGCAATCTAGCGCGGGCCGGAGAAAAGTAGACGACGCGGCCGGCTGAAAAGTGGCGTTTCACGCAGACGTGACGCCGACACGCCGTTGCCGCCAGAAAGGTCTGGATCGTCCATTGGCTTTGCGCGGTTACGGGTTTACACCAGTCCTTTAGCCCGTGGCATCCGTCTCAATGAACCGCATAATCCCCCTCATCCTCGCCGTCGCGCTCTTCATGGAGCAGATGGATTCGACCGTCATCGCGACCGCGTTGCCGACGATCGCCACCGATCTCGGCGTCAGCCCGATCACGCTGAAGCTGGCGCTGACGTCCTACATGGTGGCGCTCGCGATGTTCATTCCGATCAGCGGCTGGATGTCGGACAGGTTCGGAGCCAAGAAGGTCTTCCGGCTGGCGATCTGCGTCTTCGTCGTTGGCTCGATCCTGTGCGCCATATCGGGCTCGCTCCTGCAATTCGTCCTGTCGCGCTTCCTGCAGGGCATGGGCGGCGCGATGATGACGCCTGTCGGGCGCCTCGTCCTGCTGCGCACGACGAAACGCAGCGAGCTCGTGTCGGCCATGGCGCTGCTCACCATTCCGGCGCTGGTCGGACCGCTGACCGGTCCGCCGATCGGCGGCTTCATCACCACCTATTTCTCCTGGCACTGGATCTTCATCATCAACGTGCCGATCGGCATCGTCGGCATCTACCTGACCGGCGTCCACCTGCCCGACGTGCCACCCATGGCGACGCCGAGGCTCGACTGGACCGGTTTCCTCCTGACCTCGGTCGCGGCCTCCGGCGTCGTCTTCGGCCTGTCGGTGATCGGCCTTCCGGCGCTGCCGCCCGCGATCGGCATAAGCGCCGCGATCGCCGGTTTTGCCGCCTGCTTCCTCTATGTGCGGCACGCCCGGCGCCATCCGCATCCGATCCTCAACCTGAAGATCTTCAACGACCAAGCCTTCCGCGCCGCCACCGCCGGCGGCACCCTGTTCCGCATCGCGACGGGCGCCATCCCCTTCCTGATGCCGCTGATGCTGCAGCTCGGCTTCGGGCTCAACCCGTTCCAGTCGGGCCTCATCACCTTTGCCGGCGCAATCGGCGCCCTGACGGTGAAATTCCTGGCCAGGCGAGTGTTTGCGCTGACCGGCTTCCGCACGGCGCTGCTTTTTGCCGGTGTGCTCGGGGCGGCGACGACGGCGGTCAACGGCTTCTTCACGCCGGAGACGCCGCATCTCGTCATCATCGGCTTCCTGCTTGCCGCCGGCCTGTTCCGCTCGCTGTTCTTCACCGGCGTCAACGCCCTCGGCTACTCGGAAATCTCCGACGAACAGGCAAGCCAGGCGACGTCCATGGCATCGGTGCTGCAGCAGGCGAGCCTGGCGCTCGGCGTCGCCTTCGCGGCCTTCATCCTCGAAATGTCGGCGCTGCTGTCCGGCAGCCACCTGCAGCTTGCGGATTTTCACCTGGCCTTCTTCGTCGTCGCCGCCGTGTCGCTGTTCGCCATCCTGCCGATCCTCAGGCTGGACCCGCTGACGGGAGCGGACGTTTCCGGCCACCGGCGCCGGCGCGCCGACGATGTGCAGCCGGAAGCCGGCGAATAGGATCAGTCTTCGGACGCGGCGGCATCTTCCGTCTCGCCGTCCGTCGTGGCGCGCTTGCGGCCCTTGAAATGCTTGGCGAGCAGGAACATCTCGACCGATTCGGAACGGGACGAGGCCGGCTTCACATGGATGACCTGCCGGAAATTCTTCTTCAGGAGATCGAGCAGGTCACGCTCCGTGCCGCCCTGGAAGGTCTTGGCCAGGAAATGGCCGCCCTCGCCCAG
>JBQGDG010000089.1:0-41158 GCA_052038935.1 Neorhizobium sp. | reverse complement strand
TAGAGCGACGCGAAGGCGATACCGGCGACCGCCGTCGGCAGAGCGAAGGGCAGATCGACCATGGCGTCGATCAGCCGGCGCCCGGGGAAGCGGTAGCGGGTCAGGACCCAAGCCAGCAGCGTGCCGAAGACGACGTTGACGAGCGCGGCGATGAAGGCCGTGCCGAAGGAGACGTAGAGCGCGCGCAGCGTGCGCTCGTCGGAGAGAATGTTGAAGAAACCCGACCAGCCGAGTTCGGCCGTGCGCCAGAGAAGCCCGGCGATGGGAATGAGAATGATCAGCGACAGGTAGGCGAGCGAAAAGCCGAGCGTCAACCCGAAACCCGGGATGATGCTCGGCTGTTTCAGTCGCCACCCGCCCCCGACGGACTGCGAGGCGGTGGCGGAAGCGGTCATATAGTCTTACCTGCCCGGCTTGTAGATCTGGTCGAAAATGCCGCCGTCACCGAAGTGTTCCGGCTGCGCCTTCTTCCAGCCGCCGAACAGCGGGTCGTCGATCGTCACCAGCTTGATGTCCGGCAAGGCCTTCAGAAGGTCCGGCTGCACTACATCACGCTTCGAGGGACGATAGAAGTGCTTGGCCGCGATGTTCTGGCCTTCGTCGGAATAGAGATACTGGAGATAGGCTTCCGCCACCTTGCGGGTACCCTTGGCATCGACCGTCGCATCGACCACGGCAACCGGCGGTTCGGCGAGGATCGAGATCGGCGGCACGACGATATCGAAGGCGTCCTTGCCGAATTCCTCGCCAGCGAGATAGGCCTCGTTTTCCCAGGCGAGCAGCACGTCGCCGATCTGGCGCTGGGCAAAGGTCACCGTGGAACCGCGGGCGCCGGTATCGAGAACCGGGGCGCGCTTGTAGAGATCGGCGATATAGGCCTTGATCTTGTCCTGATCGCCCTTGAACTCTTCATTGGCCCAGGCCCAGGCGGCGAGATAGTTCCAGCGGGCGCCGCCCGACGTCTTCGGGTTCGGCGTGACGATCTGCACGTCGCCCTTGACGAGGTCGCCCCAGTTCTGGATGCCCTTCGGATTGCCCTTGCGGACCAGGAAGACGATCGTCGAGGTATAGGGAGCGGAGTTGTTCGGCAGGCGGGTACGCCAGTTCTCGCCGATCTTGCCGGTCTTCTGAATGGCGTTGATGTCGCTTTCCAGCGCCAGCGTCACGACGTCGGCCTCCAGCCCGTCGATGACGGAACGGGCCTGCGCACCCGAACCGCCGTGCGACTGGCGGATCGTCACGTCCTCGCCGCTTTCAGCCTTCCAGTGCTTGGCGAAAGCCGCGTTGAAATCCTTGTAGAGCTCGCGGGTCGGATCATAGGACACATTGAGCAGCTGACTGTCGGCAAAAGCCGGCACGAAAGCGCCCGTCGTCAGCGACAGACTGAGCGCGACGATACCCAATCCCCGGAAAAAGCGATGCATGAGGGTTCCCTCCTGTTGTTACAGCGGAAACTCTATCGGTTCGGTCGTCTTAGTCAATTCACGGCGGAAAAAAGGCAAAACTGTTTCGCCTTGACGGGTATGGCCGGCAAAGAACGGTCCGCGTGAAGGCTTTGCCGCAGAACGTGCGCGTTGGCAAAGGCGGCGTGAAGGGAAAGGGAATTCGGCGAGAATCTGCGGCCCGGCATGTTTTTCCACCGCCCCGGTTCACTGGAAATCGCGGCGGACGTCCATGCACCGGTGAAGGATGTGGATCACTCGTCCCGCAAGGCTGTATCGGACGAGAGACGAAACGGGCGCCGAGATAAACGGCTGTATCGCCCGCCTGAAAACATCTCCGGCGGGCGCAACAGCAGGCATCGCTATCGACTTATGCCGTCAGCAATTCCCGCACCGGTACGGGTTTCTGGTCGCCCGCACCCTCGATCGCGTCGGCGATCGTGGTGTTGAAAAGCACTTCGCGCGTGGCGTCGGCGACGCGGGCGAAGACGTGGCGGATCTCGCAGAGATGCTCGCCGTCGCAATCGTCGCATTTGCGGTAGGCGGTCTGGGACAGGCAGGGAAGCGGCGCTATCGGCCCGTCGACGAGACGCAGGACCTCGCCGAAGGTGATCGCGTCGGCCGGCTTCAGCAAGAGATACCCGCCCTGCTTGCCACGCCGGCTCACGACGATGCCGGAGCGCTTGAGGTCGAGCAGAATCTGTTCCAGAAATTTCTTCGGAATGCTCTGCTGGACCGCGATCTCCGAAATCAGCATCGGTTCGTCCGGATCGGCCTGCGCCAGGGCGGCGAGCGCCCTCAGTGCGTATTTCGCTTTCTGGGATATCATCACGCAACCATCAACAGCAACGCCGCCGCGAGGCCGATTTGGTCCTCACGCCGCCGTCCAATCATTTCCATTCCGGACGGCCTACCGTCACCTTCGGCGGGTGTCGGAGGCCGTATTCGCGCCCGCGGGCATGCCGCATCGCAAAAACTACTTTCTAAGTAGCGCAAATGACGAGAAATTACAAACTTGTGCGGGCATTTCCTGCCGCGAAAACAGTCACATTTGGTTAAGGCGGCAGGTTTTCTGTGTGCAGCGCCCTTTGGAGAGATATTTGCTCCCGACTCGGGGCGGAAGAAACGGCTTTTCCTGTCATCCGCATCGGCGAGCGGCGATAATCCAAGCACTTGCTGATGAAAGATGTGACATGACACCGCATGATGTGATTGAGCGCAGCGCCCGTGGCGACGGCGTCGCTGCGCTCGCCGCCGATCTGGACACACGGCTTGCAGTTCTGGACCTTCCCACCCGCCTTTCGACCGTGGCCTCGCTCGGCCATGCCGTCTTCACGACATCCCTCGGCATCGAGGACCAGGTGATCACGGCGGCGATCGGCGCCCACCGCCTGCCGATCGAGGTATCGACGCTGGAAACGGGACGCCTCTTCAAGGAAACCTTGGAGCTGATCTCGGAAACCGAGGACCGGTACGGCATCTCCATCCGTCGTTTCCGGCCCGACCAGGACGATATCGATGCCTATGCCGGACGATACGGTCTCAACGGCTTCTACGACAGCGTCGAGGCCCGGCATGCCTGCTGTCACGTACGCAAGCTGAAGCCGCTCGCCCGGGCGCTCGAAGGCGCCGATATCTGGGTGACGGGGCTGCGACGCGGCCAGTCGGGCAGCCGCGCGACGACGCCGTTTGCCGAATACGACGCCGACCGGCATCTCATCAAGATCAATCCGCTGGCGGACTGGGACATCGAAACGATCAGAGCCCATGTGGCGACGGAATCGATCCCGGTGAACCCGCTGCATGCGCGCGGCTATCCCTCGATCGGCTGCGAGCCCTGTACCCGTGCCATCAAGCCCGGCGAACCCGAACGCGCCGGCCGATGGTGGTGGGAAAACGACGAGAAGCGCGAATGCGGCCTGCATGTGCCGGAAACCGTCGATCAGTCCAGCTCTCTCAACGGGCGAATGTGATTGCCCCTCACCCTAACCCTCTCCCCGCAAGCGGGGAAAGGGGACGTGCCTCGCTCAGCTTTGGCGAGGCACGCAGGGCGCACCGCCTGCGCCCTTCGCCCCGCCTGCGGGGAGAAGGTGCCGGCGGGCGGATGAGGGGCAAGCTCGAAGCTTGAGCCACCAATTTTGTGTGTAACGTCCGAACTACCGGAGACCGAAATGTCCCTGTCCGTACAGGAAACGGAAATCAAGAACCCGCCCGTTTCCCGCCCGCCGCTCGATCCACATCTGAAGGCCCTCGAAAACGAAGCGATCCATATCTTCCGCGAAGTGGCGGCCGAGTTCGAAAAGCCGGTCATGCTCTATTCGATCGGGAAGGACAGCTCCGTCCTCCTGCATCTGGCGCGCAAGGCCTTCCATCCGGGACGCGTGCCCTTCCCGCTGCTGCATGTCGATACGACCTGGAAATTCAAGGAAATGATCGAGTTTCGCGACCAGATCGCGGAACGCTACGATCTCGACCTCGTCGTCCACACCAATCCACGCGGCGCGGCCGAGGGTATCACGCCCTTCACCCACGGCTCCGCCTTCTATACCGACGTGATGAAGACGGAAGCCTTGAAACAGGCGCTCGACGCCGGCGGCTACGATGCTGCCTTCGGCGGCGCCCGCCGCGACGAGGAAGCGTCCCGCGCCAAGGAGCGCATCTATTCCTTCCGCACGCCGGACCACAAATGGGATCCGCGCAACCAGCGGCCGGAGCTCTGGAACGTCTATAACGGCATGATCAGACAAGGCGAGAGCGTGCGCGCCTTCCCGCTGTCGAACTGGACCGAGGTCGATATCTGGCGCTACATCCAGGCGGAGGACATTCCGCTCGTGCCACTCTATTACGCCAGCGAACGCCCCTACGTGGAGCGGGATGGGATGATGATCCTCGCCGAGGACCCCCGGCTTCAGCTCCTGCCCGGCGAAACGGTGCAGCGCGGCTCGATCCGCTTCCGCACCCTCGGTTGCTTCCCGCTGACCGGCGCGATCCGCTCCAGCGCGTCCAACCTGGAGGAAGTAATCGCCGAACTCGAGATCGCCACCGTCTCCGAACGCCAGGGCCGCGCGATCGACCGCGACCAGTCCGGCTCGATGGAAAAGAAGAAGCGCGAAGGATATTTCTGAGATGAGCGCCACCGCTACAGCCAATGCCGCCTCGGCAAACGTCATCCCCTTCGCCGAGACCGCCGCCCGCGTGTCCCGCGATACGCGGCCGCTGAGACTGATCACCTGCGGATCGGTGGACGATGGCAAGTCCACCCTGATCGGCCGGCTGCTCTGGGATACCAAGGCGGTCAAGGAAGACCAGGCGGCCACGCTCGCCCGTGACAGCGGAAGCCAGAACGACCTCGGCCTGCCCGACTTCGCGCTGCTGCTCGACGGCCTGCAGGCCGAGCGCGAACAGGGCATCACCATCGACGTCGCCTATCGCTACTTCTCCACCGACCGGCGTTCCTTCATCGTCGCCGACACGCCCGGCCACGAGCAGTATACGCGCAACATGGCGACCGGCGCCTCGACGGCCGATCTCGCCGTGCTGCTGGCCGATGCGCGCGCCGGCTTGCTGGAACAGACCCGCCGCCATGCGACGATCGCCGCGCTGATGGGCATCAGGCAGTTCGTGCTCGCCGTCAACAAGATCGACCTGATCGATTACGACAGGGCGGTGTTCGACAAGATCGCCGCCGAATTCCGCGAATTCGCGCTGGCGCTCGGCGTGCGGCAGATCACGGCGATCCCGATGTCGGCGCTGAAGGGCGAGAATGTCGTGCTGTCCGGCGCGTCATCCATGCCGTGGTACGAAGGCCCGACGCTGATCGAGGCGCTGGAACTGGCGACCTCCCGTTCGACCCAGGCCGGCGGTTTCCGCCTGCCGGTACAGCGCGTCGCGCGTCCGGGCGAAAGTTTCCGCGGCTATCAGGGGACGGTCTCGGGCGGTTCGATCAAGCCCGGCGACAGCGTCGCGATCCTGCCGTCCGGCACGGTCGCCAACGTCAAGCAGATCGTCACGTTCGATCTCGTCCGCAACGCCGCCGTCGCCGGTGACGCGATCACCCTCGTACTCGACCGGCAGGTGGACGTCGCGCGCGGAGACATGATCGTGTCCCTCGACGGCCAGCCGATGACCGGGCACGCCTTCGACGCACAGATCGTCGCGCTACAGCCCGGCGGCATCGAACCGGGCAAACGCTACTGGCTGAAAAGCGGCTCGCGCCGCCAGCGCGTAACGATCGAACCCGTCTCGCAGCTGGATCTCCAGAGCGGCCAGTGGAGGCCGCATGCCTCGACGCTCGCGATGAATGCGATCGGCAAGATTCATCTCGCCTTCGAGGAACAGGCGGTCTTCGACACCTATGAGCAGAACCGCTCGACCGGCGCCTTCATCCTGATCGACCCGGATACTCTGAACACGGTCGCCGGCGGCATGATCACCGCGCGGCGCGGCGAACTCGGCGGCATCCATCGCGCGCAGGGCGGCAACGAGCCGCGCGTACTGCTGTCCCTGCCGGCGGATCTCGCCGAACAGCTGATGGCGAGCGAGGCTTTCGCCAGCCGGCGCGACGAGGCCGAAATCCGCCGCATGACCGCCGGCGAAGCGGCCGAACTGTTCGCCAATGCCGGAAGCGATATCTGACAGCGGAAAGATCGGGGCGGCGCGCCGCCTCGATTTTACCGGCAACCAATCGGCCTGCGTCAGTTTTCCGGCAGGTCGGCGGTCTCGGCCGTGGGGCTGAGCCGCCCGACGCGACCGATATTGACGTAGAGCCGCAGCAGTGGCGGCACCAGCGCCTGCGTCGCCTTCAGCACCGCCTCGTTGTAGAGCCGCACCTCCTCATCGGTCTCCACCGTCTTGCCGGCATGGGCGAAGATGACGGCGAGCATGCCGTTCATGGCGGCATTGACCTCGGCCGCGGCGCGAGGTCCTTCGGCAGTGGTGAACATCGGCATCATCGACAGGTTCTGGGCGCTGACCCGACTGGTGATCTCCTGCAGCCGGAACATCTGGTCCGTGATATCGAGGCCGGCGGCCTGCCTCTGCGTCACCACGGCGTAAAGCCCCTGGAAGTCTTCCATCTTCTGGCGCAGGTCGCTGTAGTTGCGGATGACGAAATCCGTCTTGATCTTCTGCTCCTCGAAGGTGGCATTGACCCGTGGAGCCAGAAAATAGGTGCCGGCCGCGCCCGCCAGCAGCACCAGCATCGTAAACCACATCGGCGTACGGTCGGCGACGAGGAAGGTGCGCACCGCGGCACGGCTCCCCGGCGGACGCGACATGGGCATGAGCCCGGCCCGCGGCGGGGGATCGATATTGTCCGGTTCCGTCACTTCGATATCCGGTGAAAGGACTGGGGGATGCCTTTCGATCAAGCGGCCGGTCCCGGCGATTGTCAAGCCGCACGTCCGGCATAGCCCGACAGGAACGGCGGCTCATGCCGGATCAAACAGAAAAGGCGGCATTCCTGCCGCCTTTTCCTCACGCAATCCGGTATCGCCTAGTTGTAAGGCGAGTTGCAGTAAGCCCTGACGCCTGCGCGCGGGACATAGGTATTGTCCGATGCGCGGTAGGTGCGGTAGCGGTTGGCGCACCACTGGACGTGGCTTCCCGATCCGGCATAGGCCGGGCGCTGCGAGCTGCTGATAGCGCCGCCGATCAGGGCGCCGGCGCCGAAGGCCGCGAGCGGATACCAGAGGCCGTCATTGTGGCGGCGATAGCCGCGCCGGTAGTCGCGGTAACCGCGGTGACCCCTGTACCAGCCGTGACGGGAGCCGCGTTCGCGCCAGATACGGCGTTCGCGGCGATCGTTGCGGAACTGGACCTGTTCGACATTGGAGGCCTGCTGCGACGCCTGCGGCGCCATGACGGCCGGCAGAGGCATCGTGGCACTCGCGGAGGTCAGGGAAGTGAGAGATACGACCGCCGCGACGGCGGCGACGGATACGGACTTGAGCAAACGGTTCATGGATATTTCCTCGTTTATATCCCGCGATAACAGTTTGCGCACCATTCGGTTCCACCCCATCGATCACGAGCGCGTGTGGCAAATACTCACATATGGAATGTCGATGCGGACGGGAGCGGCCTTTATCGCTCCGCGCGCGCGGCCCCGATCACGGAAAGCCGAAGTGTCGACGCTCCCGACAGCAGGCGGTTTCGAGCCGGGGTGATCATCGGAAGGAGCGCGAAATGAAGGCATGAAACGAAAAAAGCCCGCGAATGCGGGCTCTTCGGCTGGTCGGAGTGGCAAGATTCGAACTTGCGACCCCCACGTCCCGAACGTGGTGCGCTACCAGACTGCGCTACACTCCGTGACCAGTGGCGCCTCTATAGAACAGCATTTTTCCTTCCACAAGCACCGTTCGTGAAAAAATTGCGACATCCCCGAGCGGCGCACCGAAAGGCGGCCCGCAGCGGCGATTTCGCCCGTGCAGCGTTGCAAAAAAGCGGCGCTGCGGAAATTTGATCGGCCAGGGACAAGCAGGCCCGTGACCGGCGGCGAAAATCTGCTAGCTGGAACCTGAACGCCCGCGATACGGGCACCCCATCAGACAAGGATTTCCGAGGATCATGAGCCGTCGTCTCATCGCATCGACCACAATCTGCCTGCTCGCCCTATCCGGCTGCACCACGGTCGGCATTTCCGACAATCCGATCAGCAAGCGCTGGGTCGGCCGTTCCGCCGGGGAATTCTTCGCCAAATACAGCCCGCCGCTCAGCGACGTCGATGCCGGCTCCGGCACGGTCTATACATGGCGCGGAGGCTACAAGCGGATCAAGCAGCAGAACGGCCGCAGCGCCAGCGTCAGCTGCTCGGCAAAGCTGACGGTGTCGGAGAGCTACGTGATCCGCGACATCACCATCACCGCCGACCGTCCCGGCGCGACAGGCCCGAGCTATTGCGAGGAACTGCTGGCCGGCCAGTGACGCCCGCCGCATTCCCGCCTCGCGCGTTTCCGGCCCCCTCCCCGGCGGACCGGATTCCGGTGGCGGGAGACGCCGGCGAAGCGATCGCCCTGCGAACGCCCTTGCGGAGGAACCGCCCGGCTTACTCCGCGAGGGGCCGCGCGGCCCTGCGCTTTTCGTTTTCCGGTGGCGCCGATCTCCGAATTGACATAGTTTGGTGACAGTTTTCCGATCGTTTGCCAACCAGGGTCCCAGAACGCGCTTGTCCCATATAGCAACCCACGCTCGTGTCGTCGGCGCGTTGTTGATGCGCGAGATGTCTACCCGTTTCGGCAGCAAGCCCGGCGGATACCTCTGGGCGCTTCTCGATCCCGTCGCCCATGTCGTGTTCCTGTCGATCATCTTCATGGCGATCGCCCATATTCCGCCACTCGGAACGAGCTTTCCGCTGTTCTTCGCCACGGGCTATATCGGCTTCCAGTTCTATCAGGCGATGGCCGCCTATCTGAACGGCTCTGTCAGCGCCAACAAGTCGCTGCTCAACTATCCGAACGTCGCGCCGTTCGACACGATCGCGGCGCGCTACATCTTGCAGCTGGCGACGACCATTCTCGTGGGCATCTGCGTGCTCGGCTACATCGCCGCCACCGCCCGCCATCCGGTTTCGCTGCACCTGCCGCCGCTGCTCGAAGCGATGCTCGCGGCAAGCGTGCTGGCGCTCGGCGTCGGGCTCACCAATATCGTGCTTTTCTCGATGTACCCCGTCTACGAAAAGGTTTTCAGCATCGTAACGCGGCCGCTGTTCCTGGTATCGGGAATATTCTACCTGCCCGACGCGCTGCCGCCCGTCGCCAAGGACTTAATACTTTTTAACCCTTTGGCCCATATCGTCATGCAGTTCAGGACCGGTTTCTACCCGCAATACAGGGCTTCCGGTTATGACGGATTCTATGTCTGGACCGTCGCGGCGACCCTGCTGTTCGTGGGACTTTCGCTGTTCACCATGTCCAGGGGAAGGCTCAGAGCCCGATGATCAGATTGGAACGCGCAACCAAGGAAGTCCGTATGAAGGGCGTCCGGAAGACGATCATCGACAACGTGTCGGTGGACTTTCCGCGCGGGCGGAGCGTCGGCCTTCTCGGGCGCAACGGCGCCGGCAAGTCGACCCTGCTGCAGATCATCGCCGGAACGCTCGAACTCGACCGCGGCAGGATCGTCCGCCAGGGCAAGATCTCCTGGCCGCTCGGCTTCCAGGGCAGTTTCCAGAGCAATCTCTCCGGCGAGCAGAACGTCCGCTTCGTCGCCCGCATATATGGGGTGGATACGGACGAGCTGGTCGCGTATGTTGCGGACTTCGCGGAACTCGGCGCTTTCTATCATCAGCCCGTCCGCACCTATTCGTCGGGAATGAAGGCAAGGTTGGCTTTCGGCGTCAGCATGGGCATAAATTTCGACTATTATCTCGTCGATGAGATCACCGCCGTCGGCGATACGAATTTCAAGCGGAAGTCGCAGCTGACCTTCAAGGAAAGGCTGAGCAATTCCGACGTGATCATGGTATCCCACAGCACGAACACATTGCGCGACTACTGCCAGGCCGGCATCGTTCTGGAAGACGGGCAGATGACCTATTTCGAGGATCTCGAACAGGCCATCGCCGTGCATGAAAGCAATATGAAGAGGCACTGAACTTGAACAAGACGGCTCCCAACATCGTGTCAGGCAACCATATTGCTCAGCGTCAGGCCGAACAGCCTGCCGGCGCGCCGCGAAACAGGAACCTGCGCCTGCTCGAGACGCTTCTCGAGCGCCGCATCCCGTCCCTCAAGCGGGTTCTGCCGTCACCGGCACCGCTCCCCGGAGAACCGGTCACGCCGGACGTGACGGTCACCCGGCCTGCGGAAGAACCCAAGCGCGGCAGGGCCTCCAGCTTCAAGCCGCGCCACTGGGCGATCGGCGCCGGCTTTCTCGCACTGGTCGCCATGCCGTCGGCGATCAGTTCCGGTTACATGGCCTTCATTGCCGCGGACCAGTATCACAGCTTCTCGTCCTTCTCGGTCCGCTCGATCGATTCCGCCCAACCGAGCGATCTTCTCGGCATGTTCACCCAGGCTTCCGGCGGAAGCACGATTTCCGATTCCTACGTTCTCCTGGACTTCATCCTCAGCGAGCGCATGGTGCAGGCGGTCGACGAGGCCTTCGGTCTCGACAACGTCTTCGAACGCCAGGGCATGGACTTCTTCTACGGCATCAAGCCCGACATGCCGATCGAGGACAGGCTGAACTACTGGCGCGACATGGTGACCGTGAATTTCGACCACACGTCGGGGATCATGGATCTCGAGGTCAAGGCGTTCACGCCGGAAATGTCGCAGAAGGTCAGCGCATTCGTCATCACCCAGGGCGAGAGGCTGATCAACGATCTGTCGCTCACCGCCCGCAGCGAGGTGCTGAAGGTCGCCCAGAGCGAAGTGCTGACGGCGGAGCAGCGGCTGTCGCAGACCCGCGCCGCCCTCAAGAACTATCGTGACACGTCGCAGGAAGCCGATCCGGTCGAGGGCGCCAAGCTCGCCGCCCAGCTGATCGCCTCGCTCGAACAGCAGCTCGTGCAGCTGCGCACGGAACTCTCCACCGCGCTGACGCAGATGGGCGAGGACATGCCGCGCATCCGGCTGATGCGGTCGCAGGTGGCAAGCCTCGAGAAGCAGCTCAACCGCGAACGCCAGCGCTTCGGCAGCGGCGTCGTCGAAAAGGGCGGCCGCAACGCGGCGCCGGTATCGGACGTCGCCGAACGCATCCAGCAATATGAAGGGCTGCAGACGCAGAACGAATTCGCCGAGCGCGCCTATACGTCGGCTCTCGCCTCGCTGGAAAAGGCCCGCATCGATTCGAGTGCCAAGCAGCGCTATCTGGCCGTGTTCATCAAGCCGACGCTGTCGGAGCTCGCTCAGTATCCGCACCGCATCCTGAACCCGATCCTGGTGACGCTGGCCGGCCTGCTGCTCTGGGGCGTCGCCGTGATGGTCTTCTACAATATCCGCGACCGCCATTGAGACGGAAGGAAACGCCGCCGGCGCCCGATGGCACCGGCGGCGGCCTTCCCGCCCCTGCGGCCATAGGTGAACCGAGGCACATATCTTGAACTACATGACGGTCCACATGCGCATCGTGACGGCTTTCGTCATGCGCGAGATCGCGACGCGTTACGGCAAAAGCCCGGGCGGCTATGTCTGGGCGATACTGGAGCCCGTCGCATTCATCCTGATGATGACATCGCTGATGGGTGCCTTCGGCCGGCTTCCCGCCATGGGCGACAGCTTCACGCTGTTCTATGCCACGGGCTATGTCGCCTTCAGCATGTACAAGTCCATGGAAGGCTATCTTGCGTCTTCGATCAGCGCCAACAAGAGCCTGATGAGCTATCCGAAGGTCGCGCCTTTCGATGCGGTCGTCGCGCGACTGATCCTGCAGGGCATGACATCCGTCGTCGTGGCGGCGGTCATTCTCTACGGCAGCCTATGGACAACCCAGCGGCCGGTCGAGATCCACTGGCTCTACATCATCGAGGCGGTGATGTTCGCCTGGATCATCGCGCTCGGCATCGCCCTGGCAAATACCGTTCTCTTCTTCAAGTTTCCGCTGTATCAGAAGGTCTTCGACATCATAAGCCGGCCGCTGCTGCTGCTTTCCGGCATCTTCTACGTGCCCTCGCAGATGCCGCATCCCTTCGCCGATTATCTTCTCGCCAACCCGCTGGCTCAGGTGGTCATCCTGTTCCGCCAGGGATTCTACACGATGCATGGCGACAACGGGCTGGACATGTTCTTCCTCAGCGAAGTGTCGTTCACGTTGCTGTTCGTCGGCCTGGCGCTGTTTACCTTCTTCCCCGTGGCGCGCTCGCGCGACTGAGGCGCGCGGGAGGCGACGATCGGAGCAAAAGCGACATGGCGGGATATCGTGGCTGGGGCGCCAGGATTCGAACCTGGGAATGCCGGTACCAAAAACCGGTGCCTTACCGCTTGGCGACGCCCCAACGCGCTGCGGCGGCAAATCGACGACAAACCGCCCGGCAGGCGCCTCATCTAGCAAAGCTTTCCTCTGCCCTCAACGACTAACTTCACACGCGCCGCTATTTCCCGACCGAATCTTTTGCTGAAGCGGCCGGAAAAAGCCGCCAGGGGACGAGGACGGCGGCAAAACCGACAGAAGCGGACGACATGAGCGACGACATACATCTCGACACCGAATTCGTGCCGGCCTACGGCACGGGCGTGCCCGTGGCAAAGGGTGTCCGACGACTGACCGTCAACAATCCCTCGCCCTTCACCTTCCACGGAACGAACAGCTATATCGTCGGCACGTCTTCGCTCGCCGTCATCGATCCCGGTCCCGAGGACGAGGCGCATTTCGATGCGTTGATGCGGGAAATCGACGGGCGCCCGGTCAGCCATATCTTCGTCAGCCATACGCATCGGGATCATTCGCCCCTGGCGCGCCGGCTGAAGGAAGCGACGGGGGCGCTGACCGTGGCGGAAGGGCCGCACCGGGCGGCCCGGCCGCTGCACGAGGGCGAGGTCAACCCCTTCGCCGAGAGCGCCGATACAGCCTTCCGGCCCGACATCGCGGCTGCGGACGGCGAGATCATCGCCGGGGACGGCTGGGCACTTTCGGCCATCCACACGCCTGGCCATACCGCAAACCACTGCGCCTTCGCACTGGAAGGTACGGGCATCGTCTTTTCCGCCGACCATGTCATGGCCTGGGCGACGACCATCGTCGCGCCGCCCGACGGTTCGATGGCCGATTTCATGCGCTCGGTCGAGAAACTGCTCGTCCGTGACGACCGGATCTATTTTCCCGGCCATGGCGGCCCGGTGCGTGAGCCGGCATCCTTCCTGCGCGGCCTGCGGACCCATCGGCGCATGCGCGAACGCGCCGTGTTGGAACGGGTCGCCGCCGGCGACAGGCTGATCCCGGACATGGTTCGCGCCATCTATACGAAGACGGATCCGAAGCTGCATGGAGCGGCCGCGCTATCGGTGCTCGCCCATCTGGAGGACCTCATCGAGAAGGGCCGCGTCGTGACCGACGGCCCCCCTGCCCTTTCCGGCGCCTACCGGCCGGCCTGACCCCGCTTCTTCGCAGGGGACCGGATATCAGCCGCCGGCCAGCCCCAGGAGCTCGGCGTCGAGCCGATCGAGAAAATCCTCCGCGATCCGTTCGCCGAAACCGAGATCGTGCGGGCCGTAACGGGAGACGACGCGGATATCGACCGATGTCGTTTCCTCGTCCTCGCGCAGCCGGATCACGACATCAAAGCGCAGACCGGCGAGAAGCGTGCGCGTTTCGCCCTGCAGCAGCACGTCTCCGGCGCCACCGGCGACGGGATCGAGCGACGGCTCGGGCCGAGGCAGCGGGATGGGGGCGACATCCGGCACAGGCGCCTGTTCGTCACGCGCGGAAGCCCGCTCGGCCAGATCCGGTTCGACGAGGGAAAGGCCCTGGCTGCGTCTGACGGAAATGCGGGCAGAAAGGCTCGCCTTGCGCACGCCTTCGTAAACCCGGTCCAGCGCCCCCTCGTAGCGCCGGCCGGTCAAGCCGGGATAGGCGGCGAACTGGGCCCGCCTTTCGCCCGGCGCGACGGGCGGCCGCGACAGCCATTGCTGCGGCGCATGCGGTTCGGCAATGAATTCGGGCGGATCGGCGATATCGGTGGAAATGTCGTAGATCGCCGGTGTCGTGTGATACTGGACGGCGCCATAGATCACGGTCGCGAGCGGCAGGATGGCATACAGCAGGCCCTTCGTGGCTGCGACGCCGCCTTCCGCACCCACCTGCCAGAGGCGCGCCAGGCCGATCAGCGAGAGCGGCAGAGAAGCGGCGGCGATGGCTGCGGCAAGAAGAAGCAGCGCCAGGAAATCCGGCTCCTTCAGGGGACCGAAACGATGGGCGGCCACGATGATGACGAACAGAAGCAGGGCCGACAGCGCCAGGCGCCTGCCCAGATAGGCGGAATGGGATACGGGCCGGACGAAGCGGACTGTCATGGAGCGGCGTGAACTCCCTAGCGAAGCTGTTCATGACTGTGTAAGACAGCTTGCGCGGGAATGGAATCCTCAGTTTCTCGCCCGCGCTTTTTGCTGGAGCATCGGCATGTCCGTTCACCGTCTTCTCACTTCCACGCTTCTGCTTCTCGTCCTTGCCGGATGCCAGACGATGACACCGGAGGAACGGCGAGCGGCCGACGAGCGCACCTGCGCAGGCTACGGGTTCCGGGCGAAGACCGACGGCATGGCGCGATGCCTTCTCGACCTCGATCTCGACCGTCGGGCACAGGCGCGGTCGCTGCGCGACAGCAGCGATCCTTTCTACTGGCGCTCGCCGGTCTTCATCGAGCGGCGTGTCATCGTCCACCGCGGCTGATCGCACCGGACGTCACATCCCGCGAACAGTGCCGGCAAGTCGGGGCCTGCTACTCAGCCGCGCCGCCTGGCGATCGCCGCCTGCGCTGCGGCGAGCCTTGCAACGGGCACGCGGAACGGCGAGCAGGACACATAGTCGAGATCGGCGTCCTCGCAGAAATGGATAGAGGCGGGATCGCCGCCATGCTCCCCGCAGATACCGAGCTTCAGGTCCGGCCGGGTCTTGCGGCCCCGCTCCGCAGCAAGACGGATGAGTTCGCCGACGCCATCGAAATCCAGCGAGATGAAAGGGTCGTGTTCGATGATGCCCTTGCGCTGGTAGGTCGGGATGAAGGTGGCCGCATCGTCGCGCGAGATGCCGAACGTGGTCTGGGTCAGGTCGTTGGTGCCGAAGGAGAAGAATTCCGCGGTCTCGGCGATGACGTGGGCACGGATCGCCGCACGCGGAAGTTCGATCATGGTGCCGGCTAGATAGGCGATCTTCGTATCGGTTTCGTGCGAGACCTCGGCCGCCACGGCATCGATGACGCCCTTGACGTAATCGAGTTCGGCGCGCAGCCCGACAAGCGGCACGAGGATCTCCAGCTCGACCGGCGCGCCGGTTTCCCTGGCGGCTTCGGCCGCCGCCTCGAAGATGGCGCGCGCCTGCATCTCGGCGATTTCCGGGTAGGAGATCGCCAGCCGGCAGCCGCGATGGCCGAGCATCGGGTTGAATTCGTGGATGGCATCGATGCGGCGGGCAAGGAAGGCCGGCGGCATGCCCATGGCGCGCGCCACGTCGGCGATCTCCGCCTCGGTCTTCGGCAGAAACTCGTGCAGTGGCGGGTCGAGCAGGCGGATCGTCACCGGCAGACCGTGCATGATGGAAAAGATCTCGATGAAATCCGACCGCTGCAGCGGCAGGAGCTTTGCGAGAGCCGCCCGTCGCGCCGGCTCGTCTTCCGCCAGGATCATCTCGCGCATCAGGTGAATGCGTTCGCCCTCGAAGAACATGTGCTCGGTGCGGCAGAGGCCGATGCCTTCGGCACCGAAGGACCGGGCCGCACGGGCATCCTGCGGCGTATCCGCATTCGTCCTCACCGACATGCGCCGCGCCTTGTCCGCCCAGACCATCAGCCTGCCGAAATCGCCGGAAAGCTCCGGCTGCTGCATGGCGACGCTGCCCTTCAGCACCTGGCCCGACGACCCGTCGATGGTGACGAGATCGCCGCGGCGCAACGTCACCCCGCCGGTGCCGATCAGCATCTCGTTGCGCAGGTCGACCCGCATCGATCCGGCGCCGACGACACATGGGATGCCCATGCCGCGCGCCACGACTGCAGCATGGCTGGTCATGCCGCCGCGGGTCGTCAGGATCGCCTCGGCGGCATGCATGCCGTGGATATCTTCCGGGCTCGTCTCGATCCGTACCAGAATGACCCGGCGGCCCTCGGCCTCGGCCTCCACCGCCTGTTCGGCGGTAAAGACGATTTCGCCGGTCGCAGCACCGGGCGAGGCCGGCAGGCCCGAGCCCAGGACGTGGCGCTCGACCCGGGGATCGATGGTCGGGTGGAGCAATTGATCGAGTGACGGCGGCTCGATGCGGCAGACCGCCTCCTCCTCGGTGATCAGCCCCTCCTCGACCATGTCGACGGCGATCTTCATCGCGGCCTTCGTCGTGCGCTTGCCGCTGCGCGTCTGCAACATCCAGAGCTTGCCGCGCTCGACGGTGAATTCGACGTCCTGGAGGTCGCGGTAATGTTTCTCCAACCGCCTGCAGATGGCCTGGAATTCCGTGAACGCTTCCGGCATCAGCTTTTCCATCGAAGGCTTGTCGGAGCCGGAAGCCAGGCGCCCCTCCTCGGTGATCGACTGCGGGGTGCGGATACCGGCCACCACGTCCTCGCCCTGGGCATTGACGAGAAACTCGCCGTAGAGAGCGGCTTCCCCGGTCGAGGGATTGCGGGTGAAGGCGACGCCGGTGGCCGAGGCGGAGCCGAGATTCCCGAAGACCATGGCCTGCACGTTGACCGCCGTACCCCAGCTGTCGGGGATACGGTGGAGGCTGCGATAGGTTGCCGCGCGAACGTTGTTCCAGCTCGAAAAGACCGCCGCGATCGCCTTCCACAGCTGCACATGCGGATCCTGCGGGAAGCTTTCGCCGAGTTCCTCCTCGATCACCCGCTTGTAGAGGCCCACCACATGCTGCCATTCGACCGCCGACAGCTCGGTATCGTATTCATGGCCGAGCCGCCCCTTCTCGTCCTCCAGCACTTCTTCGAAGACCTCGTGATCGAGACCCATGACGACATCGGCATACATCTGGATGAAGCGCCGGTAACTGTCCCAGGCGAAGCGGGCATCACCCGAATCGTGCCCCAGCGCCTGCACCGTCAGGTCGTTCAGACCGAGATTGAGGACGGTGTCCATCATGCCCGGCATGGAGGCCCTCGCCCCCGAGCGCACCGACAGGAGGAGAGGCTTTTCATGGCCGCCATAGAGGCGGCCCGTCTCGCCCTCGATCATCGTCAGGCCCGCGAGCACCTCCGCTTTCAACGGCTCCGGCAGCCGACGGCCGTTGGCGAAGAAATCCGTACAGGCGTCGCAAGTGATCGTCAGTCCGGGCGGCACGGGCAGGCCGAGGCTCGCCATTTCGGCGAGATGCGCCCCTTTTCCGCCGAGAAGCGCCACATCTGCCGCACTGCCGTCGGCCCTGCCTCCGCCGAAACGATAAACCCAATTCTTCATGCCTGCCTCCCCCTGCCACTCTTTCCCGAATTCACTTGTTTTGCAACAGTTTGGGAAGGCAAGGCGGCAGGATTATGTTGCGCTGCAACATTTCGCAGGATCGGATATGTGCGGAAGAGGTGGGCAAAAAATAAAAAGCTTTGCGGGGCCGCATTTGAAAACGGCCCCGCAAAGCCTTCCGCGCAGGACAGGAAACCCACGCGTGGGGTCAGCAATCGCCCGAATGACCCTCGCGCCCTAAGGCGCGTCCCCAGCCCCCCGACGAATTCGCCAGCCGATGTAGCCATATATACCACATCATGGCATCCCCTATATGGGTGAATCGACGTAGATATGATGACACTTGCGATCAACGTTAACGGCTGGACGCCGTTCAGCTCGCCTCGCGCAGGAGTTCGGCCGCCTGCAGATCGACCGACACGAGCTGGGAAACGCCCTGTTCCGCCATGGTCACTCCGAACAGACGGTTCATGCGCGCCATGGTGATCGGATTATGGGTGATGATGACGAATCGGGTCTCCGTCGAGGCCGCCATCTCGTCCATCAGATTGCAGTAACGTTCGACGTTATGGTCGTCGAGCGGTGCATCCACCTCGTCAAGCACGCAGATCGGCGCCGGGTTGGTGAGGAAGACGGCGAAGATCAGCGCCATGGCCGTCAGGGCCTGTTCGCCGCCGGAAAGCAGCGTCATCGTCTGCGGCTTCTTGCCGGGAGGACGGGCGAGGATTTCGAGGCCCGCTTCCAGCGGGTCCTCCGATTCGATCAGCTGCAACTCGGCCGTGCCGCCGCCGAACAGGTGGGTGAAGAGGCGCTGGAACTGGCTGTTGACGACATCGAAGGCGGCGATCAGCCTTTCGCGGCCTTCCTTGTTGAGGTTCTGGATCGCGCCCCGCAGCTTGCGGATGGCATCGATCACGTCGTCGCGTTCGCGCGTCAGGGTCTCGAGCTTGTCGGCGAGTTCCTTCTGTTCCTCGTCGGCGCGCAGATTGACGGCGCCCAGGCGTTCCCGCTCCATCTTCAGCCGATCGACCTCACGCTCGATCGCGCGCATATCCGGCAGCGGCTGGCCGGGCTGCAGACCCGTCAGGCGCAGCACTTCCGGCGGCGAGACGTTCAGAGCCTCCCGGATGCGCAGTTCGCTCTCATGGCGCTTTTCGGCGGCGGAAACGAAGCGTTCCTCGGCTCGGCCACGCTTTTCCCGTGCATCGGCCAGTTCGGAAAGCGCGGTCGCCGCCCGCTGGTCGGCCTCGCGCTGGCGGGTTTCGGCGACCACAAGCTCATCGGAGGCGAGCCGGCGCGCCTCTTCGGCCTTCTGCAGTTCCGACAACAGGTTGCGGCGGCGATCATCGACCTCTTCGGGCGCGGCCTCCAGCTCGACGATCTCGTCGCGCGCCTCCTCCTCGCGTTCGCGCAGGCTCTCGATATGGGCGGCGGCGCTCTCGGCGCGCGTCCTCCACGAGGATCGCTCCTGGGCGATCGCAGCGAGCCGGCGGCGGCGCGCCTCGATTTCGCGGCTAAGGCCTTCGTAACGGGCGCGTGCTTCGGCCAGACGCCCGCGGTCGGTCGCGACGGCGGCCTGCTGGTCCCTCAGGCGATTGTCGAGATCGGAAATGTCGGGAGCGCTTTCGAGCTCGATCCTGGCGTTCTCCCCCTGCTGCTCGACGTCCTCGATCTGCGCCTCGACCTGATTGAGGGCTTCGGTCACGACGTCGCGGCGGCGCATCAGGTCGCCGGAAGCGCGCTCGGCGGCGGCGAGCGCATCGCGGGCGTCGCCGACCTGGCGTGCCGCCAGACGGACGCGGTCGCGGGCATCGGCAAGCCTGCGCTCGCCGGCGGCGATCCCGGCGACGGCATCCGCAAGCAGGCTCTCGCATTCGGAAAGCACGATCCGCGCCTCGTCTATCTCGGCCTCGAGCTCGGACAGCCTGTTTTTCTGCGACAGGCGGAGAGCGGCGGCTCCCGGCGCTTCGGAGCCGGTCACATGGCCGTCCCAGCGATAGACGGCGCCGTCAGGCGTCACCAGTCGCTGGCCGGGCTTCAATGCAACCATCAGCGACGGCGCGGCCCCGCTGGAAACGACGCCGATCTGGGCCAGGCTGCGAGCGAGTTCCGGCGGGGCGGTGACGCGCGCCGACAACGGCTCGGCGCCGTCGGGCAAAGAGGGATCCGCAGAGGCATCGCCGTTGACGGACCAGTATTTCGGGGCAGCAGTGTCGACCGGACTGTCGAGATCGTCGCCAAGCGCCGCGCCGAGGGCCGCCTCATAACCGCGCTCGACATGGATGAGGTCGGCAACCGGAACGTGGTCCCCCGAAGCGGCGCCGGCCGCGAGCATTTTCGAAATCGTCCGCGCCTCGGTCTCCAGGCCGTTCAGCGCGGCCTTCGCATCCTCCACCGGGCGGCGGGCGGACAATTCGGCGGCGCGGCAGGCTGCGAGTGCCGCCTCCGCCTCGTCCGAGGCATGGGTCGCATCCTCCAGCCCGATTTCTGCGGCCTCCACCATCTCGGCCTTCTCGGCCGGATCGTCCAGCGCGGAGAGACGCTCGGAGACGGCGTCGAGTTCGGATGCGGCATCCTGCCTCTGCCGGTCGAGGCGTTGGCGGCGTTCGGCCAGATCGCGGATCAGCCGCTCCAGCTGGTTGCGACCGGCGGCGGCTTCCGCCCGTTCGCCGGTGACCGTTGCCAGTAATTGTTCGCTCCCGGCAAGTGCGACGCCGGCAGCATCGAAAGCCTCTCGCAGATCCGCGCTCTCCGCACCGCTATCGGCGAGCATGTCGTTGAGCTCCGTCTCTTCCTCGTCGAGCCTTGCAAGAAAGGACGTGTTGTCGGCAGCGAGCTGTTCCTCGCGCCGGATATCCTCGGCCAATTGGGCGAGACGACGGGTCAGCTCGTCGCGGCGCTTGAGCAGGCGGCCCGCCTCCTCCTCCAATTGGCTGCGCGCGATCTGCAGCCGCTGCAGCGCCGCGCCGGCCCTCGCCTCCGCCTCGCGCAGTTCCGGCAACTTGAGACTGGCGACCGCCTGGTTCTTCGCCGTCTCCATCTGCGCCTGCGCCTTTTCGGCGACGATCACGGTTGCCTGGTTGAGTGCGGACTGCGCCTCCGTCTCCGCCTGCTCGGCCTCGACCCAGCGGATATGCAGAAGCATGGCCTCGCGGGCCCGTATATCGGCGGAGATCGACTTGAAGCGGTTCGCCTGCCGCGCCTGGCGTTTCAGGCTCTCGATCTGGCTTTCCAGCTGGACGACCACGTCTTCCAGCCGTTCCAGATTGGTTTCGGCGGCGCGCAGGCGTAGTTCGGCCTCGTGGCGGCGCGAATGCAGGCCGGAAATGCCGGCCGCCTCTTCGAGGAGCTGGCGGCGGGCCTGGGGTTTGGCGTTGATCAGCTCGCCGATCCGTCCCTGGCCGACCATCGACGGCGAGCGGGCGCCCGTCGAGGCGTCGGCGAAGAGAAGCTGGACATCCTTGGCGCGGCTCTCCTTGCCGTTGATGCGGTAGACCGAGCCGTTCTCCCGCTCGATGCGGCGGGTGACCTGGATCTCGTCGGCATCGTTGAAGGCGGCCGGCGCGGTGCGGTCGAAATTGTCGAGATAGAGGCCGACTTCGGCCGTGTTGCGCGCCGGGCGATTTCCCGAGCCGGAGAAAATGACGTCGTCCATGCCGGACGCGCGCATGTTCTTGTAGGAATTCTCGCCCATCACCCAGCGCAGGGCCTCGACGAGATTGGACTTGCCGCAACCGTTCGGCCCGACCACGCCGGTCAGGCCGCGCTCGATGATGAATTCCGTCGGCTCGACGAAGGACTTGAAACCGACGAGGCGCAGCTTGTTGAACTTCATGCCGCGCCCCTCGCCTTCCCGCACGGGAAGGCGTGATTACAAGCTGTCGATAAGCGCCGACATGGATTCAACCGACATGTCCCCAGTATACTTCTTCCCGTTGATCAGGAAGGTCGGCGTGGAGTTGACGCCGAACTCGTCGGCCCCTCTCTTCACTCCGTTGTTGATTTCATCGAGAAGCTTCTGGTTCGTCAAGCTGGCCTCGAAAGTCTGCTGTGTGTAACCGGCAATCTTGACGGTCTGCATCAGCGCGTTGCGGACATCCTTGTCGGCCGGTGCGGCCCAGGCGCGCTGCTGCTTGAACAGCATCGAGACCATGGCGAAATATTGTTCCGGCGTGGACGCTTCGGTCGGGTTCTGCGGGTTGGAGCGCGCCAGCATGAAGGCGGCAGTCGCGACCGGATCGAACGGGAACTCGCGGATGATGAACTGGACCTTGCCGCCGTCGATGTATTTCGTCTTGATGGCGTCGAAAGTACGGGTATGGAAGGCCGCGCAATGCGGGCAGGTCATCGACATGTATTCGATGATCTTGACCGGGGCATCGGCCTTGCCGAGCGCCATGTCGGGCAGCGGGCCGGGCTTCAGTGCCTCGGCCATGTCGACATCGCCCTGCGCCTCGGGCACTTCCTGGGCAAGTGCCTGGGTGATGCTGAGCGGAAAGGCGAGGCTGAAGGCGGTTACCGCCACGCCGCCGAGGAGCGCGCGCCGTGTCGTGGTCATATCGTTCAGAAGCATGGAACACCCGTGTGCGAAAATATGTCGGTCGGAAACTCCGTATCCCGGCGTCTTACTGCCGACAAGCTGCCGATAGGGAAGTTACTTCAAAGAATTGTGACAAAAGCTGGGAAATGTCCGGACTTGCGCCACCTTCACATCAACGTGCGCGCTTCTGCTGCAGGACTGCGGTGCCGAGCCGTTCGACGGCCTTGCGCAGCGCCTCGCTCTCGATGCCCTCCATCATGTCGTGCAGCTTGCGGGCGGGCTCTCCCTTGAGCGGCCGCGGCGTGCGGGAGTGCTTCACCTGCGGCGAGACCGGCTTCTGGACAATGCGTATCTGGCGGACGGCGGGAAAGCCGAAGAAACTGTTGATACGGCCGATCAGTTCACCCTGGGCATGGGTGAGGAACAGGGCGCGGGCGCCCTCGCAGGCTATCGTCAGCACCCCGGGCGTGTAGCCGTCCTGCCGGTAGCCGTCGTTGCGCGCCCAGGTGATCTTTTCCGGCCGCGTGCAATCGGCGAATTCCTCCCCCGCGATCTCGTCCCACGAGCCGAGCAAGGCCGTAGAGATACCGGCGCGCTTGGCCAGAACCGGGTCGATGATGCCGTTGGCGATCTCGGCGATCTGGTTTGCGCCTTTGCGGATGAACGGAGTTTTCTTCGCGGGCTGATTCATGACTGGATAACCGGTCTCTAAAGATTGGCCGTCCTTGATGCCGGCGCATTCGTCTTCCAAGTATAGGGCATTCTTCCCCTCAACGGCAAACGATGCTCGATACCTTATCCCCGAAACCCGTCCAGACCGCAGGATCGTCCCCGGCCGAAACGCTGCTTGCCTGGTACGACCGCCATCACCGGGAACTGCCCTGGCGGGTCAGCCCATCTGCGGCGCGCGCCGGCAGGCGGCCCGATCCCTATCATGTCTGGCTGTCGGAGGTGATGCTGCAGCAGACGACGGTACAGGCGGTCAAACCCTATTTCGCCAAGTTTCTCGCCCTCTGGCCGAAGGTCACGGATCTCGCCTCGGCGCCCGCGGAAGAAGTCATGGCGGCCTGGGCCGGGCTCGGCTACTACGCCCGCGCCCGCAACCTGAAGAAATGCGCCGAAGCTGTCGCTGCGGCCCATGACGGCGTGTTTCCCGATACCGAAGAAGGGTTGCGCGACCTGCCGGGCATCGGCGACTATACGGCCGCGGCGGTGGCGGCGATCGCCTTCGACCGGCCGGCAGCGGTCATGGACGGCAATGTCGAGCGGGTGGTTTCCCGCCTGTTTGCGATCGACGATCCCCTGCCCGCCTCCAAGCCGGCGATGAAAGCGAAGGTCCGCCTGCTGACACCGCAGGCCAGGCCCGGCGATTTCGCCCAGGCGATGATGGATCTCGGCGCGACGATCTGCACGCCGAAGCGCCCCGCCTGCGCGCTCTGTCCCTTCCGCGACGACTGTCTGGCGCTTGCCGCACACGATCCGGAGAAATTTCCGGTGAAGGCGGCCAGGAAGGACAAGCCGGTGCGTGTCGGCGCGGCATTCGTCGCCGTGTCGGATAGCGGCGACGTGCTTTTGCGGCGCAGGTCGGAGACAGGCCTCCTCGGCGGCATGACGGAAGTGCCGACGACGCCCTGGACGGCGCGGATCGACGGGGGCACGACCGCCGAACACGCTCCCTTTGCGGGCGAGTGGCAGGCCTGCGGCGCGATCACCCACGTCTTCACCCATTTCGAACTGAGGCTCTCGGTCTATCGTCTCGCCGTTCCGCCCGGCGAAGAGCCGCCCGGCTGGTGGGTGCCGGTCGAGGCGCTCGGCGCGGAGGCTTTGCCGACTGTCATGAAAAAGGTAATCACTCAGGCTATTCCAACCGCCTTCGCAAAACACCGCAACTGATCCAGCAAGCACCCGGGAAACCCAATGACAGGCAAGATCGACCACATCGTCTTCGACATCGGCAAGGTTCTGATCCACTACGACCCGAACCTCCCCTTCAGCCGCCTCATCCCCGACGAGGAGAAACGGGCGTGGTTCTTCCAGAACGTCTGCACCCACGAATGGAACCTGGAGCAGGATCGCGGCCGCACCTGGCAGGATGCCGAGGCGCTGCTGATCGCCGATCATCCCGAGCACGAGGAGAATATCCGCGCCTTCCGCAAATACTGGCACGAGATGGTTCCGCATGCCTATGACGGCTCGGTCGCCATCATGGAAGGCCTGATCGACAAGGGCCGCGACGTCACCATGCTGACGAATTTCGCCGCCGATACATTCGTCGACGCGCGCAAGATCTTTCCCTTCCTCAACAAGCCACGCGGCGTCACGGTGTCCGGTGAGATCGGCCTGATCAAGCCCGACGTCGCGATCTATGAGAAACACGCCCGCGACTTCGGGCTGGTGCCGGAAGCGACCATCTTCATCGACGATTCGCTCGCCAACGTGGAAGGCGCGCGTGCAGCCGGCTGGAAGTCGGTTCATTTCGTCGATGCCGAGACCCTGAGACGGGATCTCACCGCCCACGGGATCGACCTCTGAAAATTGCAGCGGCCGCCGGCGTCAGCAGGCGACGGCGGCGCTTCTCACCCGCCCCAGGACTTCGAGCTCGGCGATCTTGCGCTTGCCAAGCTTTTCCGGCGGATAAGCGGCCTGATTGTCGGCCAGCAGCTGCAGGCTGCCGTCGATCAGGCGCTGTACCCTGCGAATGACGATCCGCTCTCCCACCTTGACGGCATAGATGCAGCCGTCGTCGAGATGACGGTCCTCCGTATCGACGAAAACCGGAGAATGGCCGGTAATGGTCGGCTCCATGCTGTCGCCCTCCGCGACGATCGCCATGATCGCCGCGGGATCCAGCCCGAGGCTCAGCCAGTAGTCCTCCAGCATGCGCGCGGCCGTGCTGCCGGCGGTCGGCGCCATCTCGTCGTAGCCGTGAAGATAGGGTGCGGACGGGCTGTCCATCAGGCCGGGAGGCACGGTCTCGCCATATCCTGAAGCGACGGCCCTCGCCGAAAGTTCGATACGCACGTCGTTTCCGTCGAAAAGCCAGTCTCCTCCGAGGTAACGCGAAGCGATGCCCGCCTTATCGGCCATCAGTTCAAGCGTGCGGAGCTTGGGATCCTTCTTGCCGTGCCGGTAATTGTCGAGCGTGTTGTCGGCGATGCCGGCGACCTCGGAAGCCTTGCCTCGTCCGCCCAGCAATTCGGCGAGGATCACCGTCTTCTCCGCCGTGGCCCGGCGAAGGGGATCGAGATCGCCCCAACTGCGCGAAAACCGCGCCATGGCCAGTTCGATCCGGTCCGCAATTTCTCGCTTTAGGGGAATTTGCATTCTCTTCAAACTCTCAGGTAGAAAAATGATTTACAAGTGAATTTATTTGGACTAATTTCCAATCAATCCACCATCATCACGATCCCGGACCTCTCCTCCGCCCAGCACCAAGACCTCAACCACAGGTGGCCGTCGACGACCATAGGGCTCGCCTTTCGAAATGTACATATGGCCGTGCGGGAGGCGTGGAATGATTTTTCAAAACCCGACTGGAACTCGATGCGTCACTTCGAAAAGCCGGCGTCTGCTTTTGAGGAAACGGAGGAACACTTCACCCGCAGCTTCAGCTTCGGACGCGAAGAGGATTTCGGCAAGACGGTCACGCTTTCCAGACGCGGCCGAAGCTTTACGGTCGATATCGTCTACACGGACAGGGCGGTGACGGATGCAACCTGCGAAAGTTTCGAGGCCGACGGGCCGGTCAGGATCAGCATCATCGACGGGGGAATGTATCTGACGAGTTCCCGCACATTGCTTGCCGGGCAGGTGAAATTGCACCGGACCCGTTTCTTCTGAACTGCCACAGGAACAAGCTTCCTGGAGGATGGATGAAATAGAATGGCGCCCGGGGTCAGCCTCCCCGGGCGCCATTTACCCTCTTCCGGGACTAGAGGTACAAAACCGGAAGAGGAATGCTGCGATCCGCCCTGATTGAAGGCTCGACTGGTGGTTCAGTCGAGCTTGGCCAGATCGTTTCGAATGACGACGCGGAGTTCATCGATGGGACGCAGTGCCTGGCCGTCGTCGAAGTGCCAGAAGGTCCATCCGTTGCAGGCGTCGAAGCCCTGGACTTTTGCGCCGAGACGGTGGATCGAACCGGCGTCGCCGCCGGCAGCCAGCGTTCCGTCGGCGCGAATGATCGCGCTGTAGCGTCGGCGGGCATCGGTCAGTACCTGGCCCGGCCGCAGGAGCCCCGCCTCGATCAGCGTGTTGAAGGCGACACGCGGCTCGGCCTTCTTGCCGGTCATGACCGTCAGTTCCGCCTTGCCGAGCGGTTCGACCGCCTCGATGCGGGCCGAAGCCGCGTCGATGTAATCCTGCTCGCGCTCGATGCCGACGAAGTTGCGGCCGAGACGCTTGGCTACGGCACCGGTCGTTCCGGAACCGAAGAAGGGATCTAGGATGACGTCGCCCGGTCGGGTGGAGGCCATGATGACGCGGGCAAGCAGCGCCTCCGGCTTCTGGGTCGGGTGAACCTTCTTGCCGTCCTCGCCCTTGAGACGTTCGCCGCCCGAGCAGATCGGAAACAGCCAGTCGGAGCGCATCTGGACGTCGTCGTTGGAGGCCTTCAGCGCATCGTAGTTGAAGGTATAACCCTTCGCCTTGGAATCGCGGCTCGCCCAGATCATCGTCTCGTGGGCGTTCTGGAACCGGCGCCCCTTGAAATTCGGCATCGGATTGGTCTTGCGCCAGACGACGTCGTTGAGGAGCCAGAAATTCAGGTCCTGCATGATCGCGCCGACCCGGAAGATGTTGTGGTAGGAGCCGATGACCCAGATCGTGCCATTCGGCTTCAGGACGCGGCGGCAGGCGAGAAGCCAGGCGCGGGTGAAGGCGTCATAGGCCTGGAAGGAGGCGAACTGGTCCCAGTCGTTGTCGACGGCATCGACCAGCGACTGATCGGGACGGTGAAGCGTGCCGCCCAGCTGCAGATTATAGGGAGGATCGGCAAAGATCGCGTCGACCGAATGGTCGGGCAGAGCTTCGAGCGCGGCGACGCAATCGCCCTTGATGATGGAGTTAACCCAGGAACCCGGACGGACCTGATGCTTCAGATCGGCCAGTGGAAGAACTGCAGCCATTACACACTCGCTACGCTGTACACAAACGAATTTACTGGCTGTTATGGTTACCCATTCTGGTTACCAAAAGCTGAAGCCGGCGACCGATTTCGGGAAAAACTTGCCGCCGGGCAAAATTACCTGCCCCGGCAGCATTCCCGCAGGCCTCAACATGCGATGAACGGGTGGAGGGCGACGGACGCCGCCCTCCACCTCTTGCATCAGGCAAGCCCGGTCACCGGAGCTGCTGCCTTCCCCGCGTCCCGGGCACCGGCAGCCGACCCGGCCTGAAATCTCCCGGTCATTGTTCCCGAACCTGTTGTTGCGGTGAAATCCGGCAATCCGCCTCCCACCGTTCAGATCGCGGCGCCACCGGCGACGTCGAACACGCCGCCGGTCATGTAACCGGCATTCGGCCCGGCCAGATACGCGACCATAGCCGATACTTCCTCCAGCGTGGCGATACGCCGGATCGGATGCAGATCGAGAAGCGCTTCCGGAACGCCGTCACCCAGGACCTCCGTCGCCATGTCGGTCGGCATCACGCCGGGCTGGACGACGTTGACGGTGATGTTGCGGCGTCCGAGATCGCGCGCGACGCCTTTCGCGTAGCCGACGATGGCGGCCTTGGTTCCGGCGTAATCGGCAGCGCCCGAGAACGGTACATGGGTACCGAGAAGAGAGCCGATGAAGATGATCCGGCCGCCATCGGACAGGACGGGCGCAGCCGCACGCGTCGCCGCCACCGTGCCCATGACATTGACCTGCCACTGACGATCGAGATTGACGGTATCGAGATCCACGGCATCGACCGGCCGGCCCTGTACGGCGATCGCCGCATTGGCGACGAAGATATCGAGCCTGCCGAATTCCGCGATCACCTTTTCGACGAGCGGCACGGCCGCCGACATGTCCGCCTGGTCGCTCCTGATCGCGACTGCGCGAACGCCCCTGGCCCTCAATGCCTGCACGACGGCTTCGGCCTTTTCCGCCGAGGCCACGTAGCTGATCGCGACATCCGCCCCCTGATCGGCGAGCGCCTGGGCGGTGACGGCACCAAGACCGCGCGAACCACCGGTTACCAGAGCCACCTTGCCCTTCAACTGTCCCGACATGGAAATACTTCCTTTCCGAAGCTCCGACGCCATCCGGCCCAACGGTGACGTCATATTTATCATAATGAACATTACGATAATGATCGGTATGAAATTTGACAGCGAAGATCAAGGCCTTTAATAACGATCGTTATGAAAATTATCGGATCAGGTCATGGGACGTCATCGAGAGTTTGACGTCGAGAAGGCGCTCGACGCCGCCCTCTGCGTGTTCTGGCGCAAGGGTTACGAAGGTGCGTCCTATTCGGACCTGACCGAGGCGGCGGGAGTGGAGAGACCTGCCCTCTATTCCGCGTTCGGCAACAAGGAAGCGCTCTTCCGCCTGGCGCTCGCTCGCTACAATGAACGTTATCTGGATTATATTCCCGAGGCGCTCGAACTCCCGACGGCGCGCGAAGCTGCCGCGCATATCCTCTACAATGCCATCGATCTGAACACCCGCTACCCCGACCATACCGGATGTCTCGGCCTCAACGGCGTCCTGGCGGGATCGGACGATGCGGAACCCGTGCGCCAAGCGCTGATCGATGCGCGGGCGGCCGGGGAAGCGCGGATCCGCGAGCGGTTCGAACGGGCGAAAGCCGAGGGCGACCTGCCTGAAAACGCCAGACCGGATACGCTCGCGGCATTCATCATGGCCATCCTTCACGGCATGGCCGTGCAGGCAAAGGCGGGTTTCGACCGCGAAACGCTGCGGGCGGTCGCCGAACATGCGCTTTCCACCTGGCCCGCCGCGAGCCCGCCCTCCCCGTAAGGTCGTCCCGGCTTCGACGCCGTCGCTGCCGCCCCATTGCCGCCTGCCCCCCGGCATCCACGGGTTCCTTCAGGGGCGGATTATCGAGCCCCGTCCGCCCGTCCCGCGGAGGCGCGACCAACATCCCGACCGCTCCCCTCTTGCTTCGCTCCCGGCCCTTTTCTATTCAGGACCTGAAGCGGAACGCGAAGGGGTCGGCACGCCATGGAAAGCATCACCATTGCCCTCGTGCTGCTTCTGGCCGTCATACTCAGCGGTACCATTTCGCGGCTGCTGCCGCTCGCCATTCCGCTGCCGCTCGTGCAGATTGCGCTCGGGGCGCTGATCGCCGGATCGACGGGCAGCGGCGTCGAGCTGGAGCCCGACATATTCTTCCTGCTCTTCCTGCCGCCGCTCCTGTTTCTCGACGGCTGGCGCATTCCCAAACAGGGGCTGTTCCGGGACCGGGCGATCATACTGGAACTTGCGCTCGGGCTGGTCGTCTTCACCGTCATCGGCGTCGGATTTCTCGTCCACTGGATGCTGCCCGCCATTCCTCTGGCCGTCGCCTTCGCGCTTGCCGCCATTCTTTCGCCGACCGATCCGATCGCGGTTTCGGCGATCGCCGCCCGCGTGCCCATCCCGAAACGGCTGATGCATATCCTGGAAGGCGAATCGCTGCTCAACGATGCTTCGGGCCTCGTCTGCATGCGGTTTGCCGTGGCGGCGGCGCTGACGGGCAGCTTCTCCCTGACTTCAGCGGTTGAGACGTTCCTCTGGCTGGCAATCGGCGGCATCGTCATCGGCTTCGGCTTCACCTGGCTGGTGATGAAGGGCAAGGAATACGTCTCCCGCAAGCTCGGCGAGGAACCGGGAACCCAGATCCTCATCAGCCTCCTCATCCCGTTCGGCGCCTATCTGCTCGCCGAGCACCTGCATTGTTCCGGCATCCTCGCCGCCGTCGCCGCCGGCATCACCATGAGCTACGAGGAGTTGAGCGGAAGGGCGCTCGCCGCCACCCGGGTACAACGGAGCACGGTCTGGGACACGGTGCAGTTTTCGCTGAACGGCGTCATCTTCGTGCTGCTCGGCGAGCAGCTACCGCGCATCGTGTCGGACGCCGCGCGGGTGGTGGTCGAGACCGGCCACATGCATCCGGTCTGGCTGATCGCCTATGTGCTGGCGATCAATGTCGCACTCGCCGTGCTGCGCTTCGTCTGGGTGTGGGTGTCGCTGCATTTCAACATGTACCGCGCGTCACGACGCCGCGAGACCGTCGTGCGCCCGCCCTGGCGGCTTATCGTCGCCACCTCGCTTGCCGGCGTGCGCGGCGCCATCACGCTGGCCGGTATCCTGACCCTGCCGCTGGCCATGGACGACGGCAGCCCCTTCCCGGCCCGCGATCTCGTCATCTTCCTCGCCGCCGGCGTCATCATCGTCTCGCTGGTCGTCGCCAGCATCGGCCTGCCCTACCTGCTGCGCGACCTGGCCCTGCCGCCAGAACCGGACCATCACCGCGAGGAGGACATGGCGCGCATCGCCGCCGCCGAGGCAGCGATCCTGACGATCGACAAACTGCAGCATGCCATGAGCGACGGGCGCACCGATGCGGATGTCTTCGGCGACGTCGGCAACCCGCTGATGGCGCTCTACCGCAAGCGCATACAGGGGCGATCGAAACTCGGCGACGAGGCGGACACGGCCCGCAGGATGGACGAGGTGGAGAGGCGGTTGCGACTCGCCGCGCTCACGGCCGAACGCGACGAGCTCATCCGCCTGAGCCGGACAAACGAACTCTCCGAGGACATAGCCCGCAAGCTCATCCGGGAACTCGATCTCGCCGAAACACGCTACGGCCCGTGACGAGGGCCGACGCGCGTTTCAGGATGCGTGGACGGCCCTGCTGTCGGACGGGGCCTCCGCCCGTTCCGACATGCCGTAGTCACGCAGAATATGGCCGATCCGAAGCCGGTAATCGGCGAAGATGCCGTTGCGGCCGGCCCGTTGCGCTGCCCGGTGGGCTTCGAGATTGCGCCATTGCCGCACGGCTTCCTCGTCGCGCCAGAAGGACAGGGACAGAAGCTTGCCGCGCATCGTCAGGCTCTCGAACCGCTCGATCGAGATGAAGCCGTCGATCTTTTCCAGTTCGCAGCGCAGGTCGCCGGCGAGATCCAGATAACGATGGCGCTCGCCCATATAGGGGACGACTTCGAAGATGACGGCGATCATGGCATCACCGGCGCGGCATGCGGCAGCGATACGTTCTTCAGGAAGATGCGGTCCTCCCTGAGGATGAAACGCTCGCGCCTGGCGAATTCGTAGTTCTCCCGGCCGAGCGGATCCGCCGCCAACCGGGCACGATAGGCCTCGTAGGCTGCGAGGCTATCGATATTGTAGACGCCGTAGGCGATCGTCGCGGAGCCTTCATGCGGGGCGAAATAGCCGATCAGGTCGGCGCCGTTGCGGGGAATGGCCTGGCCCCAGACTCGGGCGTAGTCGGCAAACTTGTCCTTGCCGAACGGATCGATCTCGTAGCGGATGAAACAGGTGATCATGGCATTTCCCTTTCGTACATTCCTGATGACGGGAACGTTGTGCCATGTTGCGGAGCCGGAATGCTTCGTCTACGATCGAAGTATGAACGGAGGCGACGCATGAACGAAGGTCCCGACATCGCGCAGATCGGGGCGCTGATCGGCGACCCGGCGCGCGCCAACATGCTGGCGGCGCTTTCCGGCGGACGGGCGCTGACCGCGACGGAGCTCGCGGCGGTCGGTGGCATCACGCTGCAGACTGCGAGCGCCCATCTGTCAAAGCTCGAGGCGGGCGGCCTGCTTGCCCAGCGCAAACAGGGCAGGCATCGCTACTTCGCGCTGGCCGACGAGGCCGCGGCTCGGCTGATCGAAACCATGATGGGCTTTGCCGCGAGCCGCGGTCATCTGCGCTACCGGCCAGGCCCCAGGGATCCGGCCCTGCGCAAGGCGCGGGTCTGCTACGATCATCTGGCGGGCGACTACGGTGTGCGGATGCTCGACAGTCTCGTCTGCCGCGGCGAGATCGAGAGCGACGGGGAAAACCTGAAGGTCACGCAGAGAGGCCACGCGCAATTCGGATCGCTCGGTATCGACCTTGCGAGCCTTGCGGCCGGCCGCAGGCCGCTGTGCAAATCCTGTCTCGACTGGAGCGAACGCAGGTCGCATCTGGCGGGTTCGCTCGGCAAGGCGCTGCTCGGCCATCTGTTCCAGATGGGCTGGGCAAGGCGCAGCGGGGAAAGCCGGGCGGTGATCTTTTCTCCGGAGGGCGAACGCCGTTTTCTGGCCCTTTTTCCGGTGGAATAGAGCGCTCCGGATTGTTTCCGTCCCGGCCCTCGTGTAGATGGCCCCTATCCCCCTTCGTCGAGAGTTTTCCCCAAAGGTACTTCCAATGAGCGGTTTCGACCTCATCATCTTCGACTGCGACGGCGTGCTCGTCGATTCCGAAATCATCGCGGCCCAGGTCGAATCGAAACTGCTGACCGATGCGGGCTATCCGATCAGCGTCGAGGAAATGGGCGAGCGCTTCGCCGGCATGACCTGGAAGAACATTCTTCTGGCCGTCGAGAAGGAAGTCGACATCCCGCTGTCCGCCTCGTTGATCGACAAGTCGGAAAAGCTGCTCGACGTGCGGCTCGAGCGCGACGTCAAGATCATCGAAGGCGTCAAGTTCGCGCTTGCCCGCCTCACGACGCAACGCTGCATCTGCTCGAACTCGTCGAGCCAGCGGCTGGACATGATGCTGACCAAGGTGGGGCTGAAGCCGTATTTCGCCCCGCATATCTATTCTGCAAAGGATCTCGGGGCCGACAGGGTCAAGCCGAAGCCGGACATCTTCCTGCATGCGGCAGAACAGTTCGGCGTCAAGCCGTCGCGTTGCCTCGTCATTGAGGATTCCACCCACGGCATCCATGGCGCTGTCGCCGCCGGGATGCGGGTCGTCGGCTTCACCGGCGCGTCGCACACCTATCCCAGCCACGCCGACAAGCTGACGGACGCCGGCGCCGAGACCGTCATCTCGCGCATGGTCGACCTGCCCGCAGTGGTCGCCGCCCTCGGCGAATGGGCCGGCGCGATCTGATACCCGTCAGAAATTGACGACGAGGCCGGCCTTCGCCGCATGCGCCGCGAAGGATTGCGAGAACTCGCCGGCATAGGTGATCTTCAGGCGGGCCGTCTTCGAAAGGCGTGCGGAAACGGATGCCTCGACGACGGCTGCGTCGCGCGGCAGAGACACACCTTCGATCATGAACGGACTGCCGGTGGAAAAGGCAAATCGCGAGGATGGGGTCAGGTCGCCGATCGCACGCCTCCAGCCTAGCATGCCGGACAGTGTCACGGGCAGATCGCCGGCCGCCACATCCGCCGACCAACGCAGGCCGAGCGTGGTGGTAATCACATCATCCGTGCCGCCTTCACCGGAAAGTGCCGCCGCGCCACCCTTTTCGCGGAAGCCGTCCGTATCGAGGTTGACGTAGGCGATGTTGGCGAACGGCGCGAGGGCCAACGGCCCCACGCTCTCCTTCCAGGCGAGGTCGGCAAAGACCTGACGCGTCGAGCTTCCGTAAGCCGCCTCGAGTTCGTCGGCAAAGGTGCCGAAGGCAAGATTGCGCCTCGTCGAGATATCGTTTCTCGAATAGATCCCGCCGCCGGTGAAAGACAGGCCGCCCCATTCGGCGGCGGCGTAGAGACCCGCATGGAAGCTGTCCCAGTCGGCATCGCGGCCGGCCGAGGCATTGGTGTAGCCCAGCAGGCCACCGAACCGCCAATAGTCGGAAACCTGGCCATCGATACCCGCGAGAACGCCGGCCGCGTGGCTGTCGATGCCGACAGCATTGCCGTCGCCGTCGACCCTGCCCATGGAGGCCACGCCGGTCATCCAGAAGCTGGCGGCGCCGTCTTCCGACTGCCTGACCGGCAGCGCGCCGTTGACCCGATCGATCACGGCATCACGGGCGAACCGGCTGTCCTGCAGGATCTGGCCCTTCAGCGAAGCATGCAGCTCTCCGCTGAGCTGGCCGAATGCATCACGAGCGCCGTCTGCATTGAGCGGCAGTACGCCGAGGAATACCGGGCTGGCGGGACCGAGCGAACGCACGGCTTCGGCGGTGGCGCGTCCGTTCGGGGTTTCGGTGACATCGGCGAAATCGACATCGTTGCGGTATAGGCCGAGCGTGACTGCATCGTCGCCGTAGGAGAGCGTCGGGGACAGGAAGGCGAGATCGGTGGTGACGTCGTCGAAGGCGCCGGTGACGCTTTCACCCGTCAGGATGGTGTAGGTTGTCGCCGGCGAGTAGGTGCCGTTGCCCGCCAGTACCTGCACCCTGCCGCCCTTGATCGTCACGGCCCCTTCGGCATCGAGGCGATCGTTGAGACCGGAGGCATCCGTCTCGACTTCGAAGACCGAGCCCTTTTCGAAAGCGACGTCTCCGGCAACGGCGATCGTCGCGATGCCCGGCCCCGGCGAGAGCGTGCCGCCATTGCCGACGGTGAGACCGCCGAGTGCGCCGGTGCCGGCGAGAATGCCGTCCGGCCCGATATCGACGGAACCGGAAACCGTTCCGTCATTGAGAAGCGTGCCACCGTTGACGGTGGCATCGCCGGAAATCGTGCCCGTATTGGCGAAGATGCCGCGCGTATTGACCAGAGATGCGACGGTCCCGGCATTGGAAGAGGTGCCGGCATTGACCACCGCACCGGCAATGCCGGTCGCATTGTTGACGAAGGCCGCAGCATCGGCCACGTCGACATCGGTAACGACGAAATTGTTGATCACCGTGCCGCCGGTGACGACCGTCCGGCCGGTGATCGTTCCGCCGGCATTGTTGATGAACGTGCCGTCGCTATTTGCGAGAGAAGCGATCATGCCGGCGTTCAGCGCCGTGCCGGCATTGGTCACCGCACCTGCGCTCGCCCCGCTGTTGTTGATGAAGGCGGCAGCAGCCGCCACATCCACGTCGGTCACGACGAAATTGTTCGTCACCGTACCGGCGCTGACGGTCGTGCTGCCGGTAATGGTCCCGTCGTTGAGGAAGGTGCCGCCGCTATTGGTCAGCGACACCACGGTACCGGCATTCGACGAGGCGCCGGCATTAGTCACGGCCCCGGCGATGGCGCCGCGATTGTTGACGAAGGTGGCGGCGGCCGCCACGTCCACGTCGGAGACGATGAAGTTGTTCGTTACCGTGCCGCCAGCGACCGTCGTGCTGCCGGTGATGATGCCGTCATTGAGAAAGGTGCCGCCGGTATTTTCAAGGGACGCGACGGTTCCGGCATTCGACGACGTGCCGGCATTGACCACCGCACCCGCGGTCGCGCCGCTATTGTTGATGAAGGCGGCCGCCGCCGCCACGTCCACCTCGGTCACGACGAAATTGTTCGTCACAGTGCCGCCGGTGACGACCGTCCGGCCGGTGATCGTCCCGCCGTCGTTGTTGGAAAACGTCCCGCCCGTATTGGTCAGCGATCCGATCGTGCCGGCATTCGATGCCTCGCCGGCGTTGGTGACGGAAACGATCCTGCCGGTGGAATTGTTGACGAGAGTGCCGGCACCGCCGACATCGACGCCGTTCAGGCTGCCGCTGTTGGTCAGCGCGCCATCGACGATCGAGGTCGCGCCGGACACCACGCCTGCGCCGTTGTTGGCGACCGAGCTGCCCGAGCCGACAACCAGATCGGCAAGGGAACCGTTGTTGGTGAACTCGGCACCGTCGATGAAGGTCTCGCCTGTGATCATCCCGTCATTGATGATCTCGCCGCCTGCGGCCGACAGACGACCGTCCAGCGTGCCGGATATGCCGAGATAACCGCCGGTCATCCCGACATCGGAGGCGAGTCGGCCATCGGTGGAGATCTCGATGCGCCCGGCATCGGACAGCCTCGTGCCGCCGGCAGCGGCAAGATCCGCCTCCACGCGCAGAGTTCCGCCCGTAACATCGACCGTGTCGACGGTCGCATCGGCGGAAACGGTCGGCGCCCCGGATCCGATTGCCGCCCCGTCGCTTGCGCCGGGCGCATTCGGGTCGGTGGACCAGTTGGCTCCGTTGGAAAAATCATTGTCGCCCGCGGCGCCCGTCCACAGGGATTGCGCCGATACGGCAGCGGGAAGCAGCGATGCCAGCGAGACGATGGCCGTGCAAAGCCGCAAGCGCCGCTTCGCGCCCGCCAGAACAGCTGGAGCAAACATTCCCGACCTCATTGGGACCCGACCAGAAACCGGGCGGCCCCTGACGATCTGCTAATATGAAGTAAGGAATTATGGTTAACCGAGGTTTAACGACATCCCGCCGGAAAAGGCGGCGGTGCTACGACCGCTTGCCCTTGCCTGCCGGCGCATTGTCGAAGCCTAGGCGCACGCGGGTGAAGCGCGAGGCGCCGCCCTGACCGTTCGGGATCTGCACGTCGGCCTTGTTGAAGATGAACTGGGTGCCGCCGGCCGGCATGTCGACGGGGAATGCCACCTTCTGCGAATAGATGACATTGTCGCCATCCACCACTTCGACGAGGATCGGCAGGGTGACGGAGCCGGGCGTTCCGGCCGGGCCCTGCACGACGCGGCCCTGGGCGACGACGTTGATCGTCAGCGTGGTTTCGTTTGCCGTGCACTGGCGCGTCGCATCGGCGAGCGAGGCCTGGTAGATCAGCTTTTGCGGATCGTCCTGACCGCCCCTCGCGTAGGAGCGATGGAAGGCATTCTGCTCCAGCATGACCACCTGCGGGCAATAGGCCTGCACGACGGGCGTTACGGGCTGCGCGTTGGCATCGGCGGAGGAAGAGCCGAGGCCGAGGCCCGGAGAGGAAGAATTGCAGCCAGCAAGAATAGTCGCCAGAGATACCGCCAGAAAACCGCGAGAGAACTTGCCAACCACGTTACTCAACCCTTTGCAGCCTCGTTTCGAATGGCGATGCCGGCACGTCGTATTCCGGCCTTTCACCGCCCATTTCGATAGTCTATATCAGCCGCTGGAACAAAAATCGATCAGGGAATCAAGGTCGTGGATTACATTTCTACCCGGGGCAACGCGCCCGCTCTCGGCTTCCGTGACGCGCTCATGGCCGGGCTCGCGAAGGATGGCGGTCTTTATGTCCCGCGCGAATGGCCGACCCTTTCGAAGAAGGAGATTCGCGGCCTGCGCGGGAAATCCTACCAGGACGTCGCCTTCGAGATCCTCTCCCGCTTCGTCGACGGCGAGATCGCCGACGACGTGCTGAAGGCCATGATCGACGAAGCCTATGCGACCTTCCGGCATCCGGCGGTAGTTCCGCTGGTGCAGATCGGTCCGAACGACTTCATCCTCGAACTCTTCCACGGCACGACGCTCGCCTTCAAGGACGTGGCGATGCAGTTGCTCGCGCGCCTGATGGACCATGTCCTTGCCGAGCGCGGCGAGCGGGCAACGATCGTCGGCGCCACATCGGGCGACACGGGCGGCGCCGCGATCGACGCCTTCGCCGGACGCGAGCGCACCGACATCTTCATCCTGTTCCCGCATGGCAAGGTCTCGCCCGTCCAGCAGCGGCAGATGACCTCCTCCAGCGAAGCCAATGTCCATGCGATCGCGGTGAACGGCAATTTCGACGACTGCCAGAACCTCGTGAAGGAGATGTTCAACGACGCGGCCTTCCGCGATCGCGTCAAGCTTTCCGGCGTCAACTCGATCAACTGGGCGCGCATCATGGCGCAGGTCGTCTACTACTTCACCGCCTCGCTGTCGCTCGGCGGGCCGGACCGGAAGATTTCGTTCACGGTCCCGACCGGCAATTTCGGCGATATCTTCGCCGGTTACGTCGCCAGGAAGATGGGCCTGCCGATCGACCGGCTGGTGATCGCCACCAACGACAACGACATTCTCGCCCGCACCCTCAAGACCGGGCGCTACGAGATGCGCGAGGTCAAGGCGACGACCTCTCCGTCGATGGACATCCAGATCTCGTCGAACTTCGAGCGGCTGCTGTTCGAGGCATACGACCGCGACGCCGCGGCCGTGCGCCGCTCGATGGACGGGCTGAAGCAATCCGGCGCCTTCGAGATCGAGGCATCGGCGCTGAAATCGATCAAGCGCAAGTTCCGAGCCGGTCGCGCCACCGAACGCCAGGTGGCGAAGACGATCAGCGAGACGCTTTCGGCGACCGGCTACCTGCTCGATCCGCATACGGCAACCGGCGTTTTCGTCGCTTCGAAGAACGCCAGGCCGTCGAGCCCGATGGTGACGCTCGCCACCGCGCATCCGGCCAAATTTCCGGCCGCGGTAAAATCCGCTTGCGGAATTGAGCCCGCCCTCCCATCATGGCTCGCTGATCTCATGCAAAGGGAGGAGCGCTTCGATATCCTGGAACCTGAGCTGAAGGCCGTTGAGACATTCATCGGCAAGCACGCCCGGGCCAAATAACGACGGCGCCGGAAAGTTGTAACATGAATGTAGAGATTACCCGGCTTCCCTCCGGGCTGACCGTCGTTACCGAAAGCATGCCCCATCTGGAAAGCGTCGCGCTGGGCGTGTGGATCAAATCGGGATCCCGCAACGAGACGGAAGAGGAACATGGCATCGCCCATCTCCTCGAACACATGGCCTTCAAGGGAACGAAGCGACGCAGCGCCCGCGACATCGCCGAACAGATCGAGGACGTCGGCGGCGAGCTGAATGCCGCCACCTCGACCGAAACGACGTCCTATTACGCCCGCGTGCTCAAGGACCATGTGCCGCTGGCCGTGGACATTCTCGCCGACATCCTGACGGAATCCGAATTCGACGCCGAAGAACTGCGGCGCGAGAAACACGTGATCCTGCAGGAGATCAACGCGGCCAACGACACGCCCGACGACATCGTCTTCGATCATTTCTCGGCCGCCGCTTATCGCGACCAGACGATCGGCCGGGCGATCCTCGGTACGCCGGAACGGGTCAAGAGCTTCAAGCCCTCCCAGATCCGCAACTATCTGTCGCGCAACTACACGACCGACCGGATGTTCGTCGTGGCGGCGGGCGCCGTGGACCACCAGACATTCTGCAAACAGGTCGAGGAACGCTTCGCCGGCCTTCCCCGGACGCCGAGCGCACCGCCGGTCTTCGAGGCGGCCCGCTATACCGGCGGCGACGTGCGCGAGGAACGCGATCTCATGGATACGCAGGTCCTGCTCGGTTTCGAGGGCAAGGCCTATCACATGCGCGATTTCTACTGTTCGCAGATCCTGGCCAACATCCTCGGCGGCGGCATGTCGTCCCGGCTCTTCCAGGAAGTGCGCGAACACCGCGGGCTCTGCTATTCTGTCTATGCCTTCCACTGGGGCTTTTCCGATACCGGGATCTTCGGCATCCATGCCGCGACCGGCGGCGACGAACTGCCGACGCTGATCCCCGTCATCATCGACGAGCTGCGCAAATCCTCCGAGACCATCCATCAGGTCGAGATCGACCGGGCACGCGCGCAAATCCGCGCCCAGCTGCTGATGGGCCAGGAGAGCCCGGCCGCCCGCGCCGGCCAGATCGCCCGGCAGATGATCCTCTACGGTCGCTCCATCCCCAACGAGGAAATGATGGAAAGGCTCGAGGGCATCACCACCCAGCGCCTGACGGATCTTGCCGGCCGGCTGTTCTTCGACACCGTCCCGACGCTTTCCGCCGTCGGGCCGATCGAGAAGCTCGCCCCCATGGCGGAGATTTCCTCGGCACTGTCCTCCCCTGTCGTCGAGGCGAAGGCGGCCGGCTGAGCCGCCGAGGATTCCGGAGCAGGTGCAGGATGGGGAGATCGGTGTTTCGGTTCTTGTCCCGGCAGCCGGAAATCCTGGAGCTCACCGGCCCGGACCATCTGCTGCGGCTGCCGCTCTATTCCGATTACAAGCAGTGGTTCTCGCTGCGCTCGGAAAGCCGTGCCTTCCTTCAGCCGTGGGAGCCGGTCTGGCGCTCGGACGAGCTGACGGAAAGCGCGTTTCGCGCCCGCGTCGTGCGCGGCAGCCAGGAATATGCGTCGGGCCTCGCCATCCCGATGCTGCTTTTCCGCCGCGACGACATGGTCCTCCTCGGAGGCCTGACGATCGGCTACATCCGCCGGGGCGCGGCGCAGAGCTGCATGATCGGCTACTGGATGGGGGAAAGGCATGCCGGCCAAGGCCATATGTTGGCCGCATTGAAGGTGGCTATCCCCTATATCCATAGTGGACTTCAGTTGCACCGGATCGAGGCAGCCTGTATTCCGGACAACTGGAAAAGTATCCGGCTTCTTGAAAAAGCCGGCTTCGAACGGGAAGGTCTTTTGCGAAAATATCTTAAAATCAATGGCGAATGGCGTGACCATGTGATGTTTTCCCGGTTGCCGGACGACGGCGAATTCGGGAAAATGCTAAAGCCATGATCGACGGTATGTATTCGCGTATTGCGTATCGGGCCTTCGGGCTCAAGATCCTGCTCCTGACCATCCTCGCGCTCCTGGCGTTCGGACTGACGCCGCTTCGCGCCGCCGAGCCGGTCAAGATCTCCCGTGACGACACTGCCCTCGATCTTACCGCGACGACCGACATCTATGCCAATCAGGGCGAGGCCTTCCAGGTTTCGACCGCCGCCGGCGCCGACGGCATCCGCAGGCGCATCGAGGTGCGTTCCAGCTCGCCGAGCCACCAGGGCGACTGGGCCGTGTTCGCGCTCACCAACGTTTCGGAAGAACAGCTCGAACGCGTCATCGTCGCGCCGCATTTCCGCCTTGTCGATTCCAACGTCTTCTGGCCGGATCTCGGCTCCCAGCGCATCATCGCGATCACGCCTTCGGAAGGCTTTTCGCTCGATCGCGTGCCGAGCGACGACGACGACGTCTTCCGCATCACGCTCAATCCGGGCGCGACGATCACCTTCGTCGCGGAACTCGCGACGCCTTCGCTGCCGCAGATCTATCTCTGGGAGCCGGACGCCTACAAGGACACGGTCAACTCCTTCACGCTCTATCGCGGTATCGTGCTCGGCATTGCCGGCCTTCTGGCCGTGTTTCTCACCATTCTCTTCGTCGTCAAGGGAACGTCGATGCTGCCGGCGGCGGCCGCGCTCGCCTGGGCGGTGCTCGCCTATATCTGCGTCGACTTCGGCTTCCTCGACAAGCTGATCACCATCACCTCCAGCGATCAGCGCATATGGCGGGCCGGTGCGGAAGTGGC
>JBQGDG010000088.1:0-1925 GCA_052038935.1 Neorhizobium sp. | reverse complement strand
GGCGGCGATCACTCGCCGTCCGAATCCAGTTCCGGATAGTGGCGGAAGATGCCGGATTCGTTGAACTCCAGGCGGCGGTCCGACTGCAGGTAGGCAATGATGTTCGGCCGTTCCGCAACCCGATCATGCAGCGCCGAAAGCTTCGGATAATCCGCTCTCGCCGTCTTCATCGCCTTCGGGAAGGCGTAGCGAAGCCCTTCGACGACCTGGAACAGGGACAAATCGACATAGGTCAGCGCGTCGCCCAGCGCAAAGCCGCTCTGCGATGCGTTCCGTCCTATCACCTTTTCGAAATAGCCGAGGAATTTCGGGATCCTGTCCTTGATGAAGGAGGCCGAGCGCGCCTTCGCTTCCTCCTTCTGGTCTTCGTAATAGGCGCCGGTGCTGATCGGGTGATGCGTATCATGCGCTTCCGCGACGAAATCGGTGATCGTCAGCTGCAGGCCGTTGGCGAAATGGCGCGAGGCCTCGTCTGCCGGCACGAGGCCGAGTTTGGGGCCGAGATAGAAGAGGATGTTGGCGACATGCGAAACGACGAGATTGCCGTCCTTGAGGAACGGCGGCGCAAACGGCATCTGGTCGGTGCCGTTGCTGCCCTTGAGGAACTCCATCATCGCCTGGGCGCCGGGTGACGTGCGCGCCTTGTCGATATATTTGGCGCCGGCCTCCTCCAGTGCGAGCCTGACGAATTCGCCGCGGCCCTGAATGCCGTCCCAGTAATAAAGTTCGTATGGCATGTTTACTCCAGAAATTCCGTGATCTTCTTCAAGTCTTCGATGAACTGGCGACGCTCGCGCTCGGCGTCGGGCTGCCGCATCTTTCGCAGCAGGCGGAAGGATGGATCGTCACCAGAACATATAGCCCGTTGCCCGTTTTCAAGACCGTGCCGCGGTCGTGCTTCACCTTGGCATTGCGGCCGCACAGCGAATGGAGTGCGGTCGCGCCCGACGCGACGACCAGCTTCGGCGAGACGAGGCGCAGTTCCGCCGCCAGCCACCAGGCGCAGGTAAGCATCATTGTTTCCTTTTCGCTCTCCCAACCTCTGTCCTTTCCATCTGTTCCGCCTAATTCAAACCGCAAGCGTCCAATTGGCCCGGGAACTTCGTTCGGGGCCGGGCTCACCGGCGCGAGGCGTGGTTTTGCGCCCGTGGCATCTGCTCATGAAGACGGGGTCGTCTATGGCTATTCGTATCACTGCTGTCGTCGTCGCGCTGATGGGCCTCGTGCTGGCCGTCGGCGGCGGATATCTTCTGTCGCTCGGCGACAGCGCCTTCTATCTTCTCTGCGGACTGGGTTTCCTGCTGACGGCCGTGCTTCTCTTCATGCGCAAGGCGCAGGCGCTGCATCTCTACGCCGTGATCGTGCTCCTGTCGCTCGGCTGGGCCATATGGGAAGTCGGGCTCGACTGGTGGCAGCTCGGTCCGCGCGGCGGCGTGGTCATCCTTCTCGGCCTATGGCTGCTGATGCCCTGGATCCGCCGGCCGCTCGGCTTTACAAGCCCGACGGGCAAGCGCTACGGCGCCAGCGCCAGACCCCTGATCGGTGCCGTGATGCTGTCGCTCGTCGTCGCCATCGTGTCGATGTTCGTCGATCCGCTCGATCGCAGCGGCGAACTGCCGGAGGAAAAGGTGGCGGCAGCGCCGACGCTCGGCGGCAACGTGCCGGATGGCGACTGGCACCAGTACGGCCGCACCCCCTACGGGCAGCGCTATTCGCCCCTCGACCAGATCAATGTCGAGAATGTCGCCGATCTCCAGGAGGTCTGGCGCTACCAGACCGGCGATGTGAAACTGCCCGACGACGTCGGCGAGACCACCTATCAGGTGACGCCGCTCAAGGTCGGCAACAGCCTCTATCTCTGCACGCCGCACAACTGGGCGATCGCGCTCGATGCGACGACGGGCAAGCAGATCTGGAAATACGAT
>JBQGDG010000087.1:0-3244 GCA_052038935.1 Neorhizobium sp. | reverse complement strand
CGAAGCCGAGATCGATGCCGCGGTGGCCGAAACCGCTCCCGATGTGATCGATGCGCTGCGACTTGCCGCCGAGCGCATCGAAAGACACCACGCCCGCCAGATGCCGAAGGACGATATCTACGAGGATGCGATCGGCGTCGGCCTCGGCTCGCGCTGGACCGCGATCGAGGCGGTCGGGCTCTATGTCCCGGGCGGCACCGCGAGCTATCCGAGTTCGGTCCTGATGAATGCCGTCCCGGCGAGGGTTGCCGGCGTGCCGCGCCTCGTCATGGTCGTGCCGGCCGGCGGCGGAAGGATCAACCCGGCCGTGCTTGCCGCGGCCCGTATCGCCGGCGTCAGCGAGATCTACCGGATCGGCGGCGCCCAGGCGATAGCGGCACTCGCCTACGGCACGGAGACGATTGCGCCGGTCGCCAAGATCGTCGGCCCCGGTAACGCCTATGTGGCCGCCGCCAAGCGCCAGGTGTTCGGCACGGTCGGTATCGACATGATCGCCGGCCCTTCGGAAGTGCTGGTCATCGCCGAGGGCGACAACGATCCCGACTGGATCGCCGCCGATCTTCTCGCCCAGGCCGAACACGATGCCGGCGCCCAGTCGATCCTGATGACCGACGATGCGGATTTCGGCCGCGCGGTGGAGGCGGCCGTCGAGCGGCAGCTGAAGACCCTGTCGCGCGGCGAGACGGCGTCGGCGAGCTGGCGGGATTTCGGCGCCGTCATCCTCGTCGAGGATTTGGCTGCCTCACTGCCGCTGGCCAACCGCATCGCCGCCGAACATCTCGAACTCGCCGTCGCCGATCCGGATGCGCTGATGCCAGGCATCCGCAATGCCGGCGCGATCTTCATCGGCCGCCACACGCCGGAGGTGATCGGCGATTATGTCGGCGGTTCCAACCACGTCCTGCCGACGGCGCGGTCCGCGAGGTTCTCTTCGGGCCTCGGCGTGCTCGATTTCGTCAAGCGCACCTCGATCCTGCGGCTCGGACCCGAACAGCTGCGCCGTCTGGCCCCGGCAGCCATCACGCTGGCGACGTCGGAGGGGCTGGACGCCCATGCCCGCTCGGTCGCCATCCGCCTGAACGGCGACACCCTGAACGACGGGGATTGACCATGGCCAAGGGGGAATTTCGTCTTTCCGATGTCGTTCTGGACGACACGATTGGGCGGTCGACCCCCGACGTGGAGCACGAGCGCGCCGTCGCCATCTTCGATCTGGTCGAGGAGAATTCCTTCACGCCCTTCGGCCACGAGGGAGGGCCCTACAAGCTGCGCCTGTCGCTGGCCAATTCCAGGCTGGTGCTCTCGATCACCACCCAGGCCGACGACGAGGTGGCCACCCACATTCTTTCGCTGACGCCCTTCCGGCGGATCATCAAGGACTACTTCATGATCTGCGAGAGCTATTACGAGGCGATCAAGACCGCCACGCCCTCCCGCATCGAGGCGATCGACATGGGGCGCCGCGGCATCCACAACGAAGGTTCGCAGACCCTGATGGACAGGCTCGACGGCAAGATCGACGTCGATTTCGATACGGCGCGGCGCCTGTTCACGCTCGTCTGCGTGCTCTACTGGCGTGGCTGACGATGGCAGTCGAACCGCCGAACCGGAAGCAGACCATCGGCATCCCGACGGCCATCCTCTTCATGTGCGGCTACAATTCGATCCGCTCGCCGATGGCCGAGGCCATTGCAAAGAGCCTGCTGCAACCCGATATCTACATACAGTCGGCCGGCGTCCGGTCCGGCGAACCCGATCCCTTCGTCGATGCCGTGCTCGAGGAAGTAGGCCTTTCGCTCAACCGCAACCGGCCGCACAGGCCGCGGACGCTGGACGAGCTCGAGGACGATTTCTTCGACCTCATCGTCACCCTGACGCCGGAGGCCCATCACGCGGCACTGGAGCTGACCCGTTCCAACGCCGTCGACGTCGTCTACTGGCCGACCATGGACCCGACGGTCGCGACGGGAACGAGGGAGCAGCGGCTCGCCGCCTATCGCGAGGTCCGCGACCATCTCTGGAGACTGATCGACAAGCGCATGAGGCCCATTCGCCGCCCGCCGCCCGCAAGCGGCTGAGCGTTTGAAAGATTAGCTTTCAAGCGAGGTTCACAAAGCCGACACGATTGTGTAGTTTCCGCCCAATTTTCCGGGCCGGCGGAGGCTTCATCCCCGCACCCGTATCAAACCACAGGAAGAAAACCAGTAAATGGCTAAAGAAGAAGTCCTTGAATTTCCGGGCGTCGTCACGGAACTGCTGCCGAATGCGACGTTTCGGGTGAAGCTCGAGAACGAGCACGAGATCATCGCCCATACGGCCGGCCGCATGCGCAAGAACCGCATCCGCGTTCTGGCCGGCGACAAGGTCCTGGTGGAAATGACGCCCTACGACCTGACCAAGGGCCGTATCACCTACCGCTTCAAGTAAGCGTTTCGGCGGCAGAGCTAGGCCCCATGGCGCTTGAACAAAAGCTGATACTGGCATCGGGTTCGCCGCGCCGTCTCGATCTGCTTAACCAGGTGGGCATCGAACCCGCGCGGCTGATGCCGATGGATATCGACGAAACGCCGAAGCGGGCCGAACATCCCCGCTCGCTCGCCCGGCGCCTCTCCACCGAAAAGGCCGAGGCCGCCTACCGCTCGGTCAGGGACGACCCGGCCTGGCGGCACAGCTATATCCTGTCCGCCGACACGGTCGTCGCCGTCGGTCGCCGGATATTGGAAAAGACCGAATATACCGAAGAGGCCTCCTCGGCCCTGCATCTTTTGTCGGGACGCGGCCACTGGGTCTATACCGGCGTCTGCCTGGTCACGCCGGGCGGCCAGTTCCGCCAGAAGGTCGTGCAGACAAAGGTCCGCTTCAAGCGGCTGTCGACGCGCGAGATCGAGAACTACATCGCCTCCGGCCAATGGCGCGGCAAGGCGGGCGCCTACGCCATCCAGGGCATTGCCGGCGCCTTCGTGCAGAAGCTCGTCGGATCCTACAGCAATGTGGTCGGCCTGCCTCTGTTCGAGGTGACGACGCTGCTCGCGGGCGAGGGGTTCGACGTGCCGGCATCCTGGCCGGAAGCCTGATCGCCGGCATGGACCGCGGGCGGTGCGCCGCCCGACCGATACCTGATAGAAGGAGTTGCTCCAATGACATCCGAACCGATCAAGACGGGCGGCAAGGTCGAGCCGCTCAGGAAGGGCCGTCCTTGCCCCGAATGCGGCAAGCCCTCGTCGCGGGAGGACTATCCCTTCTG